>JANPPN010000061.1:0-9935 GCA_031428535.1 Bdellovibrio sp. | reverse complement strand
AGCTTACCCTATCAACAAAATGCAATAGCGCTGAGATCCTGCGAAATTGAATTTAATTGCTTTGAAGAACGAATGAAATTCGACCTATCCGAAACGTACGCCGTACCTAATCCCCCGGAATAGACGAATCAATTTTCAATAATCATATTGCAGGAAGACATTGTGTTGTCGCCGAGGCCCGTAATTTCGGTGAAAACTCGGCCGAGGATATAACTCTTTCCTGGTTTTAATTCTGAAATTGCAATGGTGAATTTGCCGAATTCGGAATTTACGACCTCACGGGTTCTGATCTGAAACAACAGCGTTTCAGAATTTGCATCTAAAAAACCAAGTTGAAATTCGGCATTCATCAGGTCGTGTTCAAGAGTAAGTTTGTACGGTTCATCTTTTCGCAAATCTTCCGATGTTGTTCGAATTAAACCGGACTCAGACAGAATGTCGCCTGTGGCTAAGTCGTAAATTTCACACCTCAGTTGATGAGCAAGAGACGCGGTAGTATAAAATAATACAGGAAGAAAAAAGGTAAATAAGTATTTTGAAATCATATGGACATCCTTTCGCCTTTGCTTATACTTTAGTACAAACTTTGAAGAAATGAAAGGGCTACGCGAAGATTCACAAGGTACGCCGTACCATGACGGCTTGCTACGAATGAAGAATTTCGGGTCTTAGATCTGTTCGGGCCCTGCCGTCCATTACATTTACCGGAACCGAGAGGTGCTCGTGCACAATCAGCCACTGACCGTTTAATTTTTCAAAGCA
Source organism: Bdellovibrio sp. (assembly GCA_031428535.1). Lineage (GTDB taxonomy): Bacteria > Bdellovibrionota > Bdellovibrionia > Bdellovibrionales > Bdellovibrionaceae > Pseudobdellovibrio. The sequence goes on along the minus strand of JANPPN010000061.1, from coordinate 9,173 downwards.
GGCGGTGTTGCGCATCCAAAAATCAACTTTTTTGCCGTCTTGTTTTGTGGTGCCGGAGAAGTGATAGAGGCATCGGCTGAAGGCGAGATTTTCATTGACCGTGATTCTCACGCCATTCGGTTCAAGAGTGGCGCCTTCCTGGAATTCATTGAGGATATCCCAGGATTTTTTATAGTCGTTCTTATTTAAGTACTGCAACGGTGGTTCGATGTCGAAAGCGACAACTTCTGGTGCATAGAAAGAAAGTATTTTGTTGAAGTCATGCTCGCGAAATGCAGCGACAAAGCTTTCAATGATGGCGCGGATTTCTTTTTCCGGACCTGAGCCTGTAGGATAATTTTTATTTTTCGATTCGGTTGTTGATTGAATGGCCATAAATACCTCAGTGTGATTTGCTTTTACTTTCCACACTGAGTGCAAATTATAAGCCAGCCATTAAGTTAAAAGCAGGAAACTTCCAGATTTTGGAAAACAATTGCCTGGGCAGTAGAGCCCACTAAGGTTGCACCGATGACTGCTAAAGTTCCCGCGCCACCGCCCGACCTGATACAGGCGGTGCCTGCGCCCGCTGTTCCGATACCCGCACCTATACGGAGGAAAGATACACCGCTGCTGCCGATTTCATTCTGAGCAGGATTTATGGTTTGCAAAATTTTGAGTGTCGTGTCACTGAAGAAAAAATCCATAGCGGCGCTGTTTGTGGCATTCCAGCTTGGAACTCAGAAATTTTACCAAATGCGCTTAACCGGTGGTAAGCATGCCACTGGAGATGCCGGTAGTGGTTGCCCGCAGCAGGTGAGGGTCTTTGTTCTGTTTTGCGATAATTTGCAGAAGATTTAAAGGGTGAATTATCGGTGAACGCAAATTGATGCTTTTGCCGAGCCTGGGCCTGAACCACAGCAACTTTTTTTTTCGCAGATTTCGAAATAGCATTTGCAGGTCTGTTCAAATTCGGTTTGAAATTCAGTTACGGTATTTTCAATTTCGGATTTAGAAAGGTTACTTTTTTCGAGGTACATTTTAAGCCACTGTATAGATGCTGTTGGCACTGAGGTTGTGCATGCGTGCAGCTTCTGATGTGGATACTCTCGATCGTTTCAGAAAGCATAATTTTGAGAAGCTCGTGAAATTGGAACTCATACTAAGAAATTGAGAAGGTTCAGAGCTCTGATTTCTCAGAATAATCCGTTAATCTTATAGGCATTTTTTTTTAGTTAAACAATTTTTGTCGCTTGTCCCAATGCAGATTGCTTTTAAGATGGCCAATTTTTTGAAGCTTAATTCATCGGAGGTCTTGAATGACGGGTAACTTAAAACGCATCTTTTTGATACTCGTGGTGGCAGCGGCGCCAGTGCTATTTTTTCAAAACTGCTCTAAGGTAGGGATCTCGAGCATAGATCAGCTTTCAGAAAAGGCCGGAAGTAATAGCGCCACCGGAACTGAAGCCGACAGCAGCGCAGACAATCAGGAAGACCTCGCGGACCAGCGTGATGATGATACTGATGTTGATGGAATTGCGGGAGATTGTTCTTCCGACCTGGAAGACTCAGAGTTTCCTGAATCGGAAACTGATTCGGATTCGGATACTTCTGCAGACGATATTGCAGATGGTAGTGCTGCTGACGAAGACAATTGCGGGGCCTTCAGATCGAACGCGTTAAATAGTTTTGATTTTACCTTCGACGATCCCATCGTGAAAATCCATAAAGTACGCGGTTCAATTTTAGTATTGCGAGCAGAAATTTTGAAAGCAAAAAACATAAGAGGCGCAATGTATGTGCTGTCTCCTCTTTCTGGTAAGTCCGCACTTGAACCTAAAGACAGTCCATCGAAAATAAAAAATATGCGTGGGCCACTTTGCGTAATTTCTACTTTGGCTGGTGGTGGAAAGCTAAAAAAATTAAAAAATCATCGTGGCTATGCGGATCTGGATAATATGAATTTGAACCACATTAGAAACTTGCGTGGCAAACTTGTTATTCGCAATAGTCATGTTGAGAGAATCGTGAATCATAGAGGCCCGATCATTCTGATAAACTCGCGAGTAGAAAAAATACGCAACCAGCGCGGTTCAATAACTTACGTAGGAACTTCGACAGTAGGAAGATTGAAAAATATCAGACAGGATTAGATTTTTCGATCTCTAGCAGGCCTGTGTAAAACCCAGCGGTTTGCCTAAATTGTTATTCTATTTTTTTGTTCGTTTGAATAATTCGCAGGTAGTGGCTTTGTGTGCAGCTCCATAGAAATCGCCATCATAGCTAAAAATCCGCCCGCCGCCGCTATTCGGACAAGCCGCTGCGTCAAGATTCATTTTAACCTACCACCAGCCGGTACTGATTTTAACTGTAGTTTATTATGGGTATAGAATCGGTCATCACTACCACGCTAAACAAAGACCAATAACCAAACCCCAGTAACTCCCATTATTTGAAGAAATTTCTCAGCCGATGTCCCTAAGTTTTCTAAACATTATTCCATTTTGCACGATGCTTTGTTACGGCACACTGTATATTTCTGATACACCCCTTTTGCCTTTAAAGCGAAACTATACTGCTTTGGACTGTGGTACGACTATCGCATTGTACGAATCAAATAACTGTTCAGTTTGAATGGTTCGTTTGAATTACGGGAAGTTAAGCCCACAAACTTTTTCCGAAAGGTCAGAATTATGAATTATCTCAAATCACTATTTGGAATTGCATTAGCAACGACAGTCATTTCAATAACTGTCAATGCCGGGCCCGGAGGATTCAGAGCCGTCTGTGAAGAGCCGCGTTTGGCCCTTATTGGAACATGCAATGATACAATATATGATAGCAATAACGACGGAAAAAAAGACATCAAGGCTTCATTAAGCTATTGTTTTTTTGAGGATGGTCTTTGGTTTTATAATCAAAATAGCATATCATGCGACGAAGGAGAAGTGTATCCAAGCCAGGCTTGGGACCTTATTAAATCCCGTAATTTAGAAGGATCGATAACTAGTTTTGCTTTTAGATCTGAAAACCCTGAACTGGTCGATTTTAATTACGGAAACAGACCATCGAAAAAATACACAGATTTTAGTAAAGTACCATTCCAATTCAAATAGTGATCTAGTTATAGGCCGAAGTTATCGACTTTTGATGCTCCAAAAAAAGGATTTTGAATGAGTTACTTGGCACAAATTTTATCTATGACAAAAGCCATGAATTTAAACTGTGAGTATTGGGATGTTCGGCTTGAAGACAGTTTTGAAACAACAATTATCATCGTTGATGGTGAGATAGTAACGTGCACATCGAGTCCTTCGCTGGGTGCTTTTCTACGAATAAAAAAAGATGGATTTTGGCTTTACGAATCAACTACTGAAATCGATCAAATTAAAGAATCGTTGGAAAATCTTTGTAAACAGCCTGTTCCTAAAAAATCTAATTTTGGTTATTCGCCTAAAAAGCAAGAACCATTTATTAAAATAAGTTCTGCACTTACAAAATTTAGCTCAGTTCCGCTTTTAAAAAAAACAGATCTTCTAAAAAACTATTCTGAAATTTTACAGCAAAATAAAAAAATAAGCTCAATGACTATTAGATACGGGGATATTTATAAAATAAAATCTTTCGTGAACAGCGTTGGTACACAGTTTGAGTTTGATTTTAATCAAGGTGGAGTAAATATCGGTTATACTTTAAAAGACGGCGGCCAACTTTTTGATGATAAATTTTTAATTTATGGCTCCGAATTTACAGCTTTATTAAACCACGATGCTAGGCTTAAGAGTGCGTTGTATGAAAGTGAAAAATTCTTGCACGCGCCGGCTATTGAGCCTGGAAAATACAGAGTACTACTTGATCCTGTAGTAACAGGAGTTTTTACCCACGAATCGTTTGGCCACAAATCTGAAGCTGATTTTTTACTAGGCAACGCACAAGCTTTGGCTGAATGGCAATTGGGTTCAAAGATTGCGTCGGAGAATTTGACAATAATAGATAGTGGTCAGCACGTGAATACATCGGGGTATTGTCCAGTTGATGATGATGGAGTTCCTGCGCAAAAGAGCTATTTAATTAAAAATGGAATTCTGACGGGGCGACTTCATAGTATCGACACAGCAATACAATTAGGGGAAAGCCCGACCGGAAATTCACGTGCTATGAATTTTGAATGGGAACCAATTGTGCGTATGACTTCAACATATATCGAGCCGGGTGCTGAAAGTGTAAATTCAATTTTGAAGCGTTGCGAAGGTGTTTTGCTGGTTGAAGGCGTAAAGCATGGCAGTGGGCTTAGTACATTTACTATAGCGCCGACACGTGGATACATAATAGATTCAATTGGTGAAAAAAAACCTGTACGTATTACTGTTATCTCCGGTTCAGTGTTTGATACTTTAAAAAATATTGAAGCAGTCTCTTCTGATTTTGATCTTCATAGCGGCGCAATTGGTGGATGCGGAAAAATGGAACAGTGGCCATTGCCTGTAGCGCACGGCGGCCCATATATTTTAGTGAAAGAAATGCAGGTGAACTAATGGAATATGATATTTTATCAATTCAAGAACAGGCTACTACGATAAAAATTGAAGCGAATGAAGTTTGCTCACTTAAAAAATCAAATATTCAGCGATATGGCGTAAGACGATTTGAAAATGGAAAAGTTTTTCAAACTTCGCGTTTAGGTAAAACAACTGATGAACGACTTATAGCAGATACGCAAGAATGGGGTGGTCTTGGTACGGCCCACGAATATGGGTTTGCTCCCGCGCACAAAGAGATTCGTACAAGCGAATCAGCAGATTTAAAGGTATTTGAATTGTTTGAAGAGGGATTAAAAACATTGATGCGATTGCATCCAGATTTCATTTTCAGTGGACGCTGTAATGTTCAAAATCAAACTAATTCTTTGCAATCAAGTTATGGGTTAGATTTAGAATCTTCTGGTGGAATTTGCGACTGGTATTTTATGTATCAACGCAAAGGCTCTAGTAATATGCTAGATGGTTATTTTGGTGATATTAACTTGAAGACTAATATTCACGACTTAATAGAAAGACATTCAGAATTTTTAAATGTCCAAGGTAAAACAGTCAAGATAACGAATTGCCGAATGCCGGTACTATTGGTTGATAATCAAGAGCCTTTAAAAAAACTTATAGAATCATTTTATATTAATAAATATGAAGATGGTGCAGCTCTTTATAGCGGCAAACTAGGTGAAAAACTATTTAGTGATAAAATTTCATTAGTTGATAATTCCTATGACGCGAACTCGGGAAATTTTGATTTTTTTGACGGTGATGGAATAGTGCGAACTCAGGATTTGAAGTTAATTGATCAGGGGCGGTTTATGTCTACTATTTCAGATTTGCGTTTTGGTAAAAAATTTGGAAAAACAAGTACAGGAAATGGATTGCGCGCATATAATCGTGGTGTCAACTTAAGCCCAAGGTCACTTCGTTTTGCAAAGGGTAGATCGCCATGGCAATCGATTATTAGCAAATTAGATCGTTGCTTGGTTGCTATGGTTACAGCAGGTGGCGACAGTAATGATCTGGGTGAGTTCTCTACACCAGTTCAAATTGGATATATTTTTGAAAAAGGTGAAATTGTCGGTCAAGCGCCTCAAGTTACAATAAAAACATCCGTAGATAATTATTTAGGAAAAGATTTGATTGATGTTTCTTCTGATGGATTTACTCCGGCATATCAATCAGCGTGTGTAATTTCTGAAATGGAAGTTTTTGTAAATTAATAGGACTCAAATAAAACCTAGCCATTGTAGCTTCGGATTCTTGCTTTATGAGATCCGCTTCGGTTTTCAGTCACGCAATCCACAAAGTACTTTTTTATACCGTTATGATTTTCGGTAACTAGCCCGTGAACATCGGTTTCGAAGCCCGGGAACTGGTGATTGAAATCCCGCGCAAACTTCAGGTAGTTAACAATCGCCTTATTGAAGCGCTCGCCGGGTACCAATAATGGAATTCCTGGGGGGTAGGGGGTTAACAGCACGGCCGTGACTTGGCCTTCGAGGTTATCGATCTCGATGCGTTCAATTTCTTCGTGCACAATCCTTGCGAAGGCGTCCGAAGGTTTCATAGCAGGCGTGATTTCGGAAACATAAATCTCGGTCGTCATCCGGGCCAGATCACCGGCTTTGTACTCGTCATGAATCTGCTGGCAGAGGTCTTTTAAGCCCAGTTGTTGATAGCACGAATGGGAGGCGGCGAATTTCGGGATAATTTTTATCAACAATTCGTTATTGTCGTAATCCAGTTTGAATTTTTTCAGTACTTCAATGATTTTATTCCATTTTCCTTTGGTCGTTCCGATAGTGAACATCACAAAAAATGAATAGAGCCCGCACTTTTCTACCACAATGCCGTTTTCACACAGATATTTGGCAACAATACTAGCCGGAATGCCCTCAGTGGCGAAGTTGCCGTTAACCTCGAGGCCTTGGGTCAGGACAGTGGTTTTGATCGGATCCAGAATATTGAAATCAGGGCTGACCTCGCCGAAACCATGCCACTTTTCATTAGGCTTCAAAATCCAGTTTTCGCGCGAGCCAATTCCTTCAGGCGGCAATTCCTCTGGCCCCCACACTTTGAATCCGAGGTTGTTTTCGAGCGGGCGCATCGCACGCCGGAAGTCCATGGCCTCTAGCAGGCATTCTTCAACCAGAGCTTTTCCGCTGGGCCCGTCCATCATCGCAGCCGAAACGTCGCACGAGGCAATGATCGAATACAGCGGGCTGGTAGTTGTGTGCATAAGGTAAGCTTCGTTAAATACAAAACGGTTGAGCTTTTTTGCTTCAGAATCCTGAACTAAAATCTGCGACGCCTGACTGAGGCCGGCCAGCATTTTATGCGTCGACTGGGTTGAGAAAATCAAAGATTCTTTGGCGCGTGGGCGGTTGGTGCCGATAGCGTGCATGTTTTTGTAGAAGTCGTGGAAGGCCGCATGCGGTAACCAGGCTTCGTCAAAGTGAAGTGCATTGATTTTTCCATCGAGTTTGTTTTTGATGGTTTCGACATTATAGCTGATTCCATCGTACGTGGATTGCGTCAGCGTTAAGATACGGGGCTTTTTGGTTTTATCTTTGATGAAAGGATGCTTTTCGATTTTCTTCTGAATATTTTCAAAAGAAAACTCGCTTTCAGGGATGGGGCCGATAATTCCATAGTGGTTTCGGGTGGGCGACAGGTAAATGGGTATAGCTCCCGTCATCATAATAGCGTGCAGATTTGATTTGTGGCAGTTGCGATCCACGATCACGATGTCGTCGGGGCCTACAGTTGAGTGCCAGACAATTTTGTTGGAGGTTGAGGTGCCATTTGTCACAAAGAAGAGATGATCGGCATTAAATATCCTGGCCGCATTTTTTTCAGAGGCCGCAATCGGGCCGGTGTGCTCAAGCAACTGACCCAGTTCTTCAACAGCGTTACAGACATCGGCCTTTAATAGGTTTTCACCGAAGAATTTGTGGAATAGCTTTCCAACCGGAGATTTCAAGAATGCGGCTCCGCCTGAATGGCCCGGACAGTGCCATGAAGCTGCACCATTTTCGACATAATTCATCAGTGCCTTAAAGAAGGGCGGGGTGGCGGTTTCCCGATTTTTTGCAATGGCTGGAATTTCCGGCAATATTTTTTTGGCTATTTCTTTTGAATTGATAGTTTTCATCGCAGCCTCCTTCAGCACGACTAATTATGCAACACTTTCTATTAAATGCAATAAAATAGTTGACGGCGGCATCAATCGGCATAATTATGCATTAAAGAGCATAATTATGCACAAGCGAAAGGGGCAGGAAAATGAAAGCAACAATTAAATCTAATCGCATTACTTGTTCGATTGTTGGTGCACGTGGCTACTCAGGAATAGAGCTGGCGCGGATTTTACTGCAGCATCCTTCAGCTGAACTTAAATACTGTTTTGCAACTTCAGAATTTAAACTTTCGGATTATTTGAACTCTGAGGCCGCAGCAAAAGTGATCTGTCTGACAGACGATAAGTTGCAAGTGCATTTGACAGATGTGGTTTTTTTGGCCACGCCTGCCGAAGTGTCACTGAAACTGGCTCCTGTTTTAGTGGCTGCGGGAAAAAAAGTAATTGATTTAAGCGGCGCTTTCCGTTTGAAAGAGAACAGCTACCCGCAATGGTATGGATTTTCTCATACGGAGGAAACTTTACTTAAAAAAGCTCAATATGGTTTGCTGCCGTGGGTGGGGCCTGCACAAAATGAATTGGTCGCTAACCCGGGATGTTTTGCCACTGCCGTTGCGATGGCTTTGATTCCGTTATTAAAAGAAGAAGTCCTATCTGCAGAAAATATCGTGATTGATGCAAAGTCGGGCGCTACCGGCGCCGGGAAAAAAGCTTCTGAAAAGCTTTTATTTGCTGAAGTGGACGACGAGTGCCTGCCGTACAAGGTGGGCTGCCATCAGCATTACCCGGAAATTGTTGAAGCGATTGCCACTTTTACCGGTATCTCCTTAGACGCTCATTTTACAACAAGTTTGCTGCCGATTCGCCGCGGAATAATCGCCGGGATTTACGGACGCTTGGTTGCAGGTAAAACAATCGCAGATATTGAAGGAGCCTTGATCAAAGCTTATCGCGATTATCCGTTAGTGAGCTTCGCGGCAATTGGAAAAAACTCCAACCTGCTTTCGCTGAAAAGAGTGATTGGCACCGGCAAGACACACATCAGTTTTGAAGTGCAAGGTGATAAAGTTTTTGTTTTTTCATGCATAGATAACTTAATGAAGGGCGCTGCAAGTCAGGCCGTTGAAAACTTTAACCGGATTTCAGATTTGCCGATGGGCACTGGGATCGATGGATTGGAGGCAATGATATGACAATAGGACCAGGGGTGCGACGTACCCCATTACCAAAAGGATTTTTAGCAAGCGGAGTTAACTGCGGCGTGCGCCGCTACCGACCCGACATGGGTTTACTGATTTCGGAAGTTCCGGCCGTAGCTGCAGGCGTTTTTACTTTAAGCGAGTGCAGAGCTGCACCGGTTCGTTACACTCAGGCACTTTTGCCGGCGGATAATATCCGCGCGATTCTGACGAACTCGGGCCAGGCCAATGCCGCAACGGGTGCTATCGGCGTCGAGAAAAACTTAATGATGGTTTCTGCTCTGGCGAAAAGCCTTGGTTGTGATCAAAATCAGGTGCTGG
>JANPPN010000060.1:0-11202 GCA_031428535.1 Bdellovibrio sp. | reverse complement strand
AGTGCCTTGCCTTGGATAAAGCCTACGTTGTATGTGTTATATATGACAAGCCTAAAAGCACAAAGAATAGCCAGTGATATAGTCGAGATTTGCGAGCGTTTACACGAGCGAAATATGTTGGCTGCAGCCGACGGTAATATTTCTTATAGACTTTCAGATGACGAAATTTTAATTACACCTTCAGGCATCGCCAAAGCGTTTATGAATGCGGAACAGATGGCGGTAATTAATCTTAAAGGCGAGGTCTTGGTCGGGAATCCTTCGACCGAAAGATTGATGCATCTTGAAATTTACCGGACTACGCCAAAAGCCCAGGCGATTATTCACGCGCATCCGCCAACCGCAATCGCGTGGTCGATCGCAGCACCAGAGTTAACCAAACTACCGAGTGATTGTTTATCAGAAGTTATTTTAGCCACCGGTGATATTCCGTTTGTGCCTTATGCAAGACCCGGCACCGATCAAATGGGAACAGTGCTAAAGCCATTTCTTCCAAAACACCAGGCGCTGATTTTGCGAAATCACGGCGCGGTGGCCTGGGGCGCAGATTTAGAAGAAGCCTATCGCGGAATGGAACGCATCGAGCACTCGGCGCAGATTCTGGCGATGGCTAAACAGATCGGAAAATTGACTCCGTTACCAAAAGAGGAAATTGAATACCTGTATGAGCTCCGCAAAAAAATCGGAGACGTTCTGTTATGATCAATCTGCGTTCACTGGCACTTGAAGCCGATGTTACAGACTTAAAATTTGACTTGCGTTTATTAGATCAGACACTGTTGCCGCATCAGGAAAAATGGCTTCACATCGAAACGACAGCGCAATTGATCGAAGCCATAAAAAGCTTACGCGTGCGCGGAGCACCGTTGATCGGTGTGGCGGCGTCGTTGATGATTGCTAAACTTGCAGCAACCGCAACCGGTATAAAAGAAATTCTAGAACAGGCAAAGGCCATTTATGAAGCGCGGCCCACCGCTGTCAACCTGATGATCTGCGTGGATCGTATGGTGAACGAAATAAAAAAAACCGACAACAACCATAAATTAATTATCGATCTGGCCATTCAGATTTTTAACGAAGACGTTAAGCTTTGTGAAAACATGGCAACAAACGGCGCGGCTCTCATAGAGGACGGCGATCAGATCCTTACCCATTGTAATACCGGCGGGCTTGCAACTGCCGGCATCGGCACAGCCCTCGGTGTGATCCGCAAAGCGCACGAACAAGGAAAAAAAATCCACGTTTACATCGATGAAACCCGCCCGCTGCTACAAGGCGGAAGACTTACCGCATGGGAACTACAAAAACTGAATATCCCGTGCACACTGATTACCGACAGCATGGCCGCCCACCTGATGAGCCTGAAAAAAATTACGAAAGCCATTACGGGCTCAGACCGCATTGCGATCAACGGCGACTTCGCCAATAAAATCGGAACTTACAGCGTAGCTGTGAATTGCCACTATCATAAAATTCCGTTTTTCGTAGCCGCACCTTACACCACCGTCGACGTTAATTGTAAAAACGGCAGAGAAATCCCAATTGAACAACGAAATGAAAATGAAGTGCGCGGCTTCGGCGAAGTTTTATGGGCGCCAAAGAACATTCACGTTTATAACCCGTCGTTTGACGTCACACCGAATGAACTGGTCAGCGCCTGGATTCTGGATAAAGCAGTTTATTTTAAGAAAGATATTGAAAACGGAGTATTAAAATTATGTTAGGAATTATCGGCGGCTCAGGCTTTGAAAAATTTGACGAATTCGAAACAATCGAAATGCTCAATCGGGAAACTCCGTTTGGGCCGGCGGCCAGCGGTTTTAAAAAAGTAAAAGTGGATGGCACAGAATTTTTATTCATTTCACGGCACGGTGAGCACCACGAGCACTTGCCAAGCGAAATCAATTATCGTGCAAATATTTACGCATTTAAAAAAATGGGTGTTAAAGCCATTGTGTCTTTCAGCGCGGTGGGCTCTTTACAAAGAGAATTTGTTCCCGGAGAACTGGTTATCCCGTATCAGTATATCGACCGTACCAAGTCTTTACGGCAGCATACGTTCCTTGGTGGTGGCCTGATCGGGCATGTATCGCTTGCAAAGCCCATCTGTGAAGAAATGGCAAAAAAAACCAGAGCTTTAATTCTGCAAAATAATCTCGATCAGAAATTTAAAACTCATTTCGGTCAGACTTACGTTTGTATTGAAGGGCCTTATTTTTCGACGGCAGCAGAGTCGAACACTTACCGTCAGATGGGCGCGCATATTATTGGAATGTCGAACTTTCCTGAATATGCGCTCGCGCGCGAAGCAGGCTTGCCTTATTTGCCATGTTGTTTTGTTACCGATTACGATTGCTGGGACGACGCCATCCCACACGTGACAGTTGCCGAAGTTATAAAAGTTATGAAAGACAACAATGCCAAGGCCTTCGAACTGCTTAAGATGCTTTTAAAAGTGAAAAATATTCATGAAAACAGTGTGGCCTGTGAAGGCGGCTTGCGCACAGGCTTGTTTATGCCGAAGGAAGCAATTCCGGTCGACAAGCGCGCTTGGGTTGATGTGCTGATGTCCTGAATAAAAACCAAAGAGGCAAACTAAAATGAGGAAGAAAAATATGTTTTGGGCAATACTATTTATAGCAGTGGGCGTGATCTTATTAATTCAAACTGTTTTCAAAATTGAATTGCCGGTGATGCGCATTCTGTTCGGCGTATTTTTGATTTATATGGGCCTAAAAGTCATTTTTGGTTCGTTCGGGCACCGCATGAGTTATTTTAAAGTAGATAAAATTTCTTCAGACACTGAATCGATCTTTACCCAGAATGAAATGAAAGCCAAAGATCAGGGCGGGCAGCTCAATAAAAAGTTTTCGACCGTTTTCGGCAGTTCAAATTTGGATTTACGTGGTCTTACAGTTGATGAATTAAATAACGACATCAAAATTGACAGTGCATTCGGACGAACACACGTGCTGACCGATGCTACGACGCCGATTAAGGCGCACATCGATACCGGCTTTGCCTCTGTTAGCATCCGAGGCCAGAAAATCGCTAACTTCGGAGAAATAGATTATCAATCTCCGGATTATTCAGCGGATAAACCGGCATTAAAACTTGATATCGACGCTGCATTCGGCGAAGTGGTTATCGAGTAGTTATTTAGTACTTACGTCGTAAATAAGTTTTGCCGATAATCTCTGTGTACATACCGCAGACCACAATAATAATTATCGGCACGTAAGCGGGCATCGCCGGATAAAGTACATAAGCTACGGATAAAAGCGAAACCGAAAACAAGGTTACCTTCTGAATGAGTTCAAAAGTTTTTAACTTTAAAAATTCTTCGCGCTCGTCGCGTAATTTTTTTTGATCGATATAATCAAAAATAAAATAAAGAATAACCGATACAATTATAAAGTAGCGAATATATTCACTGGGCACAGAATTCATTTTGACTCCGTTAACTGAAAGAGATCTTCAACTTTACATTTTAAAATTTTTGCAATTTTCAGCGCCAATTCTACCGAAGGTACAAACTTGCTTGATTCAATTGAATGTATCGTTTGACGAGAGCATCCAACTCGATCTGCAAGATCGGCTTGAGTTAAATCACCATTTGTTACGCGCATGACCTTGAGTTTATTTTCAATATTCATAGTATATTACTCTTTACATAATGTAAAGTATACATTACATTATGTACCATGTATTTAACATAAAGGAGCTCAAAATGAATGTAAAGCAGTTTTTAAACAAAAATAAGTCAACCATAGCCTGGGTACTGGTTTTATTCGCATTCAGGTGGAGTTTTGCCGATCACTACCGAGTACCGACTGGTTCGATGCTGCCGACCATTCAAATAGGGGATCACATTCTCACCAATAAAATGGCTTATGATTTTAAACTTCCGTTTACCGAAGTAAGCCTTACTAAACCGGGTGAACCGAAACGTGGCGATGTGATGGTGTTTATCTATCCGAAAGATGAATCAATTAATTACGTAAAGCGGGTGATCGGGCTACCGGGTGAAACTCTTAAAATTGAGAACAACAGATTGTACATCAATGATGAAGAGGTCGATGAAAATTACTTACCATCGGCTGCCAGAAACTTAATTTACCAACATCAATTCGAAATTACGATTCCGGAGAACATGTATTTTGTAATGGGCGACAATCGCGAAAACAGTTTAGATAGTCGCTATTGGGGTTTTGTGCCGCGAAAAAATGTAAAAGGCAAAGCCATCGAAGTCCTCTGGAATATATCCTTCAATGATATCGTTCCACACATCGATATAATGAGGACCGGCACAAAACTCTAGTTAAGACTCCAGTTTTCGGGCGCCGCAAAAGAGGTGCCTTCGAACGAATCGGTTAAGCCCGTAAGATTTTTCGGCATTACAATGGCTTCACGACGGTGATAGAGCGGTATCATCGAATAATTCTTTTCTAAGTAAGATTCGATTTTCCGGATGATCGCGATGCGGTTCAGTCGGTTATTTTCTTTGTCAAAGGCAACCAATAATTGATCAAGCTCTTTTGAATTAAGCCGGATGGAGTTTCCGCCGGCCCAGCTGTTTTTTGCCGTCGGAATTTCTTTTGAAGAATAGTAAGACGTAATGGAAGAATCGGGCGGAATGGGCTGACCATACATCGAAAGATCAAATTCACCGCGCGGCACGCTCTGGCCCAGTAGAATTCGCGGCGGTTCATTCTTGATCGAGCAACTTGCGCCGACGGATTTAAACTGTTCGCAAACATACACCTGAATACTTTCAAGCACCTTCAGGCCCGCCGAAGTTTTGAAAACCAAAGTGAGCGGCTTGCCGTTTTTCATGCGCAGGCCATCCGGCCCGGGCTTCCAGCCGGCTTCATTAAGTAATTTGATGGCTTTGTCTTTAGAGTAAATGGGAGGTTTTTCTTTGTAAGCGGGGTGCTGGGGCGAAAGGATGCTTTCGGCCACCTGCAGATTGTCATTGAAGAATGCTTTGACGATCTGCTCTTTGTTGATCGTGCGGTTTAGGGCCTCACGGACTTTGGCGTCTTTCAGGATTGGATTATCAAGATTGAAGTAAATGCCCTGAAAAATTCCCGAGTTCTGAAAGCGCACGGCAAAATCCGCGTTGGTTTTTTTAAACTCTTCGTCAAACAAGAGCGCGGTGTCGGGAGGAAAGCCCACGGCACTGATGGCGTTGATCTGGCCTGAAAGCAAGTTGGCCTTCAATGCACTGGTATCAGAAATATGCTTTACGATGATGCGTTCGATCTTAGGTTTTACGCCGAAAAAATGTTCGTTGCGCGAAAGAATCACATGGCTGCCAAGTTTAAATTCGCTCACATAGTAAGGCCCGTTATAAAGGGCTTTATTCGTGGGTGCCGAAATGTAATTGGTGTTACGATCATAACCTTCGGGTTCATCGCCGAACTTTTCAAGTACCGCACCCTCAACATGCGAAGGCAACAGCGGCGGCAGATCGCGATCATAAGACCAGTCACCCGTGGTGTAAGTGACTACACAGGTTTGCGGCGCAGTTTTTTGCCATTCGATTTTTGCAATTTTATCAAAAACATTACGAGCTTCGACGGAAATTTTCGGATTCATTCCGGCCTGCCACCCCAGTTTCCAGTCGGCACACGTAACACTTTGGCCGTCGGCCCACTTGGCATTTTTTTTAATCTGCCACTCGGTAACGTTATCCTTTAATTTCGGAATTTTTTCTGCAATGTCAGGAAGCACGCTACCATCGGCCGCACGACGGACCATCTTACGGAGAATAAACGGAAACAGAGCATCGTTAGAAGCGAGCTGTGAGGTGATCGGATTAAATGCGGACCACTCCTGGATGATGCCGATGCTGAGTTCATTTTTGGCTGCAAAAGAGACTTGTGCGCAAACCAATAAAAAGAAAATACAAAGTTGTCTCACAATCGCTCCCTGTTTAAGACTTTAGTGACAGATATGAATAAGAATTAATATTCTTTTAATCAAGTGTTAAGTTACTGCGATAACCTGAATCTACAACACAAGGAGTATTCATGAAAAATATTTTAATCGCATTGACCGCTCTTACGCTCTCTACCGGCATCGCATTCGCCAACTAAGACTTCAAGTTCAGCGAAGGCTGTAAGTCGGCCTTCCATGAGAATCGCGAAGAGAAAAAAGACACCAAATAGCCCTTCCCCGCAGTTTTTCACAAACGACGTCTCAAAAAGAGCCGATAGATCAAACTATCGGCTCTTTTTTTTGCTACCTGACATAATACTACTTAAGTCGAGGTAAACCCTTCCCGATATTAATCTTATAGCACTTTGAGATGGCATATTTTTAAGCAACTTGATAGACAGCTTGATACGACGAGGGGGCAGCATGAAAATTACAGAAGTCAAAATCTTCCCGGTAAATGAAGACAGACTGAAAGCCTATGTGACCATCACGATAGAAGGCTGTTTCGTTGTACGCGATCTAAAGGTGATTCAGGGGCCCCAAGGGCTGTTTGTGGCCATGCCGAGCAAGAAACGCAAAGACGGGCAGTTTCGTGACATAGCCCATCCTTTGAATCAAGAAACTCGACAACACATTGAAGATATGGTTTTTGAAGCCTACGAAAATCAATTAAGGTCTATGGGGGAAACTCTCGTTAATCTGAAACGCCAAAAAGCTCCTCAGAGCTTCGGAAGCGATGAGGAATGACGAGAAATTTAGCAACTTGATACGCAATAACTCCTCAAAGAAAGCCCTGCTCGGTGAATCTTTCGAAGAAACCCCATGAGACAACAGCCCAGAATGTTTTAAAAGCACTCTGGGCTTATTTTTTCTTGCTCTTCAGGCTTATTTTTATTAACTTCACCTTTACATTTATTCTGTTGGGGTATCGCCAAGTTGGTAAGGCAATAGATTTTGATTCTATCATTCGGAGGTTCAAGTCCTCCTACCCCATCCATTTATAACTTCGATTTTTATTTTTTCCTAAAGCTTTCAATTTCTTAGCTTTAACTAAGTTTTGAATATCCCGTTCGATAGTTCTTTGAGGCACGTCGGGAAAAATTTTGAGTACATCCTGAGTCCTAAATTCCTTTTTCTGTTTCGCAAAAGTTAATATTTTTTGTATTCGGCCTTCCGGCTTCCGGTCTAGACTTTTCTTAACAAGCTTTTTGCTGTCTTGAATAACCTGTTCTGCAGATACAGCGAAGCATTCTGCTAAATACTCAATAATAGGATTAAGCGAATCAAGCGTCTTACAATGTCTGATAGATGAATAGTAGCGGTCACGTGTGGCCATGATAGCTGTTTCACTAGGTACGAAACGTGCGAGGTTTTCGCCCCCGCGCAGAAGTAGTAAGTGCTGCATGAGCCGCACGGTTCTTCCGTTGCCGTCTGCAAACGGGTGAATGGCAACGGCGAGATAATGAAAAGCAAAAGCTTTGATAAATGGATTTGTCTCCGAGTTATCATCGACCCATCTCCACAAATCGCTGAGGAGTTCGTTTAAAAAATGTGGCTCGGGTAAATCATCAATCTTTTTTTTTGTTGTATCATCAACGATATCGACCTTGATCGTTCTTACATTTCCCCACTGATTTTTATCTGATAATAGATCTTTGGTGATCAGTTTTTGGATATCACACATATCTCTGGTTTTTAGTTTGGCCTCTTCGGCAGCCAAGACTTCAATATAATCCAGGGCATCACTATAATTTCTGACCTCTAGGATATCTTTGTCAGTTTTATCTATTTTTTTACTTTCAAGAGCATTTGTAACGCCTCGAACTTCTAACTTGTTGCCTTCAATTTGGTTTGAGTAGGTGATGGCCATAATTTTAGCTTGCCTTAAGAGTTGAACCTCTAGGGGTTTGCCTAAGTACTCTTCGAGATAGGGCTTAGTTTCGGCAATTCTCATTAAGAGCTTTACCAGCTTATCGGTGTAGGTGAATTCAAAGGGAATCTTGTGCTGCTTTAAACTTGGATATTGAGTCATTATTCAATTATCCGCCATTTATCCGCCAAAGTCAAGATGGCGGATAAAGTTATTCGCCATTTGTTCGCCATAATTAATGTGGCGGATAAGAGAGGTTTTAGCTAAGTCGTCGAAATTTGTCGAAATCAAGAACCGTAACATAATGATTTCAATGAGTTCGGCATGGTGTAGCTACCCCATCCAAATTTCTTCATTTAAAATTTTGTTTTTTCCCAGCGTTTGCGGTTGGCTTTGTTGTCTTTCGAGGGCTTTAGTTCCCAAAGTTTGCTGTCGGTACAGCGCGTTCTTAGTATGTTTGAAAAATTGGTCCAGCCTCCTTGACCTTGTCGTTACGTCAAACCTTATGGTTGACTGAACGGGAGGTTATTTTTCATGCTTTCGATCGGTCGTTTTGCCAAGTTAGTAAATGTTTCGCCGCGAACTGTACGCTTTTATGAGTCTATCGGGCTTATTTCATCGGTTTCACGCGGGGAAAATAACTACCGGTATTATGACAATTCACTTGTTCAGATATTTTATAAAATTGAAGAGCTGCAAAGTCTGGGATTCTCGCTCGAAGAGATTAAGCAGATTTTGCAGTTAACAAATGGAAATCTCACTCAAAGTCTGCAAAAGAAATTAAGTGAAGTGACCGCCGATATTAAAAATTTTGAACTGCGAAAAGAAAGACTGGAAAAACTACTTTCCGTTTCACATAAAATCGAACTTAAAAAATCGATAAACGAAACTGAAAGGAAACAGTACATGGATGCAATTAAAGAAGAGATCGTTAATGCGCTGACTGAAAAGTATGGATCAGTCAGCCAGGAACAGCTGAAATATTTAAACCGTGATGTCGCGATTTACGGAACTCCTCAGAAGCAGGAATTTTTTGAAGCGATAAAAAAGTGCGTGAAATTTGCCAAAGACCACAATTTGAAATTAGGACCCGGGCGCGGCAGTTCCCCCTCAAGTATGGTTTTGCACGCGATCGGCTTTAACGATATTGATCCATCTCTACATCAGCTGTTTCCAGAAAGAATTTCGACAATGGTTAATCCGGATTTTCATATTGACGTGGAATTTGAACGCGGCCAGGAGTTTGTTGATTATTGCAGAGAAATCTCGAGCGGTTTAAGTTACGGCCAGATTAACGCTTTTAAGATGCCGCTAATCGATATCGTCAATAACGTTCACAAGGCTATCGGCATGGAAATCGATTATCAGAGCATTGCGGATGATTCCGACATTGTGTTAAATCATTTTCGAAAGGCTGAAATCGAAAAAATTTTTCTGTTTGATCTGTCTGAGAATGCCTTGGTTATGAAATACGAAAATCTTTTACCTGAGTATTTGGGACTTAATAGAATCACGGAGTATCTGAAACGCCAGAGGATTGATAGTTTTCGGGATGTCGTTAATATTACGGCGCTTTGGCGGCCGCACAGCTCTGAAATTGTGGAGCGGCTCCAACGGTATGCTTTGGCTAAGGAAAAGCCATATCGCTATAACTTCTTAACCCCTGAGCTGCAGAAATCCCTGGAGCCAAATTACGGACTTGTTATTTATCATGAAGATATTATTCGTATAATGGCAGAGTATACCGGCTGGGACTTTGAACGATGCAACCGCTTAAGACGTGACATGCAATTCAATGAATCCAATGTCAATTTGGCTGAGCTTGCTGAATTTAAAAAAACCGTGCCTCAAGAGGTTTCTACGCTGCTTCTACAGGAAAATCCGTGGGCTTTTTGTCAGCCGCATGCCATTGCATTTGCACGCTTTACGAAGCAGACCGCTGTGCTCAAGAGTCTTTATAAAGAAATTTATTTTCGGGAGATTACCCTGTGGGAGCAAAAGAACGGGTTTGTCTGGGATGACATCGGTATAAAAATAAAAGGTGTATCGTTGTTGCAAAGTTAGTCTGTCTAAATTTGTCGAAATCTATGTACTGGCCCAAGGAATATCAACAACTTAGCGGAGGTTTCACTACCTCATCCATTTCCTAGTACAGAATTCTGAATACAGTTAACTGTACCCAGTATTCATCCCGATTTTTTTACGAGAACCAATTCGAGGGGTGTTCAATCCCGGAGTTTACTATCGGCACGGTGTGTTTAATCTTTCATTTTTAATCTGTAATCTAAAATGTAATCTATGAATTCGAACAGAGAAGTATAATTTTGGGCAAAAGTGTTCACTCATCGCCTGCATTCTTCAGGTACGACAAATTTCACTTTTCGATTCGTCTTACTTCAAAACCTAGTTCTTCAAATAGCCTGATTAATGTGGGATCGTCATCGCGAATATGTGCCACTCCTACTGCGACAAAAACTGAGTTCACTTCGTCAGAGAGTTTTTTTAGTTTGGGTACCCTTAAGTGGTTCGTCGTGAAAACCCTGAAGCGCCGAAGTACCTTAATCTAGCAAATATCTATAATTATACCCATAAATAACCATATTTATAGACTTTATGGGTATTTGTGGGTATATTCTTGGATATGAGAGCGCCCAAAATAGACCTCCTAACTAAAGAGATCACAAACCTTATCGGCGAGCTTGATGAGTTCAAGGGCCGTTGGGCAGCCACTCAGGCACTGGCACCCGACAGGCTAGCGGCACTTCGCCAAGTGGCCACGATCGAATCCGTCGGCTCCAGCACCCGTATCGAAGGTGTGAAGCTCGCTAATTCCGAAGTTGAGGCTCTGCTACGTGGAGTGAAAACATACTCATTCAAATCACGTGATGAGCAAGAGGTGGCCGGTTACGCGGAACTAATGGAAATGATCTTTACATCTTTCAAGGACATTCCATTTACTGAAAACCACATTAAGCAACTACATAGCGTTTTACTCAAGTACAGCACCAAGGACGATCGCCACCGTGGTGAGTACAAAAAGTTTGCTAATAACGTGGAAGCTTTCGGGCCCGATGGAAAAAGTAAGGGTATTATTTTTCATACAGCGGCACCGTTTGATACTCCGGCGTTCATGGCAGAACTTGTTGAATGGACGAACACACAGATATCTAGCAAAGAATTGCACCCGCTGCTCGTGGTCGCATTATTCGTGGTCGTTTTTCTACATATCCACCCGTTTCAAGACGGTAATTGCACGCGCCGGTTTCCAAAGGGACCTTTTTCACCGGTTTACCGGTCCTATGGTCCAGTAATGATTTCCGAAGTTTGAGGGATCCCCTGCTTTGCATTTAATCTATGTAAATGGAAATAACTCCAGTCAATGAATTAGC
>JANPPN010000059.1:0-15219 GCA_031428535.1 Bdellovibrio sp. | reverse complement strand
GTTGCGCGATCCGCCGGTATGGTCTGTAAACTGACTAAGCTTTCACCTTCACCGCTCGGAAACTGGGCCGCATCAGACGGAATACTTAAAGCCACACCTTGCGCGTGTGAATCCGTTACAACACCGCCCGCTTGTTTGGTTATGCTTGTGGCGCTGCCGTCCAAATAAGTTGGTGCTAAATAAATCGGTGTCTGTAAAATATTACTTTGCCGAACCCCAATCGTAATACTGACTGTGGTTTTTGAAAATTTTCTTGGCGTGGCCTGTGCTGATAAGATAACATCTGTACCGTCAATCAACAGCTGCTGATCTCCAGTGACTTTTTTATTCGGGAAATTAGATTTTAAAAATGAAAACACACCATTGCCATCGGTATACGTTGTAAGTGACGTACCAATAATTGAAACCTGTGCATGAACTAACGGAAAGTCATCTGTGTCTCGAACAGTGCCTGAAAGAATAACATCGTTATCTGCATCTAGTTCATAGCTGTAACTAACTGTTACATTTTTACGATGGTCATAGACGCTGACTTTATAGCTACTTGAAGGCTGCATCGAAATCATGAAGCTGCCCTTAGCATCAGCTTGAACAGTTTGAGAACTGAAAAAACCTCTCGACACCGTCACTGAATAGTTAGGTCTTGTCGCGCCAACTGCGCCCTTTACAATGACTTTATTATTCGGCTCATCAACATAAAGTCCAATAAGAGATTGATTCAGTGGCCTAGCGATCGCATAAACTGAGATTGTTTTTTCTCCAACATTGCCAGCTTTATCCGTGGCTTGAGCGGTTAGTGTTGTATTACCTTCAAGTACTGTAGAAAAATTCGTACTTAAATTTTGAGTTTGTCCTGAAACCGGAATATCCGCACCATTAAGCTTTGCAGTTACCACAGGTTCATTGGCACTTAAACTTACCTGAAAATAAAAACCATCGACAGAGTCACCTTGAACCGGCGAAATAAAAGTTAAAACAGGAGGCGTGGTGTCTCTTGTAATGGTCTTTATATCACTGATAGCTACATTTCCTGCTGCATCTTGGCTTACTACCTTTACTAAATTTGCACCTTCCAGCGTGAGATTCAGCGTGGCCGTAAAAAAAGTACTTGAAGTCGTTAATTGTAGTTCTTCGTTAACATAAACTTTCGTAGTTGTTGAACTTAAATCTTCAATATTAATCGGAACTTGATAGGTCAATTGATTCGTAAGTGCACCACTTGGAATGGCAAAAGAAGTCTTTGGCGCCGTTCTATCAATTCTAAAATTAATAACACGCAGATCTGATTCATTTGAAGCCAAATCTTTTACTTTCGTCTCAAGGCTATAAAGGCCCTCTTGCAGCGGATTGATGTCGCCTGAAAAGGCGTAATCCCATCCATCGCCTATTTTAAGTTTCGAAAATTTCGAACTAACGTCTTGGTTAAAACTTTCACCACTAACTAACGATCCCGAAACCCCCGCCATAAATGATTGTGCATCAATTCGACCAAAATCATCTGCTGCTCGCAAATTCACATAATCTAAGGCCTGAACATATAAAGTGCCCATCGCCGAGCTTGGAGAAGACTCGGCTAACCACATCGGTTTTACTTTGTCACCCACGACAGGTATTTTCTGCGAAACCCAGCCGACTCGTTTTTTAAGTTTGACTCCTTCAACTGTATAAAGTGCTAATGAAAACTCATTACTATTAATTTGTAAAAGCCTGTCTGTCGTGTAAGCGTAAGAAATACTCTCGCCGCCACTTAAAATTTGGGCGGGGCTGGTAAAAAGCGTTGTACCATTAAAGATAAACTGCGCTGACTTATATTCATCGCCCGCTTGGTCTTCACCATCGGCTTCATCACTTTTTCGTAAATTAGACACTAATGCATTGATTTTTGTGCTCATGCCCTCAATGACTGTACCGGCTTCAGAGGTGATGATAAAGCGGTACTTATTCATAACCGTTGAAATCTGGCTTGAGTTCGATTTCAGATTATCGACTTGCAGTGCATAGCGATTTTCAGCAATCAGGTCTTCATCTGAGTTCAGCCGTGAGCTAATTTTTTGATTGAGGCTGTCTAACAATTGAATTTGTTTTTCAATATATGCAATGGCACTGGCTGACCAATTTTCTTTTCGGGATTTGTTTTTTAATTCATTTAAGGCCTGAACACGACGCTCAAGCTTTGCACGGGTTTTAGAAAGTCTTTCAAGTTGCTCGCGCTCATGATGATTATTATAAAGTTTAATTGAAAACTGATTTAAATCCTGCGGATTTATATTTAATCCATCATATGAAAACTTAATTTCAGAGTTATTGTTACTGGTTATGATTAAATTACTTGAAACATCTACAGCTTCGCTCGGAAATGAAGCTGTTATGTTGATTCCTTCTTTTTGAAACTCTTCAAGTAAAGTGAATTTTTCTTTTTTGTATTTATGTTCATTGCCTTTACTATAGACTTTGATTGTTCCTGAAAAACTAACCGCGTCGCCGGTCTTAACATTTTTCTTATCCGGTGTGACTGAAATAATAATGCCCCTGTCTCGGGCATGACCGAAATAGTTTCCGTCAGCTAAAGCTACATTTAAAAAGCTAAAGACTATTATAAATGAGAATATTAATGTTTTCATACTACTTCACCCAAGCCTTGAGTTCACTGCTATCAGACACAAGGCCTTGGCTTTGTAAAAACTGAATGTCTTCCTTGGTTAAAGCGTAGGCTTCATCTTGATTTAATTTCTTCTGAATTTCTGCAACTTGTTTTTCTGCGGTATTAACCGATGGGTCTGGGCTTATTATATCTTTTACTGCATCAGCGATACTTCCCACCATAGATGAAGATCCACCTGAATCAGTACAACCCACAAACCCAATACTTATTAAAATTAAACACAGAACAAGTTTTAAAATATTATGTTTCACAGCTTTTCCTTCGTTTGCGTGCAGCTAGGAAAAGCTTCGGGTAAAATCAAACAAGACTTTAGTGCCAAACCGAGAAACATTTAATAAATTATTTTCGGCACAGGATTTGTTAAATTACGGTTAAGAAAATACCATTATAAAGCGAAATTTTTTCTCTCGAAAAAACCGAAAATTTAAAAAAGTATTAAATGCACTGGGTGCTCATTTAACATCACTGGCGCGCCCCACGCAGCGCCAGTGACTGTTTCAGTTTGAGACAGAGCGCTTGATCTTCTGGAAAAGCGGGATGGTCATTATAAACTCGGTCCCGACGCCCTTTTCGGATTTTACCTGAATGTCGCCACCGTGGTTCTGAACGATTCCGTAAGAAATGCTGAGACCCAGCCCCGTACCCTTGCCAACATCTTTAGTGGTAAAGAACGGTTCAAAAATATTTTCAATGACGTCAGAACTCATCCCCGAACCTGAATCCTGAATCGAAATCTGAACTTTACCGGGAGAGCCCGCGGCCGCTTTCAGAAGGGTGGCAACAATCCAGATTTCGCCGTTTCCGCTGATGGCCTGCACGGCATTTGAGAGCAGATTCATAAGCACCTGATTGATCTGCGAAGCATAGCACATAACCGGCGGGATATTGTCGTACTGGCGATGAATCGAGATCCGGTTTTTAATTTCGCCCTGCAAGAGATCGAGCGTTGTGTTCAGGGATTCACGGATATCGATTTCTTTCAACTGGGACTCTTCCAGTCTTGAAAAGTTTCTGAGCCCGATCACGATATCGCGCGTGCGCTGGGCACCATCCTGACAGGATTTAATAAGTAAGGGCAGATCGGTTCGGATATAATCGAATTCGTGCTCGGCCTTTATTTTTGCACTTTGCGCCGGATTTTTTTCGATCTCGTCGATAATCGTAATTAGTTTTTCGGAGTAATCTTTCAGATGAGTGGTGTTGCTGTAAATAAAGCCGATCGGATTATTGAGTTCATGCGCCACGCCGGCCACAAGTTGGCCGAGACTGGTCATTTTTGCCGAATGTACCAGTTTTGTTTGTGCTTCTTTCAGATTACTATTGGCTTTTTCGAGTTCCTTAATCTTGTTTTTCAGGTCGTTACGGGCTTTGAATATTTTAAAACTCATTTGATTGAATGTGGCCGTGAGCAATCCGATTTCGGTTTTATTTTTGACGGCCAATTGTACCAGCGAATCGGTTTTTTCAAACGCACGCAGGCCTTCGATAAGTTCGTTGATCGGCCTCAGCAAAACCGAGGTGCTGACCAGAATAGTGACGATCAAAAATAGAATGACCAAACTGATCACACCCAAGAAGGCGGCGTTGACATTATTGATGACCATCTGGGATTCTTTTTTGCTGGCACCGATGGCCAAATTCAGACCGGTGGTGTCCCACACAATCGGATAAGAAAGGAAAACATAGGAATTGTTCTTGCTCTTAAGCTCGACAATCGCATCTGCACCTGCGATGAATTCTTTGTTCTCGACCGCTAATGTTGAGGCCACGACCTGCTTGGCGTCGTCGATGAGTAAGATTTCGGTTTTCAACTTCTTGCGTATATTGTTCAGAAATTCTTCTTTAAGACTGATTTTTTGTTCGACATAGCCGATTGTTTTGCCTGCACCTGAACTGATTTTTGAAAACAGAATCAGTTCGAATCCACCGGCAAGTGCTTTGTTAACCAACCCCAGATCGGTTTTTGAGTTCAAATGGGCCAGATGCATATCGCTAAGACTGGTGTTTTCATCTGCTGGCTGAATGGAAACAAAATTTGAAGCGGTTTTATCGGCGAACAACAGCCTTCGGCCCGCACGATTGTAAATTGCTAAAGTTGAAACGATATTGTTGTTCATCCACTCTGTGGAAATTTCCTTAAGGCCTGCGAGGTCGGATAGCGAAAGATCATAGGTAAACCGCGGACTGTTCGCAAAAACGCGCCGGTTTTTCAGCAACTGGTTATGATAATCGGAAAAGATCGAATCAATTTCGCGGCCATTGGCTTTTAAACGCTGCAGTTGTTCACTTTCGATGGCTCTCTGAAACTTAACCAGTGAGTACCAAGAAACCAGCGCCAGTGGAACAATCGAAAAGATGATGAACCAGGCAATCAGGATTGATCTCAGCGAAGCATATTTCTGTGCTTCCGGTTTTATCAAATTAGTTTCCTTTTACTTCAATGATGAATCTTTTATTGCCGCCCGCAATAAGTCTCGGATGAGATTCGAATCTTATTTTCAGTGTGCCAAGCTGATTGAGATAAGCTCTTGTCTCTGCGATATTCTGATCAGGAATAATGAAATGGTAATAGGCCAGATTGTTAGACTTCAGCCAGCCCAACTCAACTTCTCCGGCTTTTTTGGCCCCCAAGGCCACCATCTTAGCTATTAGATTTTCGTTTGAACCCTTCAGATCTTTTACAACTAATGTACCCCTGAAAAGGCCACCCTCTGCTTTCAGCGCTGTAGTTTTTAACTCGGGTTTTGTAACTGCGGCCGCCATTTTAGCCGGCTCAACTGCCGCGACGGTTTGATCAGTGCTCAAAGCCGCGGCGATTACCGCCGGTTTGGGTAAAGATTCAACTGCGATTTCGGGTTGTGGCGCCGCAAATTCGGGCTGCTTCACGATCTGGCGCATGACCACTGATCTTTCGCCTTGAGTTATCCGGTCAAAAAGGCCCGATATTTGACCCAGCGCCACTAACAAAACGACGGAAGTAAGTACCCCGAGGAGCGTTTTACGGTTTCTATACGCCGGCACAACTTCAGCATCGGCCGCAGAGGGGTCTGGATCCCTGACCAGGGTAATTTTATTTTTTGATTTCAGCTCGGTAGAATTTGAACGCTGTACCTTAAGATTTTGAATCTGACTGATAATTTTCTGGTACTCGTCTTTTGTTGTCTGTAAAACAGGATAGAGTTCAATTCCCATTTTAACTTTTTCATTTTCCTCATCTGATAACTGCCCAAGACAATACTCAACCAGATTTTCATAGGTATAAAGATATGAAATTTTTAAATCATTCTGCTTTTTGAAATTGAGGTTATCGTTGTACTTAGCCTTAACGCCGCTCTGGGATATTTTTTTAAAAATCTGATGAAACAGAAACTGCGCTTTTTCTTTAGTTAATCTGGCGCACGGTGCAATTTCACCGATCTTCAGATCAAAAATCAGCACCCCGATAAAAATCAGTAACTGCGGTTTCTGAGAATTTTTGTAAATTAGTTTCCACTGATCAATCTGATCAAATTCAAATTCGTAAAAAGAAAGGTTCGAACTAACTGACGGGATTTTTTCGAACAATAAAGTTAATTTTGAAAAAATCAGAATTCGATTATCGCTCGCAAGTAACTCTTCTGATTGCAGTACTAAAGCCTGATAGACATCAAATGCCTGCGAAGAATTGGGATAAAGCAAATGTACAGCCAACCAAAGACGATTTTCAAGAGAAGTAAACATATACTTATATTAGTCTATTGTTAATTGGCTGAGTAGATCTAGCTGGTCTAAAACTTTACCTGAGCCCATAACAACACAAGTAAGTGGATCTTCGGCAATTGAAACCGGAAGTCCTGTACGTTCCCTCAGCAAAACGTCCAGATTTGCGAGTAAAGCACCACCGCCGGTTAATACGATCCCGTTGTCAACTATGTCGGACGCAAGCTCAGGCGGCGTTTTTTCAAGTGCTGTGCGAACAGCATCTATAACTTCTGCCAGTGGGTCCATGAGAGCATCATTAATCTGAGTGCTTGTAATTTCGATGGTCTTTGGCGCGCCGGCAACCAGGTCGCGGCCTTTAACTTCCATCGTCTTTTCAACTTCAAACGGAAACGCATTTCCAATCTGAACTTTAATGGCTTCAGCAGTTCTTTCTCCGATGAGAAGATTAAACTGACGACGAACGTAATTAATTATCGCTTCGTCCATTTTATCGCCTGCTACTTTGATTGATTTACAATAAACAATTCCACCCAGAGATATAACGGCAACACCGGTAGTTCCGCCACCCATGTCGACGACCATATTTCCTGATGGTTCTGTGATCGGAAGTCCGGCACCGATTGCTGCGGCCATTGGTTCTTCGATTAAATGAACTTCGCGAGCGCCGGCTGACTGTGCGGCTTCTTTAACTGCGCGCTTCTCCACCTGAGTAATTCCGAAAGGAACACAGATAATAATCCGCGGACGAACCAGGGCCTTTTTTTCGCCCATGGCTTTTTGAATAAAATATTTCAACATGGAAGACGTAACTTCGAAATCGGCGATAACACCATCTTTGATGGGACGAATAGCAACGATACTTCCGGGAGTTCGGCCCAGCATTTCTTTGGCTTCTTTGCCGACTGCGAGCACCCGATTCTGCATTCCACGGTAATTTTTTTGAACCGCCACGACAGACGGTTCATCAAGGATAATTCCACGGCCTTTTACATAAACAAGGGTATTGGCAGTTCCGAGGTCGATCGCGATATCATTAGAAAAATAGTCTGCAAATTTATCAAAAAAATTCATGGTGTATCGTTATAGTAAAAACTATAAAAAACAGAGTCAATGCTGCATATTTAACGCGAGACGACAGCTACTGAATTCCGCAAGTAATATTGATCTCTGTTGCCGAAGTCGATTTATCGATTAATCGGAAAGTTGCAGAAGACTTAAGTGATGCCGTTGACGTTACCATCGCCCCATACTCAGGATCTAGCGAGCCCGAGAAGGTGATTGTTGTTGCGGCCGCATCGAGCTTGCCACTGACAGCTTCAGAAATAACAAACTCTTGGCCGGCCTGAATGGAATTCAGCGGAATGCTTGCATCGACCTGCTCTTCTGCTGTGACGACGGTGCTTGATCTGCCTTTGCAAACAAGATTTGTTTTACCGGTGTGGGCCGTGCCGCTTTTAAATGCTGTGGTGCCCTTGCATGAAACTGTAACAAACATGCCGTCCTCTTGAGCTTCCAGTTTAGTCATCTGACCTGCAAAACCCGACTGACTCATTCGCATGTTTTTGTTTACACCATCATCGATCAGGATAATTGTGTCGTTTCCGCTTTTTGTATTGGCAGCGGGTACGTATTGCATTGAAATCCTGCCGAATTTTCCGATATCAAAACCCAGAAATTTTGTTCGCAGGTCGATCTTGGTATCAAAGTTTCCGTCGAGCGTGATTAAAGCCACTGTTTTCGGGATATTTACATAAGAATGGAAATACCTGCTGCTTTTGTTCCTTCGACCTTCAAATTCACACTGAAATGACCGGATTGCGGAAACGGGCTGACTTCCGATATTATTCCCGCCGGGGTTATTCGCACCCGGGTTATTTGCACCCGGGCCCATTTGGGCCTGATTAGGAATCACCGGGTTCACACGGGGATCCTGCTTTCCGGGGCAAGCCGTTAAAGTTGCAAAGCTTGCTAAAAGGAAAACATTTCTAATCAAATTTTGGGTCATCATAAATACTCCGGATTTTTTGCATTATTCTACACGCGATAGAGCTGCAGCAAGTGCGCCCGATTTAAATGAGCCACGGCTATTTAAAGGCCCGATCGCTGTAATTCTTTTATACAGGAGCCAGAATTTGTTTTAGCCGGGGAATAATTGCGGTGGTCTGACGATAGCCGATTTCAATTCTTTTTAGCGCTTCGCTTTTACTGAAATTGACTCCGTACCCTAGAATCGGGTTTAGGTAAAAATCAGCAAAGGGCTTTTCAAAGGCAACGAGAGTTTGGCGGTAGACAGTCCGCGAAATCAGCCCGGCCCACTTTTTACTGGACCTGTTAGCCGCTGATGCGTCCGGAATTACATTTATAGCCAGAATTACCGCTTTCTTTCCGTGCGCTTCACGCGCCTTGCGAATCGGTACCGGCGAGCACAGATCACCGTCGAGATATTCAGTTTTGCCTATCAGAACCGGTCTGAAAACATTGGGAATTGAACACGACGCCTGAATGCATTCCGCGACCGACCCTTTTTGAAAATACTCTGCTTCGCCCGAAAGAGTTTTTGTAGCAACGACCGTCAGCGGAATGGGCAGGTCTTCAAGGTTTTCCGCCTGAATGTGTTTGCGAATGTAGGCATTCAGTTTTTTGCCGAGAATGTATCCATTATTCGGAAAAGAGATGTCGATGAGATCTAAAGGTGTAATTTTCGAGGCAAGTCCGATTAATTTATCGGGTGGCCAGCCTTCAGAAATAAAAGCTCCAATTAGGGCGCCGACGCTGCAACCGTAAATTGCATCAATTTTTATATCGTTTTCATGAAGCGCTTTATAAACTCCAAGATGGACATAACCTCTTAGACCGCCGCTACCTAAGGAAAGTACAAACTTTTTACCCATGCCGGCTAACTTACGATTTATAGCCCGACTAAGCAATAAACTAGACCAAAAACTAGTAAATAAACGGTCTGAAATGACCGATTAATTCAACGTGGACTCAATTATTGACTTATTCAATCTGGTTTTAAAAATCGCCTTTTTCGGTTCAATTCTGCTTGTGGCCAGCAATATCGTGAAGTACAAGAAATCAAGCAATATTAAAACTGAAATCCAGAATCTTCAGGCTCGCCTTTCTAAACTTAGGTTGTCGTTGAAGGCAAAAGTTAAGAAAAAATCACATGTTTTCCGCAGTTCTTTTACAAAAACGGCAATTACCGAGGGCGATATGATTGATGTTGCCCTTAGGGAATTGCTCGAAAATCCTTTCGACACCAGTGAGCAATTTCAAAAGTACTTTGAACAGTCGCGTAAAATTGTTAATTTTATACAGGTTGAAACCGGCGAAGAACCCAGCCAGACAAGTGATCTTGAAAATAACTTTATGTGTTCCGACTTTAAAACCGAAATGGATATCGTCAGAATCATCAAAGAAATGAGTACAATCAGTTCGCGAATAAACAGCCGTGTTGAAGATAACAATCGCTCCTACCCGGGCCAACCTCTGAAGAGAGTGGATGGGATGGCATTTGAATCTTTGAATGAAATTAATAGAATTTTTAAAACGGATGAAACTGTGGATGTTGCGGATCAGGACGATGCGGAGAAAAAAGCTTCTTAGTATTCTGACAAATTGTAGACTTCAAATCGGGCTTTGTTCTTCTGTCCGAACCGTAAAAAGCCGCCCTATAGGCGGCTCGACGGAATTCAAGAATTCAAAAATTCAAAAATTAGAGACCAACATCGATACTGCTCGTAGAGCCCGAATTGACGAGGTTCACCTGATTGACGAACATTGAAGCTTTTTGAACCATGGCTTTAGCAGAATACGAGGCCGTTGCAGTGGTCGGATCCGAAACGGAAGAAGATCCACCCGTATTCAATCGCGCCTGAGCCTGAATCACGTTTCTTGCCTGACCAGTGTAAAGAGCGAAGTTAAAACTGTTAGCATCCAGAGACGCCAAATCTAACTGAGTTGCCAGCGTGATCGAAGTTGTTGCGTCCGTGGGCAATCCCGTAAACAAAGATGACAATGTTTGAGTTAGAGTCTGAACTCGCTTGCAGAAAGAGATGATGCCAGGAGAAGCCGGCTTACCGTTCACAAGAATACGAACTTCAACTCCCGCATTGGCCATCGCAGAAGCTGATGAAGTGCTACCGTTTTTGGTTGTCGTCGATACTGCCGTACTGGTGAATAAGCCGCACTCAATCGAAAGCGACATAGCCAGTGTCGAAGCACTCGAAGTATGAACGATCACTGAAGGTCCGATACTCTGCCAACTGGTGGATGCATTGCTATTTTGAACAACTTGGAATAACTTTGCATCCGAAGTCATGATCGCTGCTCCTTGAGCATGCGATTTGGTTGATATCAGTACCAATGCTAGTGCGGCCACTCCCGCAAAAAATTTCATTCTCATACGTTCCCCCTAAGTTTATGCAGGCTTCGCTTCGCCCACTTTGTTAATTAAAATAATTCTTCACGGACGCCTTGCCCGTATTTAATGACAAATGCAAAACAGTGGCCAAGGCGCCGCGGCTGCGCAAGCGCACGCAACTACGAAGGTTATTTAGTTTTTTTCTGTTTGAGACGCTTTTGAAAATTGTCTATATGCTCAATAGATCCAGACTATTATAAAGACGTAGAAGCTGGAAATCATAGAGGTATCCGCCAAACTTAAGAATTTTAGGCACTGTCGTTTCCTTGGTCGATCATATCGCTACGGAATTTTTTATCTCAAAATAAGAATAGAGGATAGACGCAGGTTTTAAAAATCTTGCTTGCGTGGCGACAAGTAAATTAACAATCGATGAAGAAATGGCTTTCAAATTTTACAATGGCAGAGGCAGTTTCTAGTAAAAAAATAGGCAGCGCAAAGTGAGTATTTTTAGCAGGTATTCAGATTCAAAATTGAGCCGCTATTTGTGATATCAAAGCCCCAAGCGACAAAGTGCGATTTGGCTTGGCCTTTGTTTTTGATCATATACCGATTAATATTTAAAAAATCTTTTCCCCAGCTAATTATTCGAGTAAAGGGCCTTGCCACCCAAAATTGAACCTCTTTGGCAGAGCCTCTTTCGGCATTTAAAACATGTCTGGCAATTAAACCGGTGATGGCTCTGATAAATGGATTGAAACTTCTGCGATTATTTAACTTAATAACCAAATGAAGATGATTGCCGACATTGACATAATGATAAACTTTCAAACCCCAGAATTTCGCCTGAGATCGAATAGCGGCTTCAATTTTTTTAGCATTGTAACTGTGAAGCATCGAATGCTTACCCGTGGCATGTTGAGATTTTAGAACCAAATGGATCGCCTCTGCCGTTGAAATTGGCCTTTTTGTCTTAGGATTGCTTTTCAGCAACGAGCCCCCAAAAAACTTATTTATTTTTTGCTTAAAAAAAGACTGTTGCCTTGCGTTTTTCATTTAAGTTAACTTTCTAATACAAATTAGTAGCGATGTCAATTTGTAAGCTAGCAATCGAATATGAATTAATGCGAATAATCAAATTTACATGCCACCTTTGGCCTGGCTCCTCGACCCATAGCCCTTATTTTTTCCCGAATTGAAACGATTTTGCCCGAACCGATGCGGATGGTTGGTGTTCAGGGAGATCGAGGCACAATTCTCGATTGCATGAAGGCAGAAACTTCGATTTGAAAAAGAAGTCGGGATTGGGCCATACTTAATAACTTTCACCGGAATTCCTTTTTGCATTTCGATTTATTTTTTACTGCTTCACAAAATGCTGTTTAAGCTTTGTAAAAATTTTGTTTCAATTTGAAATAAAAGAAAGTGACACAGACTTTGGGGCGGCTTTTCTCATAAAGGTGCAAAGACAGATTTAAGTCCAGTCGGGTTCTAACCGAATAAAAAGTATCAACCAAGGAAAGAACCAATGAAAATGCACCGCTTATTTTTTACAGTTACAGCCGCACTATCCGTGTTCACATTTCAGTCGTGTCAGAAAAGTGATACGAATGCGCTACAGGAAGCCCAATATTGCCTGAACAGAGCCAGCGCCGGCGAAGCGAGGAGCTGTGTTGCTGGGATCGCTTCGAATACCTCGGCGTACTCAAGCAGCTTAAAGTGTGCGGCAATTTTTATTTCTGAAGGGTTTGGTTCTGCTAACTCACTTGCGACGGCACTTGATTCAATTAATTCGCCGCCGCCTGGGGGTTGTGCGGGGGGCTGCTCGTCAACCGTGAATACAATGTCGACCCTTAGATTTACAAGCTCTGGTGTTTCGACTCTTGCGGAACGGAATGCAAACAATGCAATTGCGGCAGACGCCTTTTCGGAATGCAGCGCCTCAGGTGTAAAATCCTATGTGACGATCAGTTCTTTATTTAAAATCGGAACTCTTGCTTCAATGATTGCCTACGGCGTGACTGCTTCACCTACAACTGCCGATCTTGAGACCGCTATAGGAACTATGGATGATGCGACAATGGGAAATTTAGTCATTACAACTTCGGCGGCAGTTTGTGGCGACACGACTAACGCAACGGATTCAACCAAAGCCTATTGTGCAGAGCTTGCCGCGGCGCTAGCCAGCCCAGCAGGCACACCAGCGAGTATTGGCGCCTGTATGAAATTAAAACTTGCAACACCTGGTGCGAATTGCGCTTCTTAGAAGTTAAAGCCGACTTTCGCAGCCATTACTCGGTTTTCTTTTTTGGTTTCGGCGGTACCGACATCTTCGCCGTAAGTTGCAATATCAATGTTCAGCACGGCGAAAAGGAATGAAGCCCCTGCCGTGTAGTACATCTGGTTCAGACCCACGCGAAACTGGGTTTTGAACCACGTGCTCGGTGAATAATCGAGTTCAAATCCCGTATGGAAAGCTTTGTTGAAGTTAACTTCCGGATGTAAAATATTTTTCAGATCGATCATCGCCCGGATTTTAAAATCTTCACCATCACGAAGCATGTACTGCGAACCGAGATCAATCGTACGATACATTTTTGTCGGCACTTCTGTTGCGTTCTTGTTTACCATTTTTGAAAGTGTAAATTCTGAACCGATCACATTATGCATGACGGCCGCGAGGGTTAACGGATAACGAGCGTCATTGCTTGCAACCGCTTCTGTTTTTTTGACTTCATCTTTACTGGGTAAATCAATGGTTTTTGGCACGACAGCGGCGTCAGCGGCTGTAGCAGGGCCTTCTGCGGGTTTCGTTTCCTGAGCAACCATCACTTCTTTAGGATCACCTTCAGCTTGTGGAGTACGTTGCTCTTCAGGTTTTTGCTCTTCAGGTTTTTTTTCTTCTTTAATTGGTTCTGTTACAACTGGTTTTACTTCGTCTACCTTAGCAACTTCAGCGCTCGACTCACCTTTATTAAACCAGTTCGGACGCCACATGCCCCCGATATCAAAATCAAATTTAGTACCTTCTTTAAATCGGCTGTCGCTCAGAATATTGGGATCAGAAGCCAATTCAAAGGCCGGCAGAATTTCCTCGACCGAAACACGGTGAACATACTTAAGGGTAATTCCGGCATCCACATTCGGGTAAACTTCTTTTCCGTAACCGATTGCAAAGGTGGAATCGCCACGAATATTCAGATCAATAGCCGGGCCTAATTGCCGGTTGATCGACATGTCTATAGTCATGTCGAGCGGCAAAAAAGCAAAACCCCACCCGTTACGGACCCAGAATAATTCGATGGCCTGAATTTTTCCGCCGAGGGCCTCGCCGTAATATTTTTCAAGCGCATCTGAGACAGCCTGAGCTTTGGCAGCATCAGAGCCCTGCGTATCGGAGGCTTTTGAAATGTCAGAGGTCAGGGTAAGAGTTTTTGAAGACACACCCGCGCCGACAAGTGAAAATTGCACTTCGTTATGTTTTTTCCGGGCAAAGCCCGCAGGATTATAAAGAATTAACGTGTAGTCATCAGCTACGGCCGTAAAAGCGTTACCCATACCGAGCGCCCGGATGGAGCTATAAGGATTATAAATTTTCGTCGTGACTGTTTGTGCCGCAAATGTTGCTGAAGCCAGAATGGTCGTAATGACTATACCTAATATTTTCATTGTTTTCCCTTTTGTGATAACGACTCATATTACAAAAGAACATGCGGGTTTTGTATCGGTAGTTTTGAATCGCGCCGTTTTTCAGACTAGACTAATCGCAGGTCCAGCGGCTAGTATCCGTATCGAATGAATAAAAACACACTGATCCAGAAATTAATCGAAGTAACAAAAGCCAATTTGCAAGCCGCCTATGATGCGGCCCAGAGCACTTACGACATCGCTACGAACGAAGAAAGCAAAGCCGAAAATAAGTATGATACCCGCGGTCTGGAAGCTTCTTACTTAGCGGGAGCCCAGGCCGAGCGCGTAGCCGACATTAAAGCCACACTTGCCAGTTATGAAAACCTGAATATCCGAACGTTTTCCGAGGAAAGTAAAATTGCGTTGGCCGCGCTGGTTGAAATCTGCAGCAACGGAAAAAACTCGCTGGTACTTTTGATGCCAAAAGGTGGCGGCCAAAATATTGAATTCGAGAATCAGCAGATTCAGGTTATTACACCGATTAGCCCCTTAGGAAAAAACCTGATCGGCAAAGAAATCGGCGATGTTATCCAGATTTCTGCAGGTGATAAAATACGAGACTATGAAATTTTAAAAATCAGTTAGGGTGAGACCAGTTTGAGCGGTCCTTGATCAGGCGCTCTTCAAGAATATTGGCTGGAATTGCAGATCCGGAAAAAATGGAAGTCTGATAATTTCCGGTTCGGACTTTTTTTGTTGTTATATCGACATCAACGATGCCGTTGAGATTCATTTCGACGGCTTTAAATGCGAGCCGAAGGATAATTTCATCGTAGTCAGAACATTCTGCGATGTAAAT
>JANPPN010000058.1:0-6025 GCA_031428535.1 Bdellovibrio sp. | reverse complement strand
ATTTGATCTTGCAAGACCCCTCTCAATCCCGATGTTGGACGTTGGTTCGCAGCGTCGAAGATTAAGTTTATTTATTTGTAAATTAACATAAATCCGAATTTCGAATGTCACTCTGTGCCGACGTCCAACTTAGGGATAAAGAGGCAAAAACACCTCGAATGAACTTCTTCCTTTTCAATATAGATCTGCCTTACAGGTCATATGCGTAACCCCTGCGGGGCGATAAGGATCGCACCACTTGGTAACAATAAGATTCTTTGGATTAAAATCCACTAAAATTTCAGCTATTTAGCTTTTGTTAAGCTTTGTATTAGACTTAAAGAATGTTACCCAGAAATTAGGCAGAAGTTCATAGCAGATTGATCCTAACCGATCTGCTGTATACTAAAAATAAAGTTGCCTATTCATTGTTATTTATGTTATATTTGTTATTAGAGGTATATACGCTATCTTAGCTATATCTTAGGAAAGGATTAAACTTTGGAAATTGTCATCACTCAGTGGGCTCTGGATTCATATTTAGAGTTAAAACACGACAACACTTTCACTGCCCTTGAATATAAGCAAGTGATACGTCCTGACGTTCTTTTATTGAAGGACTATCAGCACAAGCCAAAGTTTACGAACTCAAAATTCTGGTCTATTGCGCAGTCAGGAACACGCATTCCTGATGGCTATAAAATGAAGTGGCACCAGGTTGGGAACGGCAAGGTTCAAATGCGGTTACCCGTAGGAATGATGAATGAAGCTTATCTTTGCGAAGCCTACGTTAAAGCTGATCCAAAGAAAGAAAAAAGAAGATTAGAAAAATTTAGAACACACCTCGAGTTGATTCGACAAAATCGACATACCGAGTGAGGGAGGTTAAAATGAGAGCGCAAATAATGACTCCTGATTTAAAGGTTGAACTGATCGAAGTAGGTCATTTGATGAATCAAGCGGGTCTTCCGCATAAATTTATTGCAGCGGCTGTTCAAACGGCATTTGAGTTTGAAGGTGTCTACAATTTGATGAAAATGTGGGTTGATGAAGGTGATCAAAAAGAAAAAGATGAAATCGTAGCTGATATTCAAGACCTTATTGATGACTGTGCTCAAAAAGAAAAAATAGAAAACGTCTACGTCAGATTTGATGATCTTGAGGCGATTGCTAAAGATGTTCGTAAATTTAAAGATAATTTGCGCATGACTGTTGATAAAAATGGTGGGCTAAAAAAGTTAGCCGAATTGACGGAAATTCCGCAACCATCTTTATCTCGTTTTTTTGGGAGTGCCACAATGCCGCGGCGCACAACTTTACTAAAGATCGCTCGTGCATTAAATTTGAGTCAGATTGAAATAGCGACGGAATGGTCGAAGTAAATTTTTTGTTTTGTCAAAAGCTGGACTTTCGTATGGACTAATTTATTTTCAACGCCAGTAAAGTTATTGAAATTGTTTTTCATTTGAATTTAAATTGAACTAAAGAAAAAGAGGTTTTATGAAGTATTTGCTGGCAAGCGTTTTATTGGTTTACTCAATACAATCTTTCTGTCAAAGCGCTGAAGAATCTCAAATGATTAAAGACGGCAAATGTATTCCATTTCGCGATTCCAATACAGGCAGTATTACTAAATATATTTGTGATAAAAATGAAATTGGTAAAATGCAGAATGGTCATTATGAAAGTTTAGGCTTACAAAAAACACAGACTTTAAAATTTAACAAGGGCGACGTCATTCAAGAAGCCAATGGTGAGCAAGTTGATAGCGTTCAAAAAGCAATGGAACTTTATAATACGATGAAGACAACAGGCAAAACCAAGCTTCAGGTTGTTAAACAAAATCCTTTATTAAGTAAAATTAAATCTTGCCTAGCAGGGGTGTATACTGGCCAAGTGAAATTTTACGAATCTAAGAAATCATACACTTTAAACCCAGAGGAATTTGGATTAAGCTCCAACATCGCGTGTGGCGGCCTAGATGTATCTGCTGAGTTTGCAAATGAAACCGAATTCAGAGTTGTAGCTAAGTCAAATACTGACGCCTGGTCAGTCGATGAAAGAAAAATAATAACCCAAATTCATTAGGATTTTAAGGCAGTTTTGAAGAAGCTATTTTTTGTAATTTTAACCCTAGTGATGGTTGCCATCTTCTTCAAGAAAGAGAAGAGTAAAGTTGATCAATCAACTAAAACTATTTCAGCTATCGAACAAAACCAAAATAAAAAAATATTCAAGATACCAAAAAACAATAAAGCAGCACAAGTTTCCGATAGTTCGCCTAGCGATAAGAAAGATACTGTAGTTTTAGAAAATA
This sequence comes from Bdellovibrio sp., assembly GCA_031428535.1. Classification (GTDB taxonomy): domain Bacteria; phylum Bdellovibrionota; class Bdellovibrionia; order Bdellovibrionales; family Bdellovibrionaceae; genus Pseudobdellovibrio. Next base: position 3,729 of record JANPPN010000058.1, on the reverse strand, counting down.
AATTTGCTTTGCGTAACGTAAGTCGAGTACAATGTGCTTTCGTTTGAGAAATCGTTGAGGTTTTACTCCGCCTGTCTTCCTGTTTTGGGATGTAAGCTTATATTCAGCGACGAAAAAAATGGTATCTTCGGATTTGGAACAAAATCATCGACAGAGCTACTTCTTTCTGCTGGAACTCCCAAAACTCCGCGTCTTCATATTGCCTTTGTTGCAAAGTCAGAAGAACAAGTTCAAGAATTTTACCAACAAGCTCTTGAATCTGGTGGAACCTGCAATGGGGCTCGCGGATTACGCAAGGATTATGATCCCGGATACTATGCGGCCTTTATTTTAGATCCTGATGGTCACAACATTGAGGCGCTCTATAGGAAACCATCTCTATGAAAGTAGATGGTTCAAAAACTGAATTCCCTCACAAGGATTCTGTAAAAGACGAGCTAATTAAAATTGGGGTCAGTGGCTGCTTGCTTGGTGCAAAATGTAATTTCAATGGAACTGATCTCTTAAGTAATTTTGTCAAAGAATTGCAGGAAAACGATCAAGTTGAATTGATTTCATTTTGTCCTGAAGACAGCATATTCGGAACACCTCGCCCAAATCTGCGAATAGTCGGCGGAGATGGATTTGATGTGCTCGATGGAAAGGCTTCGGTCGTTAACGAGCATGGTAACGATGTCACAGCACTTCAAATTAATGGCGCAAATCAATTTCTTGACTGCCTGACGGTGTCTAAAATTAAATACGCTATCTTGATGGATGGCAGTCCCTCATGTGGTTCCAATGTTCTTCTTAAGGAGGAAAACTGGCCAGCTGGTGGTTTCAAAAGAGGGATTGGCGTCACCGCTGCACTTTTAAAAAGAAATCAAATTGCCGTTTTTAGTAGTTTCGATGAATTATCAATCAACAACTTTTTAAGTTCTGTTATCGAAAGATATAAATCCAAAGAAGGTCTGAAAGACCTAAAGGACTTTGCAAAATTTAAAATATTGTTTCAGGAAAATAAGGAAACCCCATGACTTTTTATACCAAAGAATTAAGTCCTGATCTGTGGACAGACTTTCAAGCCTATTTTGACTTTAATGGTAAAAGCAGCGGTTGTTGGTGCATGAATCATCGACTTCCCATCGGGCTCAATTTTGAAGGAGAAGCTGCAAAATTGGCGATGCAACAGCTCGTGGAATCGGGAAGAGTTTTCGGAGTTTTGGCGTATGCAGAAGGAGATCCAGTGCCAATTGGCTGGTGTTCATTGGATAGACGTAAAACCCTCCCAGGACATGATTGTATCGAAGAAGATATTTCTTGTGACTCTAACATCTGGTCGATTCATTGCGTGACCTCAAGGGCTGATTTTAAGAATCTGGGCGTGGAAGAGCTTTTATGCAAAGAAGCCATAAATTTGGCGTCAAAGCTTAAAGCGAAGGTTGTTGAAGCCTACCCAGAGCCAGGAAGTCAAAGTGGCCAAAAGCATAAAACATGGAATGTCTTTAACGGCTACGAGTCTTATTTTTCTGAATTAGGTTTTGAGAAAATCCCCAAGGATTTTGGCAGTCACGAAAAATTCTATCGACCAATGCAAAAAGTTATAAAATAAAGAATTAAAACCTCTGGGATGTAAGGAGCAGAGCCGATAACTCACCTTAGCTGGACTTCATTATTTCAAAACTTGAATCTCATCTGCATTTGCACTTTTCGATTCTCCACTGACAATAAAGTTAACGTAGCTTTCAGGATCATCACGCTGAACGTAGTCATCTTTTTGTTTCATCCACAGGTGCCACTGATCTCGGGCGGCAGGACCATCACGATCTAGTCCGCGCTGTAAGCGTGTCTCTTGGGCCGTTTTTATGTAAATACTAAAAGATAAAAATTCCCGAAATTCTTTTCTAGCAGAGCTGACACCTTCTATTATTACGAAATCGCTGGGTTCAACGGTTATGCCTTCGGGTGAGTGAAATACTAAATCAAGAGTATTATCGCTGAGTCATCTTTGAATGCCTACGAGGCCTTCGGCCTCACCGTCTAGAAAGTAAGTGGGCGTAGCCCTGAAATTTTTTCCACACGCTATCTTTAAACGGCCCGTTCGGCCCGTCGGCGCAGCCAAAACTTTACGAATTCTGTTCTAATCTTTATAACCTTAATTGTCTTTTAAGGGAAATAAAAAGGTCGAAGTTTGTTTGGTCGTGATTCTGATTTTTGCGAGTCAGGATTTGAGATCGATATTGAATGTGGCTGAGTGGGCGCTTAAAGAACCGTCGTATGGAGCGAAAGCTTCGATGAGCAAATTTTGTACGTGCCGCCCACTCCTTTTTCTCTTGAGAGATATCTAAAACAAAAGGGGTCCAAAGTGAAAGCGTTACGCACACACGTTGCCGGAGTCGATGTCCATAAAGAGATGCTTGCTATCACAGTCATGATTGGGAAAGGAGATGAAGATCCAACAGTCGAACATTTTGAATGCTCGACGATGACAGATGATTTGCGGGCGATGGGTGTTATTCTGAAAAGCAGAGGTGTAACGGCGGTCGCGATGGAATCAACAGGTGTTTACTGGAAGCCGGTTTACAATGTGTGGGAGCCGATGGGATTAAATCCAATTATTGGAAACGCGACTCACATGAAAAACGTTCCCGGTCGCAAGACCGATCAAAAAGATGCGGAGTGGATCGCACAACTTCATCGATTTGGTTTAATCAGAGCTTCTTTTGTTCCGGATGGAATTTACCAACGACTTAGATTATTGAGCCGCCAACGCACGAACCTGACTGACGACTTAGGTCGTATTAAGAATCGGGTTCAAAAGGTTTTAGAGGATGGAAATATAAAATGGAGCTCAATCGTATCTGACACCTTCGGAGTGTCTGGGATCAAGATTTTAGATCTGATCGCAGAGGGTGTCACCCGTGCGCAAACACTGGCAAGCCAAGTGACCACCAAAATTAAAAGAAAGGATGAAGCGGAAAAAGCGCTAACAAACTGTCTGACGACAGAGCACTGTTTTGTGATCAAGCTACTGATGAGACAATATCGAGATATCCAGGCCTTAATTCTCGAGATCGATAACGAGCTGACAGAAAAGACAGCGCCGTACGCACATCTGATCGATGAGCTACGTAAAATCCCGGGAATCGAAAAAGTTTTAGCTGTTGGGATTATCGCTGAGGCAACGGCGGATATGAGTTCGTTTGCAGACGAGCGAAAATTTGCGGCGTGGGCCGGAGTTGCAAGTGGCAACAACGAATCAGCGGGTAAAAAAAAAGATCAAAATGCCGACACGGTAATCCGCACTTACGAAAGTTGCTGATCCAAGCCGCGCATGGCGCGAAACTTAAGCGCGGATCTTTTTATCGCGCAAAATACAATAAACTCGTTTTTAGATTAGGTTCAGCAAACAAAGCGAAAGTTGCGATTGCGAATCGCTTAGCGCGCGCCATTTATAAAATTTTAGGTGGCGCGGTGTTCAAGGATATCGGCTACAAGCGCGGAGATCCGCACGAGGATCAAGTGCGAAGGCTGGTTGCGCAGCTCAAGAATTTAGGCGTGGATATTAAACATGAAAATCATCAAATGATCGTTAACAGTGTTCGAAAAGTGAAAGTCGACAATACAGGTGTTATAGTCGAAAACTTTAAATAAGGACGCGATAAAAATCGCGAATATCTTTTATTTTAAGCGGCCTAAAGTCCGCTAAGGGATTAGTACGTCTTCGTCACGAATCTACTTACTGAGCAA
>JANPPN010000057.1:0-9838 GCA_031428535.1 Bdellovibrio sp. | reverse complement strand
AGTCGGCTTAACTCATGAACTAATTTTTCTAAAGCGGGTATATGTAACAATTAAAATCCCGGTAAAGACATGCCGCCGGTAATCTTCGACATTTCCTGGCTTGAAGTTTCTTTTGCGGTTTTTAAAGCATCATTAACTGCGGAGATAACCATATCCTGAAGCATCTCAGCATCACCAGAAGTTAAAACTTCCGGGTTGATTGCTAAGGCCAGAACTTTGTTGTCGCCGTTTACTTTTGCAGTTACTGCGCCGCCACCTGAAGTACCGGAGAATTCGCGCGTAGCTAATTCTTCCTGAAGTTTTTTCATCTTCATTTGCATTTGGTTCGCTTGTTTCATCAAGCCTGCCATTCCGCCAGCCATGCCCTTCATTGAGATCTCCTTTTAGTCAGTTTTCTTTATAAATTTAATTTCGCCCTTAAATACTTCTTTGGCTTTTTGAACTCGCGGATCGGTTTGCCATTTTTCCATCTGTTTTTCTTCAGCCAATTCTTGTTTTTTAATGGCAAGAGAAGAAGCACTTTCACCTTTTGAAGATTCCAGTGCCGATACGCTGCTCTTAAGCACCTCAAAAGTGTAGCCCTGTGCAATCTCTGAATCAATAAATCCTTGCAGTTTTTGGCGCATTTCAGAATTTTGCAGTTGAGTACTTAAAAAAGCTAAACTCTGCGGGGGTTGCAGACTGATTTTAAGCTGGTCGCAGCCGAGGAATAAAAGATTTTCAATTTTTGCCGCGAAAAAAGCATCCTTCAAACGGATGGTTTCAACTAAGCCAAGCCACCTGTCAGAGTTAATATCGACGGCTACGGCAACTTGAGGAGCTATCTCCTCAAAGGGCTTTGGGCGGGGCTGCTCGGTTCTGCCGTGGTTGACTGGCGCAATCGGTATCGTTGAAATCGTGTTTGTTAAAAGCGCCTTGAGGTCGGCTATGCGGGGCGCCTGGCTCATGCGGAGCAACGCCACTTCAAAAACAATTTGCGCATCGCTGGCGCGGTGAAGATCCTGAGCGGCTTTCAGCGCCATATCAAACATCATGTGCAGATCGCCATCGGTAAAATTCTGGATTTTTTCAGTCAGCAACTGAATTTCATCTACAGGCAGGTCAATCAGATCAGTGGCCTTAGAATCGGCTTTCAACAGCAAACTGTGGCGAATCAATTTGAGCAGGTCTTCTAAAAACAAACCCGGATTTTGGCCCGAGAGGCTGATTTTTTCGAGGCAAGTAACGAGTTCGGCGGCTTTACGGAGCGTCAGGCAGTCAAAAACGGCAAACACCAGCGAGCGTTCAGTTAGCCCCAGCACCTGGCTGACTTCAGCTTCGGTTAAATTTGAATTTGTAAAACTGATAACCTGATCAAGCAGGCTTAAACTATCGCGCATTGAACCGTCGCCCTGTTTGGCAATTAACCACAAAGCGGCAGGGTCTGATTTAATATTTTCGAGGTCACATATTTTTTTAAGATAATCGGCAACTTGTTTTAATGAGATTCGGCGAAAATCAAAACGCTGACAGCGCGAAAGAATGGTCTGCGGGATTTTGTGAACTTCGGTTGTTGCGAGAATAAAAACAACATGCTTGGGCGGCTCTTCAAGAGTTTTTAAAAGCGCATTGAAGGCACTGGTCGAAAGCATATGAACTTCATCGATAATAAATATTTTATATTTTCCGTAAGACGGCGCAAACATCACGTTGTCGCGTAGGTCGCGGATGGCATCTACGCCGTTGTTTGAGGCTCCGTCGATTTCAATAACATCCATCGCGCGGCCGGAAGAAATTTCAAGACAGCTCTGGCACTCGTTACAAGGCGAAAAGTTTTTCGGATTTGTACAGCGCAGGATTTTAGCCAGAATGCGGGCCGAAGAGGTTTTACCCGTGCCGCGCAATCCGGTAAATAACAGAGCATGCGGTAAGCGGTCGTACTTAAGGGCGTTGTGGATCGTTTGAGTAATATGATTTTGCCCGACCATCTGGTCGAAAGATTGCGGACGATATTTTCTGGCAATCACTTGGTAAGACAAAGAATTTCCCCTCAAACAAAAAGTGCTGGGCGCCCCATATCGCATAGCTTGCTAAACACCGTTGCTTCCTTCCGGACCTAGCGGAATTCAGTAGCAAGTCAATCGTATGGGACCCAGCTCCTCTGGTGTATATGATAGGGGGGTTGCAAGCAGTGCTTAACGCCTAAGGCCATCGAAAATTTTACAAAAAACGCCATTTGTATCAATATTTTATACACAAAAAATCGGTGTTATTTTGCCGTCTAAGCCTTGCCCCTTGCCGAATTCCACTTCAAATCAAACCTAAGCGATTTAGTACCAAAAAAGGACCTTGGTCCGGTTTTTGGAAGGAATCTGCCTTAAGGAGACTATTCTTATGAACAACCTATTTACTAAAGCTCTACTTTGCGGTGTTTTGGCTTCGAGCTTTTTACTCATAAACTGTCAAAAAGCACCGAACCGCCCAGCATCACTCAAAGTCAATCCACCCGCAAAACCTTCCGCTCTTAAAGTTGGGGTTTGTACAGAGCCCATAGCTTCTAATTATAAATTGCTTAAAGAATCTGATAAGAAAATTCAGGACAAATTAGTATCCGTTAAACCTGATGCCGCTGGAGATATCCCCGCTACTGATGTTGAAGAATTGAAGGCACTGGCAATAAAATTAAATGATTTATCTAAAACAGTTTTGGAGGCAATTGTTGAATTAAAAGTTGAAGCCTGCAAAATTCATGAAGGCAACGATGCAAAAAAACCTGCAATAGACAAAGCGGACACCAACAGCATAAGGCAGGTTCGCTATAATGCAGGTAAAGCAATCAAAGAAAAAACTAAGGTTCCTAACGTAATCACGGACGAAGACGCAGCAGCTGCAGCTGGTTCCATTTTAATCGGACAAGAGTTAATAATTGAGAAAAAACTGGCAGAAACATTATCTAATAATGACAACTCAAACGGCGCGGCAGTTATTACACAATCGGATATTTTAAATGGTGCAGCGGCAATTAATGCTTTGGCAGACGTTAAAGTAACCGCATGTTCATTGGATATTACTAATAAAGAAGAAGTAAAAATTGGTGGAAAACTTACCCTCGTGTCTACTGAGGCTGGCACAACTGTAAAACCTGCTCGAAATACTCTAAAGATGGTATTCACTGTCACAATTAGAGGAGATGGCAACTCAACAGTTGCGATCAATTGTAATATTGCAGAAAAGGTGAAATTTGATTCCAAATTTAATTTAGAAGCACCAAAAGAAATCCGCACGGCACTCGGTAGCTTGGTTTCTGACGCTGTTAAAGTTCAGCCCGAGCCGCCTCCGAAGCAACTCGTTGGGGTTTGTACACCAGAAATAGCCACCGATTATGACTTACTTAAGAAATCTGATAAGAAAATTCAGGAAAAATTAATATCCGTTAAACCTGACAATGCTGGAAATATTCCCGCTACAGATGTTGAAGAACTGAATGGTTTGGCAAAAGAACTCAATGGTTTATCTAAGAAAGTTTTAGCAGCATTTGCCTTATTAAAAGATGATTCTTGCATAATTCACGAAGGCAACGACGCAAAAAAACCTGTAATAGGCCCGGCAAAAAGTAGCAGTATAAAGCAAGTTCGTTCAAACGCAGGTAAGGCGATCAAAGCAAAAACTAAAGTTGATAACGAAATTACAGCTGAAGATGCCGCGTCCACGGCAGCACCAAAGACAGACGCCGCAGAGGCTCTCGCGAGTCTGAGCAAATAGATTCCAAGTATCTGTTAAGTTAAGTCGCTAAAGAATAAATAGGTGAAACGCGGGTTTAAAACCCGCGTTTTTTATTTTTTAATCGACATCAAATCAAATATGAAATTTTCTCGAGATTTTCAGTTTCTTCGGCCCAGTAGCTGTAGCTGCCGTAGTCCGGGAACAGCCGTGGAAAGCTCGGATCGCTCCAACGGGTCATAATCCACATTGCATACGTAATAATCCGGTAACCGCGAAGCAGCGGAATAATTTCGAGCTGCTCGTGCGGAAACTCGCGTAGCTCGGAATAACTTTCGATCAGGTAATTAAACTCGGGGCTGGCGGTATCGGCATTGGGCATCAACATCCAGAAATCCTGCACGGCCGGCCCGTTGATCATGTCGTCAAAATCCACCATCACAAATTCGGAATTTGAATCTTCAAGAATATTTCCGCGATGAAGATCGCCGTGCAGGCGGATGAAATCAAATTCATCAAGTCGTTCATCAAGAGTTTCAAAAATTTTTACAGCCGCCTCTTCATAGCGTCCGATCATTTCCGGTGAGACTGTTGCAAGCATTTTATCAAGTTGCGGCCATTTGTTATCATTGGTCGGGCCTAAAAAACCGCGGTGTTGGGCTTCTTTACGGCTGCCCACATTGTGCAGGCGCGCCAGCCATCGCCCGAGTTTTTTAAAATGCGCCGGGCTCAGTTCCTGAATCAGCCGCCCTCTGACTTTTTCAAAAAAAGTGTAATAAATATTATCGACCAGATCCACCGAAGAATTGTTTTTTAAAAGCAAGGTGCCAGCCACCTCGATGGATTCGCTTTTCAGTTCTGCGATAAAATTATGTTCATCGAGCAAAGTTTCGCGACTCCATCGCCCCGGGCGGTAAAATTTTGCAATGATAGACGTTTTATCTTCGAGGCGAATATCAAACACACGATTTTCGTACGAATTCAGCTGGATCATTTCACCTGTAACTGCAAAGCCATTTTTTTCAGCAGTTGCGAGAATCAGATTCGGATCTAAATTATAGAAGTTTTTTTCGAGTTTCACAAAATCAACGTACAGGACACATTGGATGATGTCAGCTTGGCCCCGTCGTGTTAAAAAAAACAAGGCACACCTGTTGCTTTACAAATAAACGTTCAAATAATTTTCAAATGGGGGAAATTAAATTTATGCAAGTATTCAAGAATTTACTAAAGGTTTTTTTATTAGTTATATCAGTTAGTTGGGCTGCGCAAGCTTACCTCATACCCGGACCTCCGGGAAGTGGTGGTGGACACATAGGTCCTCGTCCGGGCTACCCTGGCGGCGGTCATGGTGGTGGCGGACTAGCACCAGGTCATCCTGGGCGCCCGGGTCAACCAGGTTATCCTGGCCGACCACCTCGTCCTCCACAACCTGGAAACCCGTATCCGGGCAATCCATACCCAGGAGATCAGTACCCGAACGATCCATACCCAGGTCAACCGGATTACGGTTCGGAGGTAAAGAGAGTTTTTATCGGTCGAAATATTGTTAATGAAACTTTGCGACTGCGTCAAATGGCCGGAATTGGAAGTCGATATGACGGGTGGGAAGTTGTATCTGTTCGTGCAAGAACGCAAACGACAAATCCGGGAAGAACTGTTGCACAACTTGTTTCTGACGGGCGAGTTGTTGCCACACAGATTAATCCGGGTTTTCAAATCGATCTAAGACCGCAGTATCGTTTAATACTCGGCCAGAACGCTGATAATTTACTGTTAGGAATCGGTGGCGGTACATTTATCGACACGATCGAAATTGAACTGCGTCGCGACGGCGGTGGTTACAATCCTCCACCTCCTCCATATGGTCAGAACATCGAGATCAATATTTACAGATCTGTTATGGGTAATGATCGTATTGATTTAACTCAGTACATCGATCTGCAAAGATACCGTGGACGTGTTGTTGAGCAGGTTTTAGTAACGGCCACATCACGTTACAACTCAAGCTTCATCAGCCTTTTGATCAACGGCAATAATATAGGACGGGCGCAATTCAGCGGCGGATACTCGCAGATTGCCACGTTCAACATGAATCAACTGTTGGTCATTGGCCAAGGTGCTGACAGCATCGCGCTGTACACTCAGGGCGATATGAATGTTGAGCACGTTACGATAGTGATTCGCTAACAGCAACTTTAGGATTTTTTAAAATTTCTTTGAAATTGTGTTGTCAAAGCCAACGCCTCATGCGATTAAAAATATGAGGCGTTTTTTTATATTTTCAAACTGGGGATAAAATGCAGAATTCTGAAGTTTTGTTAGATATAAAGTCTGAAAATTCAATAACTTCAGTCGTGGTGCCTACGTTATCAGAATACATGGATTACCGGCTTTTTCTGAGTGACTTTTACCTGGCAAAGAAGCATTTAACTCGCACCATGATCCGCCCTTATTCGTACTCTTTATTTTCGGCTGCGGCCGATATTAAATCCCCGAATTATCTGAAAATGATCATTGAAGGCAAGCGCAATCTCTCAATCGATATGGTTGGAAAATTTGCCAAGGCCTGCACATTTAACAAAGCGCAAACCGATGAATTTAAACTGCTGGTAACCTTCAATCAGGCCGAAGACCCGGCTGACCGCAACTACGCGCTTAAGCAATTGTCTGAGTACCGGGTTGAACAAAAACTCAAACACGGCGAACTCGATCGCAAAACTTTTGAAGAAATGCCCAACTGGATCGGTTGGATTATTTACGCTCTTGTTGATCAGGAAGGCGTAACGTTTGAAACTTCGCAACTTAAAGAATTACTTCGAGGCAAGGCCTCAGAGGCTGAAATCACAGAAGCGGTTGAAAATTTAATTCGGTCTGGTGAACTCGTTCGCAATGCCGTAACGAACATGCTGACAAAAGGCAAACTATCCGAAACGCAAAAGGAAATCCCCTCAGCCCTCGTGCGCAAACTGCAAATGCAGCTGATGTATCTCGGGCTTGAATCTTTGTATCAGGACACGGCCGCCGAGCGTGAATTCGGTTCGTTAACGATGTCGCTTACTGAAAAAGAATTCGAACTGATTAAATTCCGATTAAGGCATTTAAGAAAGTCGATGCACAAAGATAACCTGACCGCGCGCGAGTCTTCAAAAGGTGATCGGGTTTATCAGCTGAACCTTCAATTATTCCCCGTAAGCAATGCGTCAAAAAAGACGACTTGAAATAGGCGTGCTTAATAAATAATTGAGAAATTATTAAATTAATAATTTAGTGAAATTCACTTTCGTGTCCAATTTGACACTGGAAAAGCCTGCGAATTGTGGAAAACTCTGTGGGTACAGTTGATAACTCCCTCTTAAAACAGGGTATTAAACTGAAGTTAGATTGATTGGAATCGTTATTTATATGTCGCATCAAATGTTACAATTAATCTGACACCAGTTCATTTTTCCACAAAAAAAAAACTAAAAATGAAATTTAATGAAATAAATAGAGCTGCTACTCCACTCAAATTGTGCTCAAGTTTCAAACTTCAGGGGGCTTAAAAAGCAGCGTTTTTATCGGTTCAGTTGCTAGATTAATGAACGAAATGAGCTTCGAACTTACGAATTTTTGCGCAGGATAAACGAAATGTATCGGGGTTGGAGTGGTTTGCCACTCTGGAAGAATGCGAACAAGCTTTCCGGTTTGTAATTCACTCTTACAATAAAAAGACGGCAGTAGCGAAATTCCCATTCCTGAAATCGTCAGTGCCTTCAGCATAGTTAAATCATTCACAATCATTTTGCCCGGCACTGATACATTAAGTGCACCCTTGGGCCCCGCAAGATTCCAACTCTCAGAGCCGAGCGGTGTGAAGTGCAGACAGCTGTGGTCTTTAAGTTCGCGCGGGTGCTTGGGTTCACCTCGTAATTTCAGATATTTTGGTGAACTAAAAACAAAAAAACCCGAAACTCCCAGTTTTTTTCCGATCAGGGTAGAATCTCGCAGTTCGCTTGCGCGAATCGCAAGGTCAATGTTCTCAGCTAAAAGTTCTACTCGGCGATCAGTCAAAATAACCTCCACACTGACCTTCGGGTACTTAGCTGTGTAGGCCAGAATCAGTTGCGGCAGTACGCTTGAGCCAAGCTCAACCGGCGCGGTGAGGCGAAGCAAACCCTGCGGCTCGCCCTGGCTTGCGGCGATTTCATTTTCGCCGGATTTGATTTCCTCAAGCCCAAGTAAGCACTTCTTAAAATAGGCTTGGCCTGCAGGCGTAACACTGAGCCGTCTTGTGGTTCTGGTTATGAGTGTTGTTCCCAGCCTCTTTTCAAGCGAGGAAACTTTACTACTGACGGTAGAGTTGGGCATACTCAGTTGCTTCGCGGCCTGAGTAAAGCTTCCGGCCTGCACCACTTTTATGAAAACCAGTACTTCGTTTAAATCCATATCAGCCAATTATACAATACAATGAAATATATTTCCAGATTATACCGACTAATCAATCAATTAAAAGAGGGCGATACTGTATTCAACAACAAACACACAACTCACAAAGGAGTTACAAATGTCAGTCTACCAAATCGACCCTTCTCACTCGAGTACTACGTTCAGCATTAAACACATGATGATCGCCAAAGTGCACGGCGGTTTTGAAAAAATGAGCGGTAAGCTGGTTTTCGATGCAAGCTCTCCTGCTAAAACCGAAATTGAAGTCAGCATTGAAACCGCCAGCATTAACACCCGCGAGCCCGCGCGCGACACGCATTTAAAAAGCGCTGACTTTTTTGACGTGGAAAAATACCCAACCATTACTTTTAAATCGAACCTGATGGAAAAATCTGCGGGCGGCGTAAAAGTAGTGGGCGATCTAACCATTCACGGTGTCACAAAACAAGTAACCCTAGACATGGAAAGCCCAACCGACGAAGTTAAAGATCCATGGGGTAACCTGCGCATTGCGGTATCAGGTAATACCAAAATCAAACGCAAAGATTTTGGCCTTACATGGAATGCGGCACTTGAAGCCGGCGGGGTGTTGGTTGGCGATGATGTTAGCATTACGCTCGACGTGCAGTTTATTAAACAAATATAAGGAATTTTTTTATGAAGAATATTTTATTCAAACAGCGAAGTGACAAGCCCCACTGGGTGGGCGATGGCTTTCCGGTCAGAACGATGTTTAGTTATCAGCAAATGGGCGAAGCTTTTTCGCCTTTTCTGATGATGGACTACGCGGGGCCCGCTGAATTTACTCCAACAAAAAAACCGCGCGGCGTGGGTGAACATCCGCATCGCGGTTTTGAAACAGTCACGATTGTTTATTCAGGCGGTGTGGTTCATCGCGACTCGGCCGGCGGCGGCGGAAAAATCGGGCCGGGTGATGTACAATGGATGACAGCGGCTTCTGGCCTTGTTCACGATGAAATGCACAGCGAAGAATTTTCCAAATCTGGCGGCGTGTTCGAAATGGTGCAGCTTTGGGTTAATTTGCCCGCGAAAGAAAAAATGACAAGCCCTCGCTATCAGGGGATTATAGCCAACCAAATTCCGCAGGTTGAAACCGCAGCCGGCACCGTGCGTATCATTGCAGGCGAATTCAACGGCAACAAAGGCCCCGCAAAAACTTTTACTCCGGTTGAACTATATGACGTCAGACTTAAAAAGAATGGCAGCCAAAATTTTAAGATTGAAAAAACTCACAACACTTTGGTTTTTGTTTTAGACGGTGAAGTCCAGTTGAATGGCGGTAATGTTCTGAAATCGGCCGAAATTGCAGCGCTCGACCACTCTGGCGACAACTTCACTTTAACAGGGCGCGCTGATTCAAAACTTCTCATACTGGCAGGTGCTGCGATTAATGAACCAATTGTGGGCCACGGGCCCTTTGTGATGAACACCACTGCAGAAATTCATCAGGCTATGGAAGATTACAACAAAGGGCGCATGGGGAAACTTTAGGTAGCTTTTGCACCACAGCCTGAACTATACTGATTTTCTATTTTTGTGGGGGCGACCAGGTTTCGACGTGGGTCGTGAAGCAAGAGGAGCATACCGGAGCGCATGAGGACTTCGATAAAAACGTGCAAACTTGTATTATCTAACGATAATTACGCTTTAGCAGCTTAGTCTGCTTTCGGATTTTGGGTGAGTCGCCGGT
>JANPPN010000056.1:0-24938 GCA_031428535.1 Bdellovibrio sp. | reverse complement strand
GCGCCGGCTTTTTCAAGCGCCTCGCGCGGTTCGAACAATTCCGATTGCTCAAAGCCATCGGTAGCAAGAATAGCAACTTTTTTTCCTTTTAATTGTTTATTAAACATAGTGATCCTTTCTTGGATGTTATTTGCATGTGCTTATTCGAGTTGCAAATGTGAATTCCGAAACTGGATCATGAAATGTTTTAGATATTAAGCCATATTTTCTCCTCGTGCAATTTTTGTACTGCAAAAAAGCTTAAAATCCGTAAAACTGTGTCCATGAATAACGTTATTGTGGTCCCCACTGAGAAAATTTCTGATGATGCCCTTACTGGATTAATCAGTGAATTTATTCTGCGAGAAGGTACCGATTACGGAAGCCGCGAATTCACACTGGAAGAAAAGCACGCGCAAATTCGCAAACAATTGGCCGCTGGCCTGGTGGTGATCGTGTTTGATCCGAAAGAAGAATCGGCTTCGATTGTGCGAAAAGAACTTCTGAATTAATTGGCTCGTCTGAAGAATTTGTGGGTTAAAGCTTAAAAAAAATAAAATTTTGAAAGAATTTGGATATTTCCTGAAGTCGAACCCTCTGCAGATGGTAAGCTAAAACTTTCCATCTTGCAGAGGGTAAAAAAGCTTTTGGGTCTGCCTGCCCACGATGGTAGGCGGAATCATAACTCGCTCCGTGGAGTTAAGACCGGATTGAATCAAGACTTAGTTGTATATACAAAAAAAAGCAAAAGCCGACGGGCAGTAGTACCAGTCCTTGATTGTGGCCTTCTTGCGAAACAGCCTCAAACCGATTAAATAATTCTCACTACTTATAAACCGTAACCACCTGCGAAAGAACGAAGTTTCCAAACTTATCATACGCTCTGCACTGAAGCGTATGGCTGCCGCGCCTAAGACCTTTGGGGAGAGTCCAGGCTGTCGTAAATGGTGCGGACACGGAGGTGCTTACTTTCCCTCCGTCTGCATAAAGTTCGACACCCACAACACTGCTCGAAACGCTGACGGTAACTGAAACGCTGCGAGAAATGGTTGTTCCCTCAACTGGGGAAGTTATTGCAATTGAAACGACCTCAGATGGCGGGGGCGGCGGTGGATTCACGGTCACACTGGCGGCCACATACGAGAAATTTCCTGCGGCATCAACGGCATAAACAAAGTAGGTGGCGCTTTGGCTTAAGTCCATTGTGGAATCCAGAACGCTGGTTGAGTTTGTGGTAACTGGGATTGAATAATATCCGCGCATAATATAATAGTGATCGACAGCCACGTTATCGGTTGAAGGGTTCCATGAAAGTAAAACACTGTTGCCATTTTGTATTGTTGCAACAAGGCCGGTCGGAGCGGTCGGAGCGGTCACGTCGGCGCCCGTTACGAGGTGGATTGTTCCTCCAGCGCTGGCTGATGGCATCGCGGCGTTTTGCGACAGTGTGGCCGAAAGGCTGTAGGGGTAAAGTCCCACGCTGGCTAGGCTGGGGCTTTGAACCTGACCCTTAAGTTGCGTATAGGTTTGTCCGGCCACTGAAGCTTGATTTGGAAATGTGGACGACCAACCGGCAAGTAAAGCTTGCCCGATATTGATGACTGCTGGGGCGCAGCCAAGACTGTTCATATTGTAAAGCACAAATGATTCCATCATTGAGGGGTATCCCGGGTTGCCTAATGTGAAACTGTTTGCAGAGGCATTGATGAGGAGAGGGGTGTGTTCTTGACAAGGAATTGCACCCAATTGAATCGACAACGTAACACCATTATTATCGTGGGAAATTTGCGTGACTTGGATGCCGTTAATACCGTCTTCAAAGCGCATTCCATCAGTGAGAGCACTTGGTTGAAAGCTCCAAGGCAAAGAAAAAAGGGCCTGGGTTGTACCAAGATTACCGAAACCAATATGGATCGACGTACCGTTAGCAGAGACGATGGGCTGAATGTTCGCAGGAAGGCTGCCTGTCGTTTCTTGACCGTCATAAAGACCCGTCGCAATCCGGTAACTAAAATAATAATATTGATTTGTATCGGGTTTCTTTATTTTTAGGATTTTAATATTGGAATCGGCATTTTCTAAAGGGGATATAACATAGGTTCCGCTGCTGGCCACATTGATAATTTGGCTGGCGCCGATCCACCCCATAGCTTCTCGGTGAGGGGCATTGAGCTCTCGGGGCAAGGCATTGGAATTCCCGCCCATGGCATCGCCGCCAGAATCACCATACTCACTACTGGCGCAGTTGGCAGCGGCATCGATGGCTCGATTTGTGGAGCATTTGAAACTATTAGCATGCCCCATTCCTAAATTATGGCCAAACTCATGCGCTAAGCTACTAATGGTATAGGCTTTATCGTCGGGGCTAGTGGCAATTTGAGACGACATCCACAACCAAGTTTCGGAGTAGGTGCCACCATTAGAATTTCCAAGGGTACCCATTCCGATATAGCATTTAACACTGGCATCCGATGGATTGCTACCTGGCCACATATAAATAAAGCGATTGTACTTTGTAAGATCAATCCCTGAAGCTGAGGCCGCGGCTCGCGCCACACCTGCGATGCTGACAGGGCTGCACACGGAGGTTTCGTTATAGGGAACTGTAAACCAACCGGCAACATCGCCCACCAATGAAATTTTGCCATAGGAAACTTTGCTATAAAAATCATTAACAGAAGGCCTTCCTGAAAAGACCAGTGAGTGCATGCCTTGTGTGGTGATGGGTTGGGTTGTGTTATCAAGAAAATTAATGAGAATCACCAGTGTGCTTTGCGGACCTACAGGTCCACTTGGTGCGGTAACTCCTCTAACAGGTTTTGAAGCTAGTGCCGCTGGCGCGCTGAGTATTGAGATTAAAAAGAGCGCCACTACTAATAATAAAGTTATGAGTGATTTCATTTTCCCCCTGTGATTATCAAAAAATGCGTCCCAACTCGTGTGTTAAAGTGCAAAAGCCATTCCGCGCTAACTACGCCACATTGCTGGGGGCTCGAAAGAAATGTTAAGTCAATTTGAGAAATTTCACTTATTCAAATAGTATTCAAAGGGTTAGGCATCTGATTAAACCATCACCACTGACAAAAAGATAACCATCTCGGGTTGTTCGGAATTTTTCATCTCAGAATAAGAATTGATGAGGCTAGTAGGGGAGAGAATACAGAAAGCTGATCGAAAGCGAGTTATCAACCAGATTGTAAACAGCGGTGTCGATGTTTGTCTGATTGAAGTTGAATTTAACTCTGAGCTTATCGAAACTTTTGAATTCCTGCTGGTATAAAAACCCGAAATTAAAGCCCAGACCGTTCGGTGAACCGTTGCCGGTGTTCAGCGGAGTGGTGATGTATTCGATTCCGAGATTGAGCCCGATTACGAATTCGGTGTTATTGAAGAACTGGTATTCGGTATCGAGGGTGACTGAGGTTGAGGGGATGTGTTCGAGTACTACGCGGCCCGGGGTGCTTTCGGTTAAGTAGTAGTGGGGGAGGTAGTTGAGGGAATATCCGATGTAGTTATCGGTGGTGTAGAGGTAGCGTCCGCCGATGGCGCCCACGGGCTGGATTTTACCAGACTTATCAATATTTGGGGTAGTCGCGGTGACTTCCGGCAGCGTAAACTCATTTACCGCCAGCATCAGAAATAAGTTCAATGTGGGCGAGTAGTTCTTCGTGTACTCAATGCCCACGTCGGTTTCAGAAGCCGTGTTAAAACTGAAAGTTGTAAATGTGGTGCGGTTTTTGGCGGCCAGGTTGTTAAATCTGAAATTTAGGAAAAAATTCAGCTTATCTAGGGCATTGGCCTTTAAAGACTTATTTTCGGTGTATTTTTCAACTTCAATGTATGGGTTCAGGCCCTGGGCAGAGTCCGACTCGGATTCTGACTCCGCATCGTAATCCACTTCGCTATCGATTGCATCTTCCTCGGTTTCAGCCACGTCGTCTGTAATTCCTGGTTTTAAACGTTTTTTATCTAGTTTAATAATCATTCCGGGCATCAGATTTTTGGGGTCACGGATGTTTTTGTTGCTTTTAAGTAACTGTGCAACGCCACTTTCGACACTGCCGGTGTAGTTGTTTTTTACGATGGATCTTAGGGTGTCGTCTTTTTTGATTACGTAGCTAAATGCGGGGAATGATAATAAAAAGACCAATAATATTGAGGGAATTGTTTTATACATTGGCTAAATTCTAGAACAACAATTTTGGTTGAGCAAGTATCTGTCGGTTTATTTATAAACATATATAAAGAGAAAGCTTAATTTCAAGACTTTGGTATTTGGCTTATACTTCGAAGGCTTCGAAAGTGTAAAAAGTTTGGTCACCCATGAACCTAATACGTCATTTTACGTTTTCTAGAGGTAAAAATTGTATTCAAAACGAACCAAATCGCTTTTAGGTTGCATATCTTTTGCTAAAGGTTTAACTGTGTGCAACTTGAAATTAACAACCAAAAACAAACGAAACTAACAAGGAGAATTTATGAAAACGTTATTATTTATCGCAGCAGGACTTATGGCTGGTTCGGTATTCGCGGGCCCTACGGGATTATTAACGATATCAGGTACGGTAGTCGCGATTGATAATATTGCGATTAATCCAACGACTGATTCTACAGCATTAGATATTATCAATGGCGAAAACGCAGCGCTCGGTAAGCGTGTTGCAAATCCGGTTGAAACTTCAAACCGAATAGCAGGTTATACAATTCTCATGACGTCGGCCAACGTGGGTGATTTAGTGCATAAATCTTTGCCAGCAAGTAAAACGTCTTACACAATCCAGTACAATGATTCAGCTTTTGTAAGTTTAAGTACTCCGAAAGTGTTTCCAGGGCAGGGGGCTTTAACTGGACTGACCGTCAAAACTTCAGTTGTCAATGTTAAGGTTGCGGCTTTAGCAACAGCCGTTGAAGGTACGTATGAAGATGTCATCACGATCTCTATGGTAGCTAACTAAGACTTAAATCACATTTTGATTAAAAAGGACCTTAGCTGGTCCTTTTTTTTTGTCTTGTTTTGAGAATTCAATAAATTAAGGTTAATGAAGTTAACCTTTTAAGCCGATAGCTACTCTATATCATTAAAATAGGAGTAGTTATGAAAACAAATGCAATACTATTGATAGGTTTTGTTCTGCTAGCTCAATCAGGCTTAGCGGGCACACTGGTAATTTCTGGTGTTGTACCGGCTAGGGGTTTTACTTTAATTAACGATAGTTCAGACGGTAAACAAATTAAACCAAATCAAGGTTCCGAACTAAAGGTCTTTATTGCTGAAATAAAGGTGAATAGTCGAACGCCGCAATCTGTTGCGCCAATGCAGAATTCAACCAGCTTTTCTTCAATAAACGGTTGGAAAAAGCTAACTGGACTTCAGACCATTACGACATCGAGCTATATAAGAGTAGAAGCGCCTTGAGTTAATTGATATATTGTATAATGTACTAATTATTATATAAGACGACAACTTTAGACAACATCTGGGATGGCAAAATGAAAAAAAACAACTTGATATCCGCTATTTTTTTAATTTGCCTTATTGTTTCTGTTAAAACCAGCGCTTTTCGTATGGAGCCAATGGATGTGGATTTTACACCTGATGGTGAAGGAGCATCAAAAATATTTCGTATTGAAAACGAAAGTGATGAAAAAGTAGCGGTAAAAATTCACGCCTATACAAGGCAGATGGATGATAAGGGTAAGGAAACCCGGGTTGAAACTAAAGATTTTAAAATTTATCCAGAACAAATCACATTAGCCGGCAGCGACTCTAGGGCCGTTCGTGTCATGTATATTGGGCCTAAGCGCCTTGAGCAAGAATCGTCGTACCGCATAGTGGCCACTCAGTTACCAGTAGCATTTAAAAAAGATGCCAAAAAAACCGGGGTTAGTTTCTTATATGAATTTGTAGCTTCCGTATACGTTACGAATGAAAAGTTTGTGCCCAAAATAGAGGTCGAATCTATTACAAGAACTGACAAAGAAAATCTTAAAATTAAAGTCATAAATAAAGGACAAAAACACACGTTGTTAAGATATGTAAAAATTGAATTGAAAGATTCAAACGGCAAAGTTCTGTCGTTAGATAACAGTACAATTAAAGAATGGGACGGGGAAAACCTATTATCAGGTACGCGCCGTACTTTTAAACTAAAAAGTACATCAAATTTTGATATCATCGCGAGTCCGCCCAAAATAGAAGTAAAAGATGAGCTTAAATAGCGATGAAAAAAATAACAGAACATATTAAGTATTTATTAATAATTAGCTTATTCCCGATTGTGACATTGGCCGATTGGCTCCCGTTGCGTGTGTCAGTTGATAAAATAATTATTGGCGATTTAAACTCGAGCTTAAATGCTAAAGGGCAGGCAACTCACGTTAAGGGGCTAGATCTTGTAAGTTTGCTTGACGGCTACATATTGCAAGACAAAATCAATCGAATTAATAAATTTATAGAGCCTGATGGCAGTTTGTTACTTGAGAACTTAGCAAGGGTTGGCATCCTTTCTGAGTATAATGAAAAAGAATTAAGTTTAATTCTTAAGATTCCGCTTGAAATCCGTATTGTAAAGGATTTTCCGGTTTCTATTTCAATCAAGAAGGCGGGTTTGGCTTTATATAATAAAAACTATTCCGGTTACCTTAATGTTAGAGGCTTAGTTGGATATTCGGATAGTTCAACTCCAGCTACTTATAGCTATCTGAAAAACCCAAGTAGTGGCCAGTTAGAGCTAATTCAAAATTTAAATTATTTTACATTTGAAACAACCGCAAATTACAAAGAATTTGATGAAACGCCAATCCAACGCCAGGATACTTCCCTAGTGCACGACTTCGAAGATGAACAATTAAGATTGAGACTAGGCGATTTTCAAACCGGCGTACAAGGCTTTCAAACATCGATGCAAGCTGGCGGTATTCAGATACAAAAACAGTTTGGTATCTATCCGAAAAAGAATTCTATAAATAGGCGGTCAACGAATATTCAAGTTAAAAATAATTCACAAATGGAAGTTTTTGTAAATAATAATTTAATTTTACGTATCCGTGTAAATGCAGGGCCGTACAACTTAAAAGAATTACCGCTATTGTACGGTCGCAATAAAGTAAAAATCGTATTATTAGACGATTTTGGCGCAAAAGAAGAATTTGAAGTCGATTTGCTGTTCGACGACCAAATACTAGCAAAGGGCGTAAGTGATTTTAGTTACCAAGTGGGTAACCCTTCTTACTTTTTAGGTAGCGAAAAAAAATATTTTCAAAATAGTTTGAGTTCGTTTTATCATAAGTACGGCATCACAGATGAAACGACTCTATTTTTAAACTACCAGAATTACCTTTCTGCAAATTTATTTGGACTAGGTGCTGGCATTATCAGTAATTTTGGTACTAATTTTATAGACGTAGCTAATTACTCAGATAGTAATGTGCGCTCCGAAAATGCCGTTTTGTGGCGCTATAATACACCAGAAATCAATTTTACTTATTTTAATCAATTTCGTTTTTCAACCAATGTCGAGTTTAAGTCTTTAGGTTTCAATTCATTGTCGACTGTACCTTCGGCGCCTGCCAATTACTCTGAAAAATATGATCTTCTTTTCCAAAAACAATTAACTAATTCAAGTTCTATGAGTTTAGGTGCAACTAAATTAATCGGACAAAATTTAGGTGCTGACGAATTTACAAGAAGATTTACTTACCAGAATCGTTTCATAAAGAATTGGAGATTTGATCTTTCATATTCCTGGTCGGACCGTCAAAAAGACTTTGATCAAATTTTATTTTCGTTAAACTGGCAGGAGCCGGCAGGAAGAACTCAAGCCGCTTTTGCGCACGATACGGGTAGTAAAAGCTCGTCAGTGCGTGTGAATAAAGTCAATCAAGTTGGCTACAATGAATTGTACTTAAATATGTATGCAGATAAACAGCGGATTAGAACGGCTTTGTTTGATTCGCAAAATGTAGACTTATCTGCAAATTATTACGCGGCAAAATATGAAACCCGAGCACAAATTGTCGGTCAAAGTGCCGGCGCCGATTTTAATACCAATGGGCAATTGGGTTTTGGTTCGGCCTTTGCGTGGACTGCAGATGGTGTAAGTTTTTCACGGCCCATTACAGATTCGTTTGCAATTGTTGAAGCCCAAAATATTGCACGAGGTCAGTATTTAACAATTCCAAAAGGCTTAGTGCGAGACAGTATAAAATTAGAAAATAACGATACATTTGTATTTTCAAATTTAGCTTCTTATATAGAATTACCAATTAAGCTTGATTCGACTAATTTGGGTTTGAGCAGTCACCTAGATCGCGAAGCTTATCTAATAACTACTAAGTATCGTTCGGGGCTATTTGTCCCTCTAAAAGTTACCAAATCGCTGGTGGTCATGGGAAAGCTTATTTCGAGTAAGTTGGAGCATGTAAAATATGCCCATGGTAAAATCCTAACCTCTGATGGCCAAGTGTTCTCAGATAATTTTTTTACGGATGAGTCTGGAAATTTTGTTTTAGATGGTTTATCCTATGGTAAGTATCAAATTGAGCTATCTGATTCGAGCTTTAAGAAGATTAGCTTTGAGTTAGTGGATTCAAGCAATAACGCTAGTGGTACTACTGATTTGGATTCTGAAGCTTCAGAATTCGAACTAGGTACCATTCGAATTGAGAAAGAGACGGGCAGATGAGACAAAAAAGCGCCAAGTACATATTTTTGTTCGTGTTTTGTTTTTTTGCATTCTTAGACCGAGCTTATTCGGTATGCTTATTAAGTTGGTCGGGTGCTGGGCAGGCGTTAACAGTTCCTGTTGTTCAGAATTATAATCCGTTGTCGATACAGATAACGCGAGCAGATGCCAGTAATGCTAATGGGAATTGTACAGGTAACCCTACTAATTTTTATTTTTATATTAGAAATGTGGAAAACAATGGAACAAATCCAAAATATTTATATTTAAACGGAGCAACAAACACACCTGGATTGCCGATAGTATTTTATAAATCAGATAATTCTTCAATAATTTCATCAAATAATCCGATTTCCGGCAGTGTGAATAATCAGGGAACTTCCATAACCTATTCTGCTTATATCAACCCCGCAGATGTTCAGACTATGGCGCAAGGTAATTACTCCGGTGAATTTCGCATTTGCCTAGCGCTATCAGCAAATGGAGCTGTGAATGAGCAATCGTGCGTGAAGTATCAACCCATTACATTTACATTTTATGTTCAGCCACAGGCTCCCACATTGGATATTGCATTGCTGCCGTCAGGAACAACCACATTTAATATTAATGCTACATCCTACACCTTGGACTTTCCTATTTTGTCTGAAGGTGCAGAAAAAGATTTTAATATAGCTATTCAATATAATACAAAGTACAAAATCGGATTCAAATCACCGACTAATTTGGGGAAATTAAAAAATTCGTTGGGTACAGCGATTGATTACCAAATGAATGTTAATAACACCGGATATTTTTCACTAAATATCGAAAATTTTCCTGCCGCCACAACGAACAGTACTGTTCCAACTAATCAGCCTACCGCAACTACAAGTTTTAATGTTAAAGTTAGAATTAATAATGTGGCAGGAAATGTGGTTGGCAAGCCTTCCGGATACTATTCTGACAATGTTACGATTACTATATCGGCCCTATAGCGTTATTGTAATTCGCGCTCTCCATACAGCTTAAAAAATACACCTATAGTATTTCGGGGAGGCAAGATGACAAAAACGAAATCTTCCGCAAAGTCCCCAATGCTGGATCTGCATGGTGAAAACCTTCTAGATCTTGAATCCAAGGTGGATCGTTTCCTAACGCAGGCCCAAAATAAAGGGCTAAACGAAATACGCATCATGACCGACAAAGGCCCGGCAAAATTCGCTCCGCCGTGCAAAAATATCTAAAATTGGGTGGTTACACTTTCCATTTCGAAAAAACCTCAAATAATCAAAACAACGAAGGCGTACTGATTGTACAAGTTTAAGGTTCAGCGCCAGTCAACCAGCAACAAAACCTAACTCTTCAAGACCTTTTTTCCAATTCAGGATTTCAATTCCATTTTGAGTTCGGCTATCTGGATCGTTCGACAGGCAAAAATAGTCATTTTTTGGAAAATCACGCCTAAAAGACTTAAGTGAAGACAAGTCTTGTTCAAGGATTTTATCGGAAGATTTAATTTCTACAAAGGCTGTGGACATTCCTGGGCGCTCAACAATAACATCAATTTCTAAATTGTTATTGGTTTGCAGATACGAAAATTGATAATCCAATGAAAAATAAGAATTTAAACGATGCATTTCCAAAATTAAAAATTGTTCGAATAAATCACCATATTCAAAAGTTCCTTTTTTAAGAGGAAGATTTAATCTACGATTTAAACTTCGTCCGACCCCCGTATCGAAATAATAAAATTTTGGATTTTGTTTCTGCCGCTTTCTTAAACTGTTATCGTGAGCATTTAAAAGAATTCCGATATGAGTGTCTTTTAAGATTTCAAAATAATTTTGAACTGACTTTGTATCCGCGCCGACATCTTGCGCTATCTTCGAGTAGTTTACGATTTTTGCATTCATCTGAGCCGCAACATCTAGAAATAGGCGAAATGGCTTTAGCTTTCGAACAATCTGTTCGGCCTGAATTTCTTCTTTCAGGTAAGTAGAAATATAGGTTTTCAGATAGTTGTGAACATCAGTGTCTTTCGAAAAGTCTGTCAGTGTCGGTAAGCCGCCATAGGTTAAATAACGATGTAGATCGAAATCATTTTTGAGTTCGAGATGGGTCAAGGGAAAAAGTTCAAAGGCAAAGGCCCGGCCTGCTAATAAATTCGCAGAGCCTCTTTTTAATTTGCGAGCGCTTGAGCCCGTCAAAGCAAACTTAATTTTTTTTGTTTCAATCAAATGATGGACTATATCCAAAAGCTTAGGAATTTTTTGCACTTCGTCGATGATCACCCATTCGGGACTTTTTTTCTGATTTAAAATGCTTTTCAACCAGGCTAGACTTGCCAACTCCGCGGGCGCTAAACAAGAAAAAACTGTGTGAATTCGATAGCTTAGGTATTCTATGGATCATGATCCATAAGTGTATTTTTATATTTTATCACGTTCAAGCTAAATTAAAAACCACTACTTGTTTCACCTAAAATATGAACTGGGGCGCAGATATAGGCGATCCGTTTCTTAATGCAGGCCCAAAATAAAGGCCTAAACGAAATACGCACAATGACCGGCAAAGGCACCGGCAAAATTCGCTCCATCGTACTGATCGTACAGGTTGAAAGCTTGGCGCCTCGCTGAATGGCCCGCCGGTTGGCCGGTGAGCAGGTAGACATTCCCGCAGAACGAGTGATTTCATGAATGCTAAGGACTTCTTTCTCATCAAAAAGTTTCAGGATTAGGGATTGAAGATCTACTTTTCGTTTAACAGTCATGAGCCCTCCAGGCAGCAGCTTTTGGTTGATTAAAATCTCTTGAGGGGGGCGGAGCGGGAATTTTTTCAACCCCTACGATACTTTCAAAATCAGATGATGGCGTGGGTAGATTCTTGCAAGCATTTGAATCAGCTTATCCGTCGTAAAACGTTCATTTCTGTAACGCAAAACCTTGCTCATAATACTTTCATCAACACCGATAATTTTTGCAAGCTCTTTGCATTTTAAGTCGTGCTCCCGTTGATAGATCACAAATTGACGGCAAATTTCATAGCGAAATTTCTCGAGTGCGCTAGCCTTGGGGGAGAGCATCAAAGAACCTTCGGATTTTTCCAATTTTTTCCTGATTTTTGTAAGTTCTTTTTCACTTGGAAATTTCACTACTTCCTCCTGTAGGCATTAATAACACCAATAAACAATTCTTCTTTTTCTATAAGCCACACGAGCCGATACCTTTTATTATCTAATACCAAATTCTCATTCATGTAATATTCAAAACTGGCGGCTTTGGTTTCAGGTGCGAAATCTCCGCCGTCCAACAGACCCACAAGTTCAAGAATCAACTCCTCGGATATGGTGGAAGAGTGTTTCAGTTTATAATGTGCATCAATAACAACTCTTTTAAATTTCTGACCATTGACTGTAAAGCTAACCGAGTATGAACCTCTTTCCACTTTTGATCCTCTCTAAAATGGGCAAATTTGTCAAGAAGTTTGCGCATTGGCCTAGCCAGTAGTGCAAAAAGAAATACTTCCATTTGAAACTAAATGTTCTTGCAATGTCAGCGGCAGGATTTAGAGCAATAGGCTTCTGATTAGATCTGAAGGGCGGATGTTGATTCGGCTTAGAAGCTCCAGGTTTACGTTTTTGGTTTGCGATGCGGCTTAGTGCCGACGTGAAAGATGGGAAAGTTTACCGGTTATTTGTTAAATCGTCGTAGTCAGCAACGTCGCTAGTGGCCATTGGCGGAAACTATTAATTGAGACGTTAAATTTCTGCCCTTAATCATTTCCAACCGCAAGTTTCCTAATTATTCAGCGCCCCGGCGTTTATCCAGTTTTGGATTGCGGTTATCTGCAGCGCCGAGAGCGGGCCGGCCGGTGGCATCGATCCAGAGTTAACGGCAAGATACAATTTACTGGTAGCTGCGTTTCCAGCAGTCACGACAGCGAGAACGCCAGCATAGCTGTTCAGATTTACGCCGGCCGCAACCATGATGCCGCCATGGCATCTCACGCAGTTCGGAACAATAATGTTGGTGTTGACGTAGTTGAAAAGAGCAGTGTTGCCGGCCGCAGGTGTCGTGGTTGCAACATTGGCGGTAAGTGCCGAAGCTCCCATATCGTTTACGGCTTTTAAACGGTATGTGTAGGTTTTAGCTTCAAGTAAGTTGATGTCTCGATAAGTTGTGGTGTTGGCTGAAATCACGGCGATCAGTGTGAAGCTTGCGCCATTGTCGATAGAACGCTCAAGGTTGAACGAGTTTTCGTTAGTTGAGTTATCGGTCCAGTTTATGTTGATGATGGTGGCGGCGGCGGGGGTGGCGGTTAAGCCCGAAGGTGCCGAAGGTGTCACAACGGCGGCGGCAGGGGTTTGCAGGAGTGCGGCAACCGTCGGCGCCGAACTTCCGGCTGCGTTGACGGCGTAAATCCGGTAGTAATAGAAAGTTCCGGGGTTTAAGGCCATGTCGGAATAAGAAGTCACGTTGGCACTGACTGTCGTAACAACTGCAAAGGCTGCGGGCCCGGTGCCGGCAGTGAACGGGCCCGCATTTGAAAAGGCGCGTTCAATTCTGAAACCGGTTTCGTTGTTTGAATTATCGGCCCAGGTCAGATTGATCTGGCGGGCAGTGCCGATGCTTAAAACCACTTGATTGGGAGCATAGGGCGGGCTCAGGGTACTTGGTACAGGAGAACCAACAGTTGAGCCAACAGGAGATGAGCTTAACGATGAACTGTTGGTTCTTCCGACGACGCCGCAGTTCTGGAAAAAAATAATTACCACAACGATTGAGAGCGCTAACATGACAATATCAAAGCCGCGTTTTTTAATTTGAAATTTTCCCATATCAATTATGGTGCAATTAGACAGCCAAAACGTCAACTGCAAATTAAAAAACGGCGGGGTTCGGTAGATGTTATGAAGAGCCAACTGTTGTATTGTGAAACATAAAAAATGACGGATAAATCGTTAACTCTTTAGACAAAGCGAACTCGTTCGACAGCCAAACTGCTCCGGAATTTTTCATCTCAAAATAAGAATTTTTGGTAGACGAAGCCGGCTTACGGCCGGAGGTAAAAATCTTCGGTGCTGTTGGGTTCACTGCGGCGGATAAAAAGTCTTTTTTCGGCTTCAATTCCCATCATCAGTTGCGCCACATCGGTGAGCACCGCACGAGAGGAATAATAGCCGTGGCCTAGGCTGGGCGAGTAACTTGAAGAGTCAACTTCGCTGACGTTGATCACGTCGACGCCCTCGAATTTTTCGCAGGCGCCGAGGCGTTCGCCGCCGTTGTAGGTTTCAGAGGCGACCATCGCGCTGTCGTTGTAAGAGCAGTAAAGTGTAATTCGTGTGGCGATTTTTTTTAGTTCACCAGCCGCTTTTTTAAATTCTCTGAGGTCGAAATCAGGCGCGTTGAGCACCAGTTCATCAAGTTTGAAATTAAGCCCGACTTCCTGAGCAATGGCCGTCAGTGCGGGGATTGCAATCTGGTGGCCCATCGAATGCACGATGATATTCACTTTGATATTGTAGTTTCCGATGAGTTTGAAAAACGCAATTGCCGGCAGTACGCTTTGTTCGGCATTCCGCTTATTAGCCGCGTAGGTTCGAGATACCATGGCTTTGCCAAGGAAGCTTGAATCGGCACCGGCCGGCCATGAGAAAAGAATAACCGGGCCCTGAAATTTCAGGTCGTAGGCGATCTGGCTTGCGCGGAAGACCGCATCCTGAAATCTGACATTAAATCCGTGAATGAAAACCAAGACTTCTTTCGCCGGACTATTTTTGATTACTTTTTCAAAGTTTTCGGCATCAAAAGTTTTCTGATTCAGGACTCTGAAGTAACGGTGAGTATCGGCGCGAGAGTCTGCAGCCACTTCAATTTGACCGGTGGCGTGCCGCTTTGGCACATTCACCCGGCATACGCCGAAATTGAGTTGTTTGTCGGTATTGATTCCATAAGACTGATTGTTACAGAGGCTGACGTCACCGGTAATTTCGCGGTTTGTGGCGTAAAATACGTCGACCGCCAGTGTTTCTGAATATTTTTCGATTCGGGCCTGATTTATTAACTGAGCCGCCGTTTCGTGGGGCCCGGGCGCCGGTAATTGCTGCAAATTTATGGGGGTGTGCGTGCAGGCAAAAAGCAACAAACTCAGAGGTAAAATAGAAATTATTTTCATCTTCAGCATTTCAGACTTACCGCGTTTTTAAGTCAATTCCGATTGCCGGTTGTGCAATGCTTTAGGCCAGTTTTTCGATTACACAAGATTATGATTTGTTAGCAACAGAACATTCGATATGCTGAATAAAGCTGAGGTTTAAATGGGCATCAAAAAAGACAATCCTTTCAATCTTTTACTTGAAGATATGAAAAGCGGAAAAACAAATGCCAAACCAAGTGTTAATTTCGGCAATCTTCTTAAATCCAATAATAAACGTCAGGAAGTCAGAATCAAAACTTTCGGGCACATCGACATTTACGATGCCGATAAGAAATTGCTGACCAAAGCGGTATTGCGCAATGTAAGCCCGGGCGGGCTGGGTCTTGAAGCATTGCCGGTCGAATTAAAGCCCCAGATGAAATTGCTGATCGAACTTGGTGGCGCCGTTGCTGAATTCGGCAAAATAAAGTGCACTGTTACTTGGGTGGCCAGTATTGATAATCATCCGAATCAGCACAAAATGATTGGCCTCAAATTTGACAGCACGTCAGAAGTTTTTAAATCCAAGATGGACGCATTTATCAAAGCATTGAACGCGGTAAAATAACGCCGTCTTGTATCGAAAAGATACGCCCAAGTTTTTGACTGTGTCGAGTTCGTTTGCAAACATCTTAAGCGTGCGAAGTGACTACTGAATAGCTGAAAATTCCTTTGGATTTTGCAGTTGGGCCAACATTTCAATTGGCAGTCGCATTCATTAATTCTCAATACTTTCAAGGGTGGCAACTGGCGCTGGCTTTGCATTTATCTTAGTCAAGGCACAGGTTTACCTATTTCGAAAGTGAGGTTTTTTGTGAAACAACTTATCTGGTCATTAATATCAGTTGCTATGATTGTATTCGCACTTCCATGTATTGCTTCAACTGCGGCCGTCAGCTCTGCTGAGGTCATCGTTTCAAAATGAGACCTATTGTTTTTCGCACTTCGACGCCGAAAAGCCATTCATTAACGGCTATTCTGAGCGCTCAGAATTCGCACTGAATTCTGATGCTAAGGTCAAACTAATGGAACTATTAATTATAGGGTTACAAAAGAGCACTTAGTTCATTTGATTTTTCGAAAATATACTTAAAAGATCATCAGAAATAAATCCAGCCAAATCATTTATTGAGTTTAAATTACTCAACGATTCGCGGCGATGGACAATCTGTCCGACCTCAGCATCAATTTGATTTTTAAAACCATCCACCATTCCATGCAAACCAATTGTTTCGTAATGTTCGACCATGTCTTGTAGTATCATCTTTAAAACAATGCGACTATCTTGGTTAAGATTAATTGAGAATGGCGGGTAGTGAACGCCAAGATGCTTTGTGTTTATTAGCAACGGTTTATTTAAAAGGCTATTAAGAACTGAGTCATACGGCAACAGTTGAAGCTCTGTTATAAGACTCTTTTCATAGTTGTTTTTGGCTTTATCAATTGAGGCCACATCGCTATTTTCTTCTGATTTTATTTTCAAATAAGTTTTAAATAACGGATAGAGATCGGCGTTACGCGTAACGCCCATAGTCTGTTTTACAAAAAGTGTAGAGATTTCATTCTTATTATCTGGAAATTCTTTACCAAATTGCTGAACAAAATCTTCGAGCGTAGAGGGTTTTCCTTTGATTAAAGTGGCTATCGTTTTTGCATATACGAATTTTATTTTCGAGTTAATTAATAGGTTGTAAATGGTCGATCCTACGATGCCCTCGCTATTCAAAATATCTCGCGGATACTCAAAAATTGAGTCTGTTCGATGAATTGTTGTTAAAGGCGCAAACACTCCGTTGTTAAGCCACAACTGTCTTCGCAACTCTTCTGGCATAACCATCTCTTTGAGAAATTCAAATTCTTCAGGTGTAAAATCCTTGCTACCGTTAGCAACGAAATCATCATAAATTTTTTGGAAATCAACGTTAAATAAATGTCCGCCAATTTTCTCAAAGCCGATTGCAAAGCCTTCGATAAATGCGCGAGTCGGGTCAGTTAGTACATGTACCTTGTGACTTAGTGCATTCATCGAACTTGAGGTCAGTGCTGTTTTAAGAAATTGTTCAGATCCAATTGATTCCGCCTGCACACAGTGAATAAGTTCATGAGCTACAATTGTTTCTGCAAGGAATGGAATCTGAATAAATTTTTCAAACGGCACGGGACCTAAACCACTAACTAGTAGCATAACCTCGCTAAAAGCTGCAGGGCCTTTAGTTTTATAAACAATAGCTTTATCTGCTTTTACCTCAAGCGAATTTTCACTGGCCTTTAGTATTATGTAGTATGGATCATCTGGGGCATCCTCAACCAGTAACCTTCCACCGTTAAATAAAGCTGCGTATTCCCGCGCTCTTGTGCGCAACTCAAGTGCCTTGCTGATTACTACACTAGTTTCAATATATCTTATTAACGGCGCAAATTGTTTCAATTCGACATCATTAAGCTCCCGAAATTTAAGTCTTTTAACTCCATTTATAAACTCGGTCTCTTGGTTGCCATTTTCTGTTTCTATAGGCACGACATAAAGTATCGAATAGTCTTTCTTGTCGATCAGCTCCATACCAAGTGTTTTAATTTCAGTTTTTTCACGTTCAAATAAAGAGTCTATTTTTATCAAATTGCCTAATTTTTTGTTTTCGGTAGCGCTACCCCACACATGAATACCTATTAATAACGAAAGAAACATTAAAATTAGACTTTTCATATTGCGGTACCCTGCCAATTTCTTATTTTTGAGACGAGTATCCCAATAAGAAGTGTTTTGCAACCCAAAACAAAGTATTCATAAAATTTGAGGATAGGTATAGTTGTGCCTGTATAGAGAGCTCTGCTAAGTTTGAAAATTCTACACAAAGCTCTATAATGTTTTTGGCAGCTACTTTGGAGTTAGCTGCTTACTCGAGCTGGAACTTGGCCTTACTAATTGATCCTTGTTTAGCGCTGCTCCTTAGCAAATAGATCATGGATTGTTGAAAATAATTCTCATTTGCGAGATATTGAAGTGGAACCATAACCTTTAAAAAGAGGTGGCTTATGAGTTTCAATTTACGTCGTTGCATGAGTAAGAATCTGATCTCGGTTCCGGAAAAAATGAAGGTCGAAGAAGCTCT
Source organism: Bdellovibrio sp. (assembly GCA_031428535.1). Lineage (GTDB taxonomy): Bacteria > Bdellovibrionota > Bdellovibrionia > Bdellovibrionales > Bdellovibrionaceae > Pseudobdellovibrio. The sequence continues at coordinate 6,991 of JANPPN010000056.1, read as the reverse complement.
GATGGTTATGAAAAATCATCACTTCCGGCACCTAACAGTTACGAATGAACACAACCAGATCGTCGGCCTGGTTTCAGACCGCGATCTTTTTAAGTCGCTCAACACAGAAGACATCGAAATTTCGCAGATCATGAGTAAAAACATCAGGCAATTCGATATCGATACCGACGTTCGCGATGTCGTAAAAGAAATGCTGCGCCTCAAAATTTCGGCGTTTTTGATTACGAGTAAAGGCCGGGGAGTCGGCATAGTAACAAGCGAAGATTTGTTGCATTTGCTTTCGCAGTTGTTGGCCAGTCAGGCTGACCAGCAACTGGGTTAAAGGTCAGCGCCTTATAAACTAACGTTTTTTGTTGTCTGTGTGCGGGCGCGAATCTAAAATCAAATTTTCGATGCTTTTTACGACAATATCTTTCTGATAGATGTCGGCGTGGTTTCGATGGGTTACTTGTTATCATTAAAGCTTTTTGATACTCATATCCGATCGGCCGCAACTATATCAATTATTCAACAGATTACCCGTGGGGCGCCTGGCTTTTTAATTCGCCGGTGGCTTACGTCATCTGGAGTTCGTTAATTCTGGGTCTGTTTAGTATTTACGTCTGGGCCTCGGTTATGTTCGGGTGCAGATTTTCAAACCTCACCCATCGGGGATTCTGACAAACGGGCCTTACCGTTTTTCGAAACATCCGGCGTATATCTCTAAAAATCTAGGCTGGTGGATGACCTCGGTTCCGTTCCTGGCTCAAGAGGGCTTCAAGGTGGCATTAAGCAAGTCTCTACTATTGTTAGCGTTTAATATAGTCTACTTCCTGCGGGCTAAAACGGAAGAAGCCAATCTTTCATCAGATCCTGTTTATGTTCAATATGCCGAATGGATGGAAACCAATGGCATCTTCGCTTGGTTGAGTGACTTTCCGGCGTTCAAATTCATGCGATATAAGAAGCCGAAGGTTCAGCTTTCCTAGCATCCTAAAAGCAAAACACAAAATTATTGGCAGATGATCAATCTTTTGACGGTTTTGCAGCGAGTGCGCTTATGATACACAGTTTTAAGTATTGGTAACCAGACGGCAATTCGGCCCAACTGTCTACTTTTAAGAACCCGAAAACTGGTGCAACAAATGCAACGAAATTAACTACAACGGTTCTGCCGTCGAAATTTGTTGGCAATTTAAAAAATTGTAAGCTAATCTCGCCGCTAGAAAATCACAAGAGGACGCTCACATGAGAAAAAACATAGTAGTAGTAAAATTGGCAATACTTTTCTTCGCAATCAGCGCAACAGCCGTTGTTATGCCTGGTGCGGACACACGAAATGCTTACAAATTTAAAAAAGATTACGAAGATGCTTTCAAAGATAGAAACTCGAAAAAAGCCGCGCTTAAGTTTAAAGTTAAAGGCAAAGTTGTGGCAGAAACTGAGTCTGATAATAAACACAATGCAAATGGAGAACTTTGCGATAATCTTGATCTTAAGTGCGATGAAAAGAAAAACGAAGTTGCAATAGCAGCATTATTTTCGCCTAGCCAACCTCCGCAAAATACAGTAGCTGGAATCGGCGATACGGTTGTAACGACCGGCGGCGATGCTCCAGTCGATCCTCCACCAGTCGATCCTCCACCAGTCGATCCTCCACCAGTCGATCCTCCACCAGTTGATCCTCCACCAGTTGATCCTCCACCAGTTGATCCTCCACCAGTCGATCCTCCACCAGTTGATCCTCCACCAGTTGATCCTCCACCAGTTGATCCTCCACCAGTTGATCCTCCACCAGTCGATCCACCACCAGTTGATCCTCCAGGGAATAACAGTTGCGTCGGTAATTGCGGAAACGGTAAAGGCGGCGGCGGCGGTAACGGCACTGGAAACGAAGGTGGCACCGGCGGTAACGGCGGCGGTAATAACTAATTCTTCTAAATACCCAAAACTTCAAAAGGGGGCTGTTAAGCCTCCTTTTTTTTGCCTTTTTCATGCCTGTTAATCGTAAGTCGCATTTTAATTAATGTATAAAGTATTGCGATTTGCGATTCACATTTTTCTAATTGTTTGTGGGCTCGTACTTATCACTTTTTAGTGGCCAAGTTGCAAAAAAAAGAGCAGCGATTAGGCTGCTCCAATTAACAGATTCAATATGTGCTAAAGAACTACTTATTAGGAGCTTTATCTTCTTTGTGCTCTTGAACCGTTTTTTCGTTTTGCATGTCTTTAAGTGGATCCAGATTAGCTTCGGAGTTATCAACTGAGACATTCTTTGAGGCTGCTTTTGCAGCTGCCGCCGCCGCTTTTTTTGCAGCGTGCTTTTTCTTTAATTCTTTACGGCGCTCTTCGACTGATAATTTTTTAGTCTGGGAATTTGTAATTAACACTTCGTCAGCTTTTTTTGGATCTTCGACTTGTGCAGGGCTAACATCAACAGCAAGCGCTGTGACATTTAATGCGCAGGTGATTAAAATAGGTAAAATAAAATTTTTCATAGAGTAGTCCTTTTTTTAAAAGTTAGTAAGTTAGTAGTGATATTCCAAGTGTAGTTATGTTTTCAGTGTAATCTCGATCGACAAAATCTGCAGGAGCCTCATAGTTTGAGGCATTTTGTATCAATTTTTGCTGTAAATTGCCTTTAACATTGGCGTTGAATTTGTGCTCATAGTCCAATACAAAACTTGTCGTTTTGTCGGCTCGGTCAGTGTTAGCAGTGGAGACTATATTTGTATAATCCTTGTCAGCAAAATTTCCACGTAAACTAAGTTTAGAAACTTTATTAAAGTCATAGCCGACAGTCAGACTGTAACTAATGGTTTTGTTGGCGTATGGAAGAACGTTTCCACCGGCCCAAGGCTGATCGCCAGACATGTTCTGGTCATAACCAACGTTGGCACTCAGAGTTAACTCATCCATAAAGCGTGAAGCATATAATCTGGCTGCATTGTAGTTGCCCTTTTTGTAATCAAAGGCAGAGGCTAATGAGGTCTTTTTTGATGATGATCCGTAAAATCCGACTAAGTATTGGCTCTCAATGTATGAGTAATTAAACGATAATCCAGCTCCGGAGTAGGCGTCTGATCCCTCGTATTTATCATGGTTGTAGAACACTCTTGCGCTGTAATAGTTTTTATCAGCTCTATAGTAAAATGGTATGAAGACATTGTAAGTCTCATTTTTAAACCGAGGTAAATCAACAGCATTGAAATGTTCGTAGCTAAGTCCGATTCCGTAATCCACTTTATTTCTGAATACGTATTGACCGCCGACCTTAGCAAAATATGTCATTTTTTTAATTTTGCCTGTGTTTTCTTGATAGATATTGTCAGTTTGGCTTACATTAGCATCAAAAAATAAATTGTAGTAGTTACCCTTTGTCATCACTGCAGTCGTCGCTACTTCAGTTGGAGGAGCTGTCTTGAGACTGACCATACATTTGTTGATTAGCTCTTTACCTTTGCGGGTGTCGGTCAAAACTGATTCGTCCATTTCGAGGAGGCAAAGTTCGTAGTTTTCATCTTTCGCAGCTTTAAGCGCATTTTCATAGTATTCATCTGATCCGGTTTTGATGGTTTGGATGAGTTCCTGTGAAGGCTTGTAGAAGAAGCGGGCCTGAGTATAACGTTTCGCCGTTTTCGCGGCCTCATCGTTCTGATCCAGATTCATTTGCGAAATTGCTTTATAATAGAATGCGGCTCCAACATAATAAGAACGCATTTTTACGACTTTATCGAAATGCTTAATAGCTTCAGCGAAGTTACCCTGTTTGTATTTAGTTAAACCGAGGTTGAAGTAAGCAAGCGCTTTTTTAGGAGCGAATTTCAGAATGGCTTTGTATTCGGCTTCGGCAAGCTCATACTTGCCGGCATCGAAATACTCGGTACCTTTATTCAGGCGCTCTGTGTACTCAGCTTGTTGAGCTTTAGTCAGTAAAGCGTCTCCACGATATTCTTCGCGGTTAGTTGTCGGCCCGGCAAAAGTTGTTAGAACAATTGCAAATAATATTGTTAAAATACTGAATAATTTCATTGATTTCTCCTGTGAAGCTTATAACTGCTTGAGAACTCTGATGCAAATAAATTTAATTTCAGACTTTTTAATAGCTGCTCAAACATTAAGCCCGCAGGCCAAAATTCGTGGATACTTTTATTTAGGTTAATTGATCAACTGTTGGGCTAAAACAATGAGTTTAGCTTTCAGGAAAAGAGCTGCTTTGGTGAGTTGTTCCTCTTTCGGGTGGGTGTAGCTCGGTAAAGCACATGAGCTTGAAGAGAGTACTAATTTCATGACCCCTTCGTTCGCATCGAAGACCTGCAGATTTTGAATCGCGTGCGCGGGCAAAAGTATTTCGCAGACGGCAGTGCGGTTTTCAGTTTCGAGGTCGGCTTCAACCAGCATCTGTGCCAGCCAGAAAAAGTCTTCTTTGTTTTTTTCGGTCAATTTCACAGTTTTGAAAGCGCGGTCGTGCTTGGTAACAGTCATGACGCCGGAATCGTTTAAACGGATCGATGCGATGTTGGCATCGATCGAAGCCAATTGCAGAACTGTGTAGGAAATTTCGGTGTTGTCGTTCTGGTAGTTATTTGCCAGCGCCAGGTTAGAAAATAGAAAAAATGCTGCAATAATCGTTTTCATCGTCGTTCCTTTTAGTAAACGTAGTTAACCTGCGGGTTTTGTAAGATCAGCTCGCACGAAAGTTCGGTTGTTGAAGTGCTGCCGTTCTCGCGGATCTTCAACATGCCGTAGGTCGTGGTAAAATTGACCGTCATTCGGATTTCAGAGCTGACGTAGGTGATACCTTCATTAGCATGAGCTTCAGGTCTTGTAAGAGCTTTAACAATGTGAGTCTGTGAAGTGGTGCGGCCTAACAAAGTTCGGCTAACTTTCACTTGAGTTAAACCCGCATATCCGCCGGCCTCAACAGAAACACTGATGTTGACATCGGGTTGCAGAACAAGGGGTTGGCAACGGATGATTTCATTGAATTGATCAGCGCCTGCCTGAAAAGCCGGTTGGGCAGCGGCGGCGGTGGTTGTGATCAGAAAACCGGCAAAACACGCAAATAATAAATTTTTCATTTTGAATTCCTCGCTCAATGTTGAATGAGCTTTTTATAGGTCTAAATATTCATAATGAATAATTATTTAAAATAATATTTATACATTATAAAAACTTATGCTAAACTGGTTCCGAAATGGCGCTTGCAGGTGCCAAAAAAATCAATTGGAGAAGTTTTGCATGGTCAGTTCCGCTATAGCCAATTTAAACATAAATCAGCTTAAGATTTTTGAGTCCGTGTATCGGTTGAAGAGTATGACTTTGGCCGCTCAGGAACTGTTTTTAACACAATCAGGCATCAGCCAGCATATTAAAAGTTTTGAAGAAAGCCTTGAAATTACGCTGTTTATCCGGAATCGCACGATGCTCTATGCCACTTACGAAGCCGATCAGCTTTACAAGACCTGCCTGAAATCGTTCACCGAAATTAATCAGACACTGAACGCGATAAAAAATCCCGATAACACCAAACTCGAGGGGCTGATCACCATCGGAATGCCAACCGAGTTCGGCAACAATGTTGTGATACCGCTAATCGCCGAGTGGGCAAAAAAAAACCCGCTGGTGCGATTTGAACTGAGCTACGGCTACGGCACATTTCTGGTTGAACAATTGCTGCAGGGTGCGCTTGATCTGGCCTTTGTCGATTCATTGCAGAAAAATAAAAAACTTGCAGCGCACGTCGTGTATAAAGAAAATCTTAATCTGGTGGCTTCGGCCAATTACATGAAAGACAAAAAAATCAAGTTTCGCGGTGCAGAGAATCTTAAACAATTGTTACATCTGGATTTTCTCGAGTATGAGCATAAGGAATCCATTTTGCGAATGTGGTTTCAGTACCATTATTCAAAAAAGAATCTCGGTCTGAATATCCGAGCCTGGGCCATGAACGTTCAGGGCCTAGCAAGCCTTATCAAGCAGGATATGGGCGTGGCCGTTCTGCCAGATCACTTAACGGGAATTATTCTGAAAGAAGGCACAAGCCTGCACATTTTCAAAGGCACAAAAGCCAATCTAAAAAATGAGATCTCGCTTGCCTGGCTGAAAGAAAAGCCGCTCTCCACCGCGGCAACGGATTTTCGTAAATTTGTGTTGGAAAAATTAATCTGAACTGGTCTTTTTGGTTCGTTTGAATAGTTCGTGGGTAGTGGCTTTGTGGGTAGCTCAATAGAAAGCGCCTCCACAGCTAAAAATCCGCCTGCAGCCGCTCTTCGGACAAGTCGCTACGTCAAGCTTCATTTAACCGTGCCACCAACCGGTATTGATTTTTGCTGTACCTGTCATTATGGGTACCGGTCATCACAACCACACAAAACAAAATTCTTTTTTCAGTTCTAGCGGTGTGCATAGATATTCTCATGGTGGAGAATTGCGCAAAAAAAAGCTGGGTCGCGGTCGTCGCCCGCTTTCAGCCAAAGAGCCCTTGCACGCGGTTTTTAAAGTGGCGCGAGTTTGTTTACGGCAAAAAAGCTTGCGCGCGCCGCAGAGCTTTAAACTGGTGCTTAAAATTATTGAAAAATACGCCGAGCACTTTGCGGTTAAAATTGAACAGCTCTCCGTGCAAAATGATCATATTCATTTACTGATCAGAAGCTCCAGACGTAAACACTATCATCATTTCTTTAGAGTGGTGGCGGGCCAAATTGCCCAGCGCTTTGAAAAAGAGGGCTTGTTAACAAACAGTAAGCTGACCGATACCCCACCACAATATGCGGGTCAAGTAGCAAGTCTTTGGAAGTACCGGCCTTTTTCAAGATGGGTGCGGGGCTGGAAAGCCTACAAAACTGTAAGAAATTATATTCAGCTCAACGCTGACTTTTACCCACAAGTTTTTAAATTATGGTGGCCGCTGATTTTTAAGAGTTATATATAACGGTAAAATTTCTTCGAGGATTTGCCATCCCTTCCAGATTGTCATAGAACCTGGTTCTCCATCACTTTTGCGATTTAA
>JANPPN010000055.1:0-8397 GCA_031428535.1 Bdellovibrio sp. | reverse complement strand
GCAGAAGAATCCGGCAAGAATTTTTCTTTATTAAGAAAAATGGTTTTAAATTTATTAAAAAAAGAACCGACAAAAAAAGGTATTCGCAGAAAACAAAAAATAGCAGGCCTTAGGGACGACTATTTATTGAAAGTTTTGTTCGCTGGCTAGCCTTTGCGGTCATATGCGTAACCCCTGAATTATGTTCAGGGGTCAGCAAACAAAACTTACAACAAATAATAGAGAGTCTGAACTTGCAAGAACCTCTCAATCCCTAAGTTGGACGTTGGTTCACGGCGCCGAACATTAAGCTTATTTATTGGTAATTAACATAAAATCCGAGTTTCGAATGCCACCATGTGCCGACGTCCAAATTGAGGACAAAGTGGTAAAAACACTTCGAATGAATTCTGCCTTTGCATTATAGATCTGCCTTAAATGTCATATGCGTAACCCCTGAGTGAAAACCCGCATATTACCATCAATAATATCCATAACTTGCCGGTGGCTTGAATCACCGGTAACAATTTATTTTGTTACCTAACAGCTTTGTTACCGCGCGGTTACCAACTGTATTGCCTGATCGCTGATTTAAATGTTGACTAAAGTTATAAAATTTTATAACTTTAGGCATGGCTTTGATATTTGCTAAACAAGCTCTAAAAGACATTGAAGGTGAATCTAAAGAGATACAGCAAAAACTTTTGATTCTTTTTAAGGTCTTAGAAGACGGCGCTAGTTTAAGTATGCCCGTTTCTCGTCCGATGCAGGGGTATCAAGGGCTGAAAGAATTAAGGATAAAAGACTTTGCGGGTATTGTTCGGGTTTTTTACATTATTGAATCTAAAGGTTTGATTTATATATTGCACCTTTTTAGAAAAAAGACTCAAAAAACGCCACCGCAGGAAATTGAAACGGCTATTAGAAGATATAAATTTTTAAAGGGGTAACCTATGGCTAATAAAAAATCTACAGAAGTTTTTAAATCTACAAATGATTTAGCTAAAAAACTTGGTTTTTCAAAAGGTGAAACTGATCTTATGATGCTAAAAGGCAGTGTTATTGCTCAGCTTGATAAAGAACGTGAAGGTCGAAAGTTTAATAACACGGAGTTTTCTGATTTTTTAAACATACCAAAATCGCGCTGGTCAAGTATTGTCAGCAGCCCTGACAAGGTAACGCTTGATTACTTGATAACTTTAGCCAGTAAGTGCGGAACTTCTTTTAAGTTGTTGAAGCGGGCGGCTTAAAAATTTGAAGTATTTAAAATATCTTTGATTTTGATATCTTAATGCTTATTTCACCGAAGAATATTCACACTACGAAAGGTGCCGGGCTAGCTAGCCGCCACAGTAAGCTATTTTTAACGTCTACAAAATTTAAGTGCGAAACAAATCAATTGCGATACTGTAAACTTCTTCGCTAGCGGTTGGCTCAATGTCGCGGTGAATTTCTTCAATTATTTTACAAAAACGGTTTCGTAAAATTTTATACATTTTTGGCGTCGAACAAAATACAACAGAGTAGTGTATGTCTTCCGAATTTGGAGCAGCCATTGCATTAAGCGCCATCAATCTTCGAGAAAGCTGAAACTGATTATCCAAGGGCGAGCCATTTGGAAAATGGATCGAGCCACTGCAAAACTGCCATTCACCATTCTGAAATTGAACTAGTTTATATTTTTCTAACTGACTCAGGTGATATTCCACAACTGATTCGGGCATGTGAAATCGCTTCGATATCGCTTTAACAGATCTTAGGTTTTCTGATGCGGTGGCAACGTGAATCACTGATGCTTGCCAGTGGCTCGAGTAGTAACTTTTCATTGCGTCATCATTTATTATTTTTTTTGAACGAATATGTGATCCAATTTTTTTATTTTCTTGGATCAGCTGATCAGCTTGACGCTTAAGATGTTCTTTTAATGTGCTTGTTCCTGCTTTTTGAAGTCGCAAAAGAATCAGCAGATACTCGGTTTCTAGGTTTGACAGTGAAATATATTCACTGAGCTTAGCCAAGTGATCTTCAGTCAGATCCACTTTAGCTTTGAGTACTTGAGAAAAATAGGCGGCTTGGCAACCAATAGCCGAAGCCAGTTGAGACCTTGTTTTTCCTAAAGATTCTCGTTGTTTAACAAGTTGGTTTAGGAATTCTATGTAGCTATTAAATTCAAAAATTGAAGCCATAGTGACCTGCTTACTATACAATATATATATATTTAACATATATTTTGAATATTAAATATATAGCCCTTCGCATAATTTTAAATATAATCAGACTGAATTTGAGATCAATATTACCAGCGACTATTACCAATGGGAATAGTTACAAACTTTGGAGATAAAATGAAATTTTTAATAGTAGTCTGTTTAATGGCCTTATCAGCAGCTTCAACTTTTGCCGGTCCATTAATTAGTGGTGGCTTTATGGTTCCGGCTGCAGCAAAAATTCAATTCTTCAGCCCTGGCAATGGCATTGACCACACATTAAAAGTAGCGATTGATGCGCTTATTATCAAAGCTAAAGATCAGCGTCTTGTCTTGGAGCATACAGAAACTGGATTTGGAATAGAGGGCGAGGTCACGGTCTGCATTCTGTTAAACGATTTTTTTGCAGCGAAAGAGTTCAACCAACAACTGATAGATCTTGTTGGTCAAAGCCAACGTAAAACTAAATTGGAATTTGTATCGACCTGTGTAGATATAAAAACAAGAAATAATGATCCATTTGTAAAAAAATAATCTGTGTCTGGTTGTATAATTCACCAGATAAATTTTAAATTACAGTTCTGTTTTCAATAGAGGAAGTCAAATTTGAATAAGGAGTGATGAGGTGAGTTTATTCAAATTAATTTTATTAAGCGTTTTAATTTTCAGTTTCGAAGTGGCATTTGCAGAAAGTTTTTGGAAACCAGTTTAAACTTGTAAGAAGGGTGCTGACCAGATTACTGTAATGCAAAAAGTTGGAGAATTCAGTGTATCAGTTGGTACGATTCCGATGGAAATGACATGGGTAGTATTTCAAACTTGTCTGAAGTCGAGCAGCTTAAAATGGTCCTCGAATAATTTCACAGTTTAAAGCGCCCTGCCTAAAAATCAAGTCGTCGATCACGAAGGTTCAGTCTCAAAACTGAGCCTTCGCTGTTAAAACAAACTGTATAAATTAAGCGGCGATGCTTCTTAATTTTTCTATGGTGTCCGGGAATTCTCTAACTAAAAGAATAAGGGCAATGGCTTGATCATTGGGCCGGCTGCGGCCTTGCTCCCAATTTGCAAGCGTTCGTTGATTGACATGCAGAAGGCGGGCGAACAAACCTTGCGACATGTTTAGCTTTTCCCGCGTCTTACGAATAAAGTCAGAGTCAATTTCAGGAAGTTGGGCATTAGGAAGTTTATAGTTTTTTAATGTGATTTTTCCTTCGCGCTGTTGCTTCATGCTTTCAACGCCGGACATAATTTCACTAAAGATATCACGTTTTTTTTTCATCACTTCCTCCTAAATTTAGAGCGATTTTGTTTTTCTAAATCAATAGCCATTTTGAGCATTTTCTTTTGTGCCGCTGTTAAATCAGAAGCCTCGTCTTTATCGTAAATTGTTAAAAACCAAATCTGCTGATCCTCAGAAAAATGGTAGTAAATAACTCGTAGGCCGCCGCGTTTTCCTTTGTTTCGACGCGAATCTTGCCACCGGATTTTTCTGAATCCTCCAGTGCCTGGCATTACTTCGCCGGCCTCTGGATTTGCTATTAAAAGTTTTTGCAGTGCCCGGTAGTCGTCATCGGTTAGATAATCGGGTAGGGCTTTCGTAAAGGCCGGAGCTTCAAACAATTCCATTAAGAATACTATACGCTATTAGCGTATAGTATTCAAGTGATTTTTCTTAGTTAGAAATTTATGAATTTTTAAAGCGCCGCCGATAAAGGCGGAGTTCTTTTTCGTCCCTTGCGCTTCCACGAAATGGCCACTGATTTTAGGTGAAGTCCCCAGGACCGGGTCCGATCTGATCATTTCGACTTTATTTTAATCAAACTAAAGCAGCATGGCTTTTTTTAAATTTGAATCAATGGCATCAAGAAAAACTTCGGTGTTGAGATATTGATCTTGCGTCACTTTGTCGCCGTAGATACAAACCGCAAGGTCCTTGGTCATTTTTCCGGATTCAACTGTTTCGATACAGACTTTTTCAAGATTTTTTGCAAAATTATCCAATGCCGGATTGCCATCGAGTTTAGCCCTGTGTTCGAGGCCACGGGTCCAAGCAAAAATTGAAGCAATCGGATTTGTCGAAGTAGGTTTGCCCTGCTGATGCATCCGGAAGTGACGGGTTACGGTACCGTGAGCGGCCTCGGACTCCATTGTTTTTCCGTCCGGTGTAATCAATACGGAAGTCATAAGGCCAAGAGATCCGAAACCCTGTGCTACGGTGTCGGACTGTACGTCGCCATCATAATTCTTACAGGCCCATACGAAATTTCCGCTCCACTTAAGCGCGCTTGCAACCATGTCGTCGATCAACCGATGTTCATAGGTGATACCGGCGGCATCCATTTGAGATTTAAATTCATTGACGTAGATTTCTTCAAAAATGTCTTTGAAGCGACCGTCGTATTTTTTCAGGATTGTATTTTTTGTTGAAAGATATAACGGCCACTTTTTTGTGAGTGCCGTATTAAAGCAAGATCGTGCAAAACCCATGATCGATTCATCGGTGTTGAACATTGCCAGCGCAACCCCATCGCCTTTGAAATTGAAAACTTCATGCGAAATTTTTTCGCCGTTTTCGGGTTCGAATGTAATTGTTAATTTGCCTTTTCCTTTGGTAACGAAGTCCGTTGCGCGATACTGATCGCCGAACGCATGGCGGCCGATGCAGATTGGTGCCGTCCAGTTGGGAATAAGTCGCGGAACATTTTTACAGATGATCGGCTCGCGAAACACGGTGCCATCCAGAATGTTTCGGATTGTTCCATTCGGAGATTTCCACATTTTTTTCAGTTTAAATTCTTTTACCCGCGCCTCGTCGGGCGTAATCGTGGCACATTTTATTCCGACGTTATACTTTTTGATCGCCTCGGCGGCATCAACCGTAACCTGATCATTGGTTAAATCACGGTGTTCCATTCCCAGGTCGAAATATTTAATATCGATATCAAGGTAGGGCAGGATTAATTTGTCTTTGATATATTTCCAGATTATGCGGGTCATTTCGTCGCCGTCGAGCTCGACTACCGGATTTGTTACTTTGATTTTCTTCATATAATGTCCTCTCTGACTTTAAAGGCAATACAATAGGGTTATGTAGCGCCATTTGCACGACACTTTGCAGGAGATTGCAGTTCGTGATGCTTGATCTCATAGCTAATACAGACTAGATTGGCAACCTATGAAAAGCCAGATTATCTATTCTCAAACATTGCCGCGTCCTGGGCTTTTTCCCGATGAAACGGTGCTGTTTTATGATTCAATTTTGGCGAAAAATAAGGATTTTAAGAATTGGGCCCGCGCTTTTCGGTTTAAGATCGCTTTAAAGTCGGGAGAAAATCTAAAAACGATAGATAGTTTAAAATCGGTGCTTAATAAGATCTCAAAAATGGATGTCGCGAAGTCGACTAACCTGACTTTCATCGGGGTCGGTGGAGGCACCATAGGTGATTTCGTCGGGTTTGCAGCCAGCGTGTTTCTACGAGGTAGAAAACTTGTATTGATCCCGTCAACGTGGCTGGCAGCGGTTGACTCTTCTCATGGTGGAAAAAACGGCCTGAATTTTTTAAAAACCAAAAATCAGCTCGGAAGTTTATACCTGCCGGAAAAAATATACATTTGTAAAAATCTTTTGCTGGGTCAGCCTCCTGAGCGTCTGACTGAATCTTACGGCGAAATCATTAAGACTGCAGTTCTGTGCGACCGACATTTATTCGCTCGGATCGAAAAACTTCCGGCTGATCTGGAAATTTTCAAATTACTCCCGAAGTTAATTGCTCTGAAGTACCGAATCGTCGAACAGGATTTCCTCGAAAAAAACGGCAAGCGACGGCTTTTGAACCTGGGGCATACAATGGGCCACGTATTTGAGTCGGCTTTTGGTTGGCCCCACGGAATTTCAGTGCTGTTGGGTTTGCAGTTCTCAGTGCGTTGGAGCTTTCATCAGGGGCGGTTGAAGACTGATGATTTTTTCAGAATATCGATGTTGATCGACTCCCTCGACCTGAAGCAGGATCTAAAAACGGCATTGCGCCTTATTAAACGTCCAAAATTAGTTGAATTGCTCGGAAAAGATAAAAAATTAACCGCACAAAACCAGCTGGATTTTATTTTCGTCAATCAAATCGGAAAATGCCAACGGCAATCGGTTACGATTGCCGAAATTTTGAATGAAGTTAACAGACAGAATCTGGAGTACTGATGTTTCAGTTCAGCGGCGAGATTCTGCAGTCGAAATCGTGGCTTAACCGAGCCATGATTATTCAACATTTCAATCCGCAGATTATTCTTGCGGCCGAGTCCGCAAGTGAAGATGTGCTCCAGCTAAAAAATGCAGTTCAGTCCGTTGGCAGCAAAAGCGAATTCAGTCTTGGGGCTGGGGGTACAAGCTTCAGATTTTTTGCGTTCTTGATTTCACGCTACAAAGGAACTTGGAAGCTTAATGCAGACCCCCGCCTGCTCGAGCGTCCGCAGGCAGAAATTAAAACTGTTCTGCATCAACTCGGAGTCGTTTCGACTTTCACGGCAACCGGACTCTTGCTCGAATCGAAGGGTTGGGAACCAAAACGGCAGATTACCTGTTCGGCCGAAGTTTCAAGTCAGTTTGTTTCAGGTTTGCTATTAAGCAGCTGGAATCTTGAGTTTGATCTTGAAATCATTATTGCAAAACCCGTTGTGTCCCATGGCTATTTAGGCCTAACGATTGATCTTCTAAAATCGGCCGGAATGAAGCTTCTGTTAGAAGAAAATCAGGAGTACGTAAAATGTACTGTTTTAAAAAACCAGTTATCCCCATTAAGCGAGATGTGCTGCGAACTTGATATCAGCTCGGCCTTTGCACTCGCCGCTGCCGCCGTCATCAATGGAAACGCAGAAATAACCAATTGGAACCCTGATTCCAAACAGCCTGATCTGTTATTTCAGGAAATTTTCAAAATGATGAATATTTCTTTTCTGGTCAGCGGAAAGGTCTTTACTATTCGCCGGCATGAGCACTGGAATGCGCTCAATTTTAATCTGGGTAGTTCACCGGATCTGTTTCCGGTATTGGCCGTGCTTTGCGCATTTGCTTCCGGGGTTTCCGAACTGACCGGCACAGGCCAGCTTAAATTTAAAGAATCAGACCGGCTTGGTAAAACCCGCGAGTTGCTGGATCTGATCGGTGTAAAAACTGAAATGCTCGCAGATGGAATCCGGATTTTTGGCGGCAGTTCATCGGTTTCACGTGATGAAATTATTGCATTCGACCCGGATCAGGATCACAGGATGGCGATGGCGGCTGCGCTCATCGTATTAAAGGGGTACAAGCTTTCAGTGTTGCAGCCGGAAGTGGTAAACAAAAGCTATCCGTCTTTTTGGCAGGACGTCGGGGTTCAACCATGAAAAAAGTTTTGATTGGCCATCGCGGAGTGGGGAAGTCGACTTTTCTGCAACGTCACGCCAAATATTTTCCGCTGGTTCGTCATTTTGATCTGGATCAGGAAATTGAAAATTTTCTTCAAAGTTCAATCCAGGATTTTTTTCTAAAGAGGAGCGAATCTGAATTCAGACAAATTGAACAGGACGTTTTCTGCAAACTGATCTCAGAAAATCCAGAGTACGTTGTTGCACTCGGCGGCGGTTTTGACATCGGCAACCTGCCGTCTGAAATCGAAAAGTTATTGATCCGTCGGCGCACCGACACCGACGGCAGAATATTTTTAAATCGACCGCGACTTGAGCCTGAACTTAGTCCGCTTGCCGAATACAAGCTTCGCTACAAAATCCGTGAAAGTATTTTTCTAAAAAATTCTGATTCGATTTATGATCTCCCCGAAGGCCAAGCTTCGGCTGATTCAATTGAACGGCAGGTTGTAAAACGGGATTTTAATGTTGCGGACGCTTTTTACACTTTGTCAGCGCAGGATCTTAGCATGCTCGGAGAACGGTTAAAGAATTTCCAAAATATCGAGTTAAGGACAGATCTTCTAGCCGACGAAATTATTCACAAGCTGCTTGCCGATTATCCTCGGCACGGGTGGCTGGTTTCGATCAGATCCAACAGCTACAGCCGGTTTTCAGAAGCCAGCATCCGCGATGTAGATATCGGCTTTTATTTTCAAGGCTGTCAGATTGTGTCTTCACATGCCGATGATATTAATACCGGAATCAGACAGCTGTCTGGAGTTTCTGAAAGAATTCATCTTAAATTGTCTCCCCTCGTAGAAAACTTTGAAGA
>JANPPN010000054.1:0-56302 GCA_031428535.1 Bdellovibrio sp. | reverse complement strand
TCACAGGCGAAGGCTACAATTGTTGGTGTAGAACTGAATATCCGCAGCCAACAGCATTTCGACGGGTGAGAGGACGACATGTCAAGAACGGGTTTTGACGAAAGCACGGATCCTCTTTTCGGAAGTTAACGGCCTTTGACGCTAACTGAAGTGGTTGGATAAGTTGATGCTGATGTATGGAAACATTCATGGTAACAATGAAACCGACTATCCCATCTGAGAGAGAGTCAGTTGAGATCGATAAGTATTATTAACCTAATACGAGGATCTCTGAAGTAACAGCTTCTGGTGTGAATCAGAAGACGTTTGCGTGATGGCACTTAGTTTTTCTAAGATGCGAAGAGTAAGGTCAACTTGGAATTTTCTGCGCATGTCCAAAGGACGACTTAAGCAGAAAAAAACAAAAGGAATGCCTTATTCGAAATATCAGCTTTTGAGCTGTTCTGGAGAAATACCAACGGGCAGTTCTGCAACTAGGGTCGTGGAGCCATCAGGGTAGTGTTTTAATTAGATGCTATCCTGATGCGCCACTGCACCTACCAAAATATCTGATTAAGCCAGCAGTTAAAGTTCGGCGGTAGTGGTTTTTCCACCACCCGACCGCCGGTTAAAACAACACGACAACATTTATTTTTCATTCTGGGTTACTCCGTGAATAAGAGCCGTCTAAAGGGAGAGGCGGTTCACGGTTTCGGCAGGCCTTGGCGCTCTGAGTCTTCTTAGAACGCTTTCGGTGAAAAAAATCAGGAGCCGGTGAGTATGGGTGGTCGCTCCTGATTTTCTGTACGTCGGGATTTTTTTTATTGAATTTTCACTTCTTTGGTTTTGGTCGCTGCCGTTTTCGGTACCGTGACAGTCAGGACACCTTCCGCGTAACGGGCATCGACCTTGTTTTCATCCACTTGCGAAGGCAATTGGAATGAACGCATGAAGGATCCGTAAGATGTTTCGGTTAAGAAGTGACGCGCGTCTTTTTCTTCTCTTAGATCTGAGCGCTCGCCACTGACGGAAAGCCGGTTGTTTTCGATTTCAATTTTAACGTCTTCTTTTTTTATACCGGGGATATCGAACTCAACAACGAATTCGCGTTCAGTCTCGCGGATATTGCACGGCGGTGAGAAATCCACACCTTCAAATTCTTCAGGCCAGGCAAAGCTGCTGGTCATCAAGCGGTCCATTTCGCTTTCGAGATCTGCAATGGCTCTTAATGGGCTCAAGGTGCCCCAACTACGTTGTGATCCCAATCTTGGATGGCGGGTTCTATTTGATCTTGTCAGTGGATTTTTCATACGGTCTCCTTGTGTGTTTTTCATTGCGAGCAAATCGCAGGCCATTGCCCTTTGAATATAAGACCGCTACGAAAAAAACGAAGTTCGGATTTTCTACATCCATCCGGAATAAAAGGGCATAGAAGATGCTTGTCAGATGTTAATGGAATCCGGTCGAGTTCGCCCATTTTTACTTGCTGTCCTTATGATTCTGTCGGGCTTAATATTCGAACAGGTTTGGTGGAAAATCGGTGCGTATATGTTGATCGCGCTGTTTGTAAGTAGTTATTACCGGTACACATCACCTCATTGAAGCTTTAAGCCTGAAGAATATTCAAAAGGATTGAAAAAGCGGGGTTTGTTTTCTATACCCATAACACATGGCAAAACTGCAGATTCATTTAAGCCGAAATTTACGTCGTACTGTTTTGCGGGGGCACCCTTGGATTTACAAAGATGCCATTGCCAATGCGCCACCGAGTATTACCCGGGCGCAGTTGTGTCAGGTACTCGATGGGAAAAATGAACATCTGGCCTGGGCCTACTACGACCCGCACAGCCCGCTGCGTCTGCGAATTTTGAGTCTCGAAAAAAAACCGCCAACGCCGGAATTATTTGATTCCCGCTTTCAACTTGCGCTGCAAATTCGACGAGCGGTCATCTCTGAAAATACCGACTGCTTCAGACTGTTTAACGGTGAAGGTGATCTATTACCCGGCTTGATTTGTGATGTGTACAAGAACATCGCAGTGCTGCAGTTTGACGGGCAGGGTGCCAATGAATTCTGGGATAAACCCCGAATCGCAGAATGGCTGCTTCGTGAAAAAATCTGCTTAACTGTTGTCGAAAAACTTCGCCGGCATACAGAAGGCGGAATCCTACATCTTCTTGGAGAGGTCATTTCAACTGAAACCCAGAATGAAATTATCGCAACCGAGCACGGCGTAAAATTTAAGGTAAATCTTGAAAAAGGTCAGAAGACCGGATTTTTTCTTGATCAGCGTGAAAACCGGAAATACATCCAATCAATCAGCAAAGGGATGTCGGTTCTGAATCTTTTCAGCTATTCGGGCGGCTTTTCGGTTTACGCGGGTCTTGGCGGCGCCAAAAAAGTGGCCAGCCTCGATATCGCAGAAGGTGCCATTGAACTTGCCAAGCAGAACTGGGCGCTTAATGGGCTCGATCCGGCTCTCCACACGGGACTTTGTGTTGATGTTTTTGAATACATTAACACAACCGAGGATGTCTGGGATCATATCATCGTAGATCCGCCTTCAATGGGGCACTCAGAGGAACACAAAGACCGCGCTAAAATGAAATATATTGAATTATTCTCGGTCGTTGCAAAAAAAATAAAAACCAATGGTCAGCTTTCGGTCAGTTCGTGCTCGAGTCATGTTTCGTTTGAAGATTTTTTTGAAATTATCAATGAGTCTCTTTCCATTGCCAAAAAACGCGGGCGCATTCTGCGGGTTTCTGGCCAGGGGCCTGATCATGTTTTTCCGCACAGTTGTCATGAACTACGGTATTTAAAATTCGTTCATCTCGTGTTGTCCTGAACTGTCTCGTGGCCCGGATTTGGCTTTCGGAAGACTGAATGTAAAGGTTGTATGGGGTTTGTCGAGTTCGTACCAGATTCTGCCGTTGAGAGACTCAACGATACTCTTGCAAAGACTTAGGCCTAATCCGGTTCCTCGGCCGATATCTTTCGTCGTGAAAAAAGGCTGAAACAACTTTTGAATATTATAGTGGTCTATATTTTTTCCGGAATTTTCAACTGAGATGTTCACGAAGTCTTCTTTTTCGGTAAAATAAATCTTAACATACCGGTTATTCATTTCGATTTCGAGTGCGGCATCAAAGCAGTTGTTCAACAGATTCAGCAACACCTGTGAAACCTGCACCAGATTAGCCTGAACTTTAAGGTCAGGTATCGCTTCAATATTCATTACAATGTTTGCGTTCTTGAATTTTTCACGGCTCAAATTCAGTGAGTCATTTAGAATTGTATCCAGCTGAATTGCAGAAATAACTTCCTTTTTGTTGTCCGAGATTAGCTTTAGTGATCGGATAATTTCAACAATTCTGGTAATGGCGGTCGAGGCAACATGCAGATTTTTCCTAATTTGCTCGCGATGATCGGATTCCGAAAGTAAATGGCCCTGCGCAAGTTCAACCGACATCGAAATAATCGCCAGCGGGTTATTGATTTCGTGAGCGATTCCACCGGCCATCTGTCCGAGCGCCGCAAGTCTTGAAGCATTTTCAGAGCGGGTGGTCTCAGCCAGTAATTTCGAATTGGCCGTGTTGAGCATTTCGACAGACATTTCAAAGTCGAGCTCGGCAGTAACTTTGGTTTTCAATTGTTTGTGAAACATAATCGTCTGGCTTGCCAGATAAAGAACGTAAACCACGATAATCACGCACATCAAAAGCGACGTGTTTTCAAGCGTCGTGCGATAAAAAAGGTAATGCGCTACGAATGGCGGTAAAAGTAACAGGCTTTGAAATGGCAACGCGAGATTAAGATTGCTGCCAAGGGTAAGCACAGAGGCATTCGTAAAACCGATCACCACAAACATGATGATAAAGCTATCAAAAGTACCGACGGTAAGTTCGGAGAAAAACGTCGAAAAAACCAGGCACCAGCAAACCGTGGTTACGACGATCATGACGTTGATGATTAAAATTCCTGAGCTCATCGAATTTTCATGTTTTTTGATGCGCATGGAGATCACGAGTCTGACGAGCGAAGCTGCAATAATCAGAATGCAGGAATAGCGCAGCACCGAACTTTCAATATCAAAATGAAAAAATAGAAGGAGAATTGAAATTGCCGAGAATGTAATTGCTGCCGAAGTACCTCTTTGTACAATTTCAGTTTGGAGCTTCAACCTGATAAGACGGCTTTTTTCTGACACGGTTATATATCGGTAAAATCCATCCCAAAAATGAGATTTAACTAAAAACTAATTTCTTATTTTGAAACAGTCGGTTCAGAATTTTTCACAGGTCTCCTTGTAAAATTCAAGACTAGCAAAGTACAGATTGTCTTTTTCAGCGCTGAATCTATATTTTCGCTTTTCATACACAGCCGAGTTGGTTTTTTCGGTAATTTCAGTCGTGGTAAGACCGTAAGATTTTATCGGGCCGATCTGATTTGTAGCCAGGCCTGCGCAATTAATTTCGAAATTTTCAGCGCTAAGTGAACATTTTTCTTTTGGCCACTTAAAAATAAATCCGTCGCCCAGTTCTTTAAGGTCTTCAGCCTGCATTCGGTTGAAAAACAGCGAGTACTGCGAACCCGAACCGTCAAATTGAGGCATAAATTCATACCCTGAAGGATTCACGACTAGGATTTCGATATTTTTTCCAACGACGACGACTTGAATCCGGGTCTGCTGAAGCGAGGGAATGCACCGAAAGCCTTCGTAAGTATAACCAAATTGAGACACAAAAAGAGAGATGGCGACTGCACAAAATAGTTTTGACATACGGGAAGCCTACCCAATCTTCAATAAATTATCTAGCCGGAAATTTAAAAAGGGCCGAAGCCAGTAACTGAAGTTCCGTAAAGTATTCAAGATTGCTCAGGGAATTTTCAGAGGTGTAGTTCAAGCCTAAAGAAAGATCCCGCTCAGGCTGCGTCATTGTCACTGAAGTAGAAAGCTGAGTAAGGCTCAGACTTTCGCTGGAATTAAGGCTGGTCGCCGTATTGCGGCCTTTTCGGTTAGGAATAAACAAAATATCCGAGACGGTCCGGTTAGGGTAGGAACTACTGCGGATCGAAAAATCGACGTTATATTTGTATTGCTCACTAATTTTTTCGCTCCAGATTGCGCCAATATCGACATAATTTTTCACAAAATAGGCTTGATTTGAAAAAACAAAGCCCAGTTCTAAATAAGGATTAAGATCAACGTCGGTCTTAACGCGCCACAATCCATCGAGGCGGCCGAACAGAGTAACATCACTGCGCCCGCTGAGCTGCGGATACGCCGAAACCTTGATTCCGGGTTCGGCGTTGAGTTCAAAATTAGTTCGGGTAAAAATTCTCTTGGTTACAAAACCCAGCAAATAATAATTATTAAAGGCTTCGTCGGTTGAACCGATGTCGGCTTTGAAATAGCTGAATCCGCCAAGCCCAAGCGTTAGTCCTAGGCCCGAATTGAGTTCTGAAACTCTGCGTAATGAATAGTTTAACGAGTTATTAGGGCTTTCAACTGAATAAAGGCTCAGGTTGATTCGGCCGAGGTAAGCGGCCGTTTCATTTTCGTATTTGGTCTGCGTCTGCAGCCAAAGAAAAAAATCAGATTTTTTGTTCAGATCATCTTGATAAACGTTATCGCTATAGCCGGCTCCGATTTCGGGTCTTATGTAAATCCAATCACCTGCGACAGCTGAATTTAAGAAAACGGAAATCAGGGCGAATAGCGATAATTTTATCATTTAGAATTTATTTGTCTTTTTTAGGAGAGTGCTCTTTTTTTTCAGGCTTTTCTTTTTTCTCATGTTTCTCTTTGCGTTCCGCTTTTGCCAGATCTTTAATCTGCTTTTTTTCAGCGTTACGCTCATGTTTCAGAGAACTAACGGCCTGACCTAATTCGCTAGGATTTACTCCGAGTTGCTTTGCGAGATTGCCCCAGCCAGTTTTGCTTTCTGCCTGCAATTTAAGAATTTCTTCAATCGGCTTGTTTGAAGATTTTGCCAATTGGGCCGCCATTGCCATGTGTGATTCGCCTAAATTACTGTCGGTTAGCGCTTTCATTTGCGCGTCTGTAAGACTGTATTTATTTTGTAACAGTTGGCTCCAGGTATGTGTGGTTGGTGGAGGCGGGGCAGTTTCTGTTGCGTTCACCTGACCAAATGCGACTAATAACAGAATCATACTTAAGTTTTTTAACATTTCTATCTCCTTTAGATTAAGTAGAGCAACACTAACCTCACCATATCCTTTAAGCAACTCTGAATTTTTTTCAAAACTTAAAATTTTAGCTGATCCGTATGTCTACTGGTGTCAAAAAAGTTGGTCACAGTTTTTGCTATAGAGCCTAACGTAAATAAAATGGTGTCACTTTTTAACGATTGTGTAGCTCATCAAACTAACCCAAGTTCCGGAGGGAATATGAAACTAAATAAATTGGCTGTAAAAGCCAGCATGATATTGGCGGTTGCTTTACTGTCTGCCTGTGGCGGCGGCGGTGGCGGTAGCGGCGGTTCGTCTACAACCCAACCACCGATCGATTCGACAGACATCGTACGTTATCCATACGAAACCGTTTTCGGTGACGTTTGCCGTAGCTCTTCTGAGCCTACTCCGGGTTGTACTTTCGTTCGTTCAACCGGCGCTCGCGTAACTGTTTCTGCCGATCCTGTGTACAACAACCAGGGCTATGGTTCGGACGATCTTTGGTATGTTAAGTTCGACTCTGGAGGCCGTGCGTCTGTATTCAATGATTTAGGTGTTTTCCAGTACTATGCTAACCCTAATGAATTTGCAGGATATGTTTCCGGCTCTACAATTGGTGTAGGCGTTACCGGTGCATTCTGGGAAAACGTTGCTGGTAAACAATATTGGTTCGGTAAAAACGGAGTTCTTTACTCTGCTAATACCGGTGCATCTAACTTCGGTCAGGCAATTAATAATAAAGACGCTAACAAAGCCGGAGATACTGATTCTTTTGCTCTTAAATCTCAGTCAAATGTTAAGTTGATCAGAGCCGGTGCGGATAAGCTTATGAAATCTTACGGTTTCTCAGCTTCTAAAGCGGTTGCAGTTGCTTCAGCTTTGAATTCTTGGGCTGTTATGGGTGCTGAACGCGGAAAGATCACTGAAAAAGATCAAGACAAAACCTTCAGAACTATTTCTGGCGGCGCGTCTTACAAGGAAGCTATCGCTGCATTCCATAATTTACAAGCCGGTGACACCAGTGCTGCCCGTGAATTAACTAACCGTTCTGCTACTGAACTGGGTTTAAAACCAGAACAAGCTCAGGATTTTATTAAGGGTATGTACAAAAATGCTCTTACTAAATGGGGTTACGACGTCGACCAGATCAAATGGTAATCGACTGATTAACAGATTAAAAAATGTTAAGGAAAAAAGGACTTCGAAAGAAGTCTTTTTTTTGCGCTGAAGTCGTTATGAACGTTCCTTTTTGAGATTTCTACCGAAAATCCTGAAAATTGTTAAGGTCTTGCAAAAGTGCTCAATTAATTCCGAATTAAGTCGATAACTTAAGAATCAGGTCGTAAACGGGTCGGGGGCAAAGTGGATAAAATACTGGTTCTAGTAATTGAAGACGAGAGTGAACTGAATAATATTCTGTCGGAAGTTCTGATCATGCATAATTACGAGGTTGTTCGTGCCTACAATGGCCAGCAGGCAATCGATCTGATCGTCAAGAATAACATCAAGCCTGCGCTGGTTCTCTGTGATATGAACATGCCGGTGATGAACGGTATGGATTTTATCAAACAATCACTTTTACATAATCTCGATCTGAATATCTGTCTGGTTACGGGTAACAGCGAAACGTCTTTTGTGATTGAGGCCCTGCAACTTGGAGCTATCGATTACATTTCGAAACCCTTTAAACTGAATATCCTGCTGGAAAAAATTGAGTTGATGGTAGATATCGGAAAGCGAAAGCTCAATATCAGAGGTCAGCTTGATGACAACGTGATGGTGCACAACTCAATGAAAATGAACAATCTGCTCAGAATCAAAAACAGTCAGAAAAAATACTGAAAAATAATAGCTAGTTTAAAAAAAGACAAATCTTAGAAGTAAAAAACCAGTAAGCCGCGTGCGCCCAGGCCGGTTAACGAGCTTTGTTGAGCCGTCGTATTGACCTGTTGGTATGTTCCGTAGAGTTCGCCCCGCAGGGCTGTGGTCGAGGTACCTACGAAATAACTGAAGAAGCCGCCGAAATTGGTCTGTAAAATAGAAACACTGCCGCCCGCGGATGAACTCGGATAGGAAGTCGAGCCGATTCCCACCAATGCGAACGGGCCATAAATAACTTTCTTGGGATCACGATTGGGAATTAAATTATAGTCGAAGTAACCGCCGCCCAGCATGGTCGTGGTGGCACCGGCTCCTTGATCTAGGCTTGTCGCTTCAAAAAAGGCCCCAACTTCAAGAGTAGAAAAGTTCCACCCGTAGCGGGTCTGCAGCGATAATCGATTCTGCGATAGGCTGTCGGATCTCAGAAAATCAAGTTGGCCGCCAATAGTAAGCGAGTTGCGCCGCGAGAGTAAAACGCTGGATTTATAATCAATGTCCTGTGAGAGCGGCTCGGTGATGAGTTCGTAGGTCTGGCCTTCTTCCAGCGGGGTGATGGTTTCAATCACAGCCTGGGTGCCTTTGATTTTTTTTACTTTTACTTTTTCAGCAAAGACCGGTTCTGCCAGCAGCATCAAAAACAATAAAACCGGCAATGAAAACGAAATAATTGGCGTGAAGTTTTTCATAGTCTCATTATGGGAAATTCTGATTTAAACCTCAAGTCCAGTCCATGCAATCCCGATAAATTACCTGGGTGAGGGAGCTGCATGGCTTGGGGCGATATTCCTGATTGGTCATATGATTCGGTAAAGTCTTTAATGGAAGCGCTGAAAGCGGTCGAACCGAGTACCTATACCCACTGTCTCCGGGTCGGAGAATACAGCCGCAAATTGGCCGCCGCAATGGGTATGAATGAATTCGAACAAAAAGTTGCCGAGTTCGCGGGAATCCTGCACGACATCGGTAAAATCGGTATTGAACGCAACATTCTCTTAAAACCCGGCAAACTCGATGCACACGAACTTGATGTTATGCAGAGCCACAGCCTCATCAGTGAACAGATTATTCAGCCGTTTGCCACGCATCCTTTTTTCAAACAAATTCTTCCGGCCGTCAGAGGCCACCATGAACGCATCGACGGCGAAGGCTATCCGGATAAATTAATGGGCGATGAAATTCCGCTGATCGCGCGGGTCATTCTTATTGTTGATACGTACGACGCCATGTCGATGGACCGAGTTTATCGCAAAGGCCTGAACGACGAAATTATTTATGCCGAACTCAAGAGATGTTCGGGTACCCAATTCGAGCCCGAACTGGTCCGGATTTTTTTAGCGGTTCACGCGTCTTGGAACAAGCAAAAGGACGACGTCGAAACCTTCCATCGCATCTTCCGAAAAGTGGCCTGAATTTCAACTACTGACTTTATGCCCACTTGGTTTAATAGAAGTGTCTAATTAATTGACGATGACCTATCTCGTCTCATCCGTTGTAGTTTAGACAATCGGTTACCCTTAAAAGTGATTTAATCCGTTATAAGGCTGGACTATTTATCGCAGGTTAATCCGCATTATGCGTTTTATCGTCTGCCATCATTCAAAATGTATTGCCGCCCTTGTTGCGCTCGTTATGCTGGCGTCCGTTTCCGTATTCGCTGAAACATTAGGGTCATCGACTCTGAAAAACAAGACCAAGAAAGATTCCGAAGCACTGAAAATCGCAATTGATATTGAACTTAAAGCGATTACCTATGCCGAGGCTTCCAACGTCGATAAAAATTCCCAGCAGCAATTTCAGGCGGGCCTCGACCTTAAAAAACAAGGCACGTTCTTTACGGAAGCAAGCCTGATCATTGGTACTTTCTCAGAGCCCGGCAGCGTGTATTATGCATTTCCACAGGGTTTTGTTGGTTATGGCAGTCAGGACGCAAATCTTGCCTTCGGCCGGAAAAAAGAAAATCTGAGTGTTGCGGATTCTCTGTTTAGTTTCGGCTTGCTCCAGTCGGGCTTCAGCAATGACAATATTAATTTCCTCGAAGGTGGCCTTACCGGTTTGCATGGCCATTATTTTGCGGGAAAGTTCGGGCTGAGCGCCGCATTCATGCCGATCTTCATTCCTAATCAGGGCCCGCAGACTAAGATTGAAGATGGAAAAGTCGTTTCGACGAACCGTTGGGCCTCGGCGCCACCGGCTACTTTCAAGGAAGGCAAGGAGCAGAAAAATATTAACTACGCGATTCGCGATTACAATTTACTGGATATAATTTCAAACAGCGGTTTCATGTTGCACGGGTACTATGGTGGAAACAAAACCCGCCCGTTAATTTCGGTAGCAATTGCCAAAAAGCCGGTTAACGAAATTGCGCTTTCACGTGACATGTATCAGGATATTTCAACGGCAGAAGGTTTTGTTTATCTGACGCCGGTGGTGCTGAATCATGAAGTTCAGGCGCTCGATTTCAATCTGGATTATGAAAACATCAACACAAGCCTCTCTTATCTTGCAGATCAACCGACCAATGTGGTTGCGAAAAGTCCTGAAGTTATACAGAGTCTCAGTCCATTAAACATTGTCAGTTTTTTTGCCTCGCTGGATCTGGGCGAGGTTTTTAAAAGAAAAATGAAAGTTTATACAGCGCTGGCGGTTATTTCCGGCGGTGAAGTCCGCGATTTGAACAGCGAAGGCAAAGAAAGCGGCGTCAGTATTGCCAACTCCAGAACACTTTATAAAAAACCACTGCGCTTCGGTCTTAACGGAGAAGCCTTCTTCGTGGGTAACGGCGCAATCGAAACCGATTTGGCCATGACTTACGATCAGGAATTGAAAGGTTCACTCCTTTCGGTTGTTATGAAGTATGCAGCAATGAAGAATCTGAAAGTGAATCTTGGTGCCGATATTATCGGAACCGAAAGCGAACTGCAGCCTTCGGCTCCGGGGAACTTTCTCGATCAGCATAAGGCCGATGACCGTTTCTTTGCAGGACTAAGTTATGCTTTCTAAATCTTGTAATATCTCACTCGCATTCGTTTTGTTATTTACGCTCGGGTGCGGTCTGAAACTCGGCGAAAAAAATAAAACTAACAACGTGCTCGAGATTAAAAGTGCCTCGTGCCTTGATCAATCCCTCAGCCAGTTAAACCTTTTCTTTGCGGGTGATGCAACGGACGAGCAGGTTTCAGAATCGTTTATGTGTCTGCAGGATGTGCTGCTGGCCTTCAAGGACAACGTTCGCGGTAAAGAGATGGACAGCTACACGCCGGCCGAAATTGCCGGTTACATTGCAAATAAATTCGCAAAAGAAGGCGGCGGAGGCCTCAGCGCCGGTCTACTTGTCGAGATAATGAAATTAAAAATTATTCTTGTTGGCGGTGATGCCGATAAACTGACCAAAAACGAAATTCAGGCGCTTTCAAGTATTATCGCGCGCCTTAAAAATGATATTGTCAAATTGAACCCGCACATGAAAATAATTTCTTCGAAGTGGAAACCTGATGCGCAATCTGAAATGAAAGAGAAGAAGTTTCTCGAAGCTAAGGCGGCATTTGAAGAGTTCCTTAATCGGGTTGCATTGTTGCTGGCTTCATCAGGGCGCCCTTACGAGCTGAACAGTCTGCTGAATCTAGCTATCGAAGCCATTAAAGGCAGCCCCACCGGCGCCGCCCGCGTTACCTTAATTAACAACGCCAGAAATTTCGTGACCAAATTTAAAATGACCCTCATCGGCGGTTCTGAAGCCCTGGCCGGCAAAGAATGGGTACCGTTCGCAAAAACGCTGAGTGAAGTTTTTTTTCAATCGTTGCGATTAAAATACTTCCTAAATGAGCTGACAGATGAACAGGTTGCTGAAAAATTCAAAGTGTACGAATTGGTCGGCTCGGATATTTCCAGCCTTTTGGCCGATCTTCTAATTTTCAAAAATGCCACCTTACTTAAAAATACCGAAATCATTGATTTATTAGAGGCCGCTAAACCGGTTATGACATCGCTTGCAATCAACGCCGAGCTGATAAATCAGATCGGTAAACTCAAGGTGATGCTGTTGGGTAACCATGAAGACGGCAAGGGTGCTCAGGCGTGGTCAATAAAAGATTTTAAAAACCTGAGTCTTAAGTTACCAGTGCTGCTGAAAAATGCCGGAGTTCTTACCGCGAATTTCAAACATTTAAAAACCAATAAAACCGGTTTCAGAAAAAACGAGATTAAGTATGAAGATTTTAGCAAAGCAGAAGCGCTGGCGCACGCAGCGGTCAGCGAAATCAGCCTACTTATTCAGGACAGTTACGACCTAAATGATTTACGTGCGCTGGCCGTAAACCTTTCAGAAAGCTTGCTCAAAGGCAAATTTAAATTACCCGAGAATTTCGCGGCACTGATGGAAGTGGCGAAAAGTGCAAAATACACTTTAACCGGTGACGTCGGCACGCTGTTGACCACGCAGAACATTCATTTATTACTGAACGTGGGAATTCATGGTTTTACCAACTATGTTGAGTTCGTAAATTTTGTCGGTGTTTTCGTGCTTGAAGAAAAAGAATTCGCGGCTGCTTTCGGAAAGGTGTTCAGCAAAATCAAAGCAACACTTGGCCTTGAACTGCAACTGAAAGCCTCGCATACGATTACCGCAGCAGAAATTTCGCAACTGGTGCTGACCGCGCAAAACCAGAAACTTCTGAAATCCAAATTCGAGCAAAAAAGTCTGGATTCATTATTTAAGGGGCTCTTTGAAAATATTCTGAATCCGCCGGAAAACCGGCTGGCTAAAAAAGTTTTGCCGGGTTTTAATTCGCTGGCGCTGCGGGTTGTATCAGAAGAACTGCATCTCTGGATTGCAAATCAACTTCTGATAACTTCGGTTTTCGAAAATAAGGCCGAGTACACGAAAACTGAACTCTTAGCTGAACTCACAAAGAAGAGCAGAACTGCGCAGGCTGAAGAGCTTACTAAAGTTGTAGCGGTGCCGGGCCTGATGAATTTTAATGATAAGGGCTATTTGAAAATTCTTGCCGAATCAAACGGCCTTTACCACGTGAAAGATCTGAATAACACCAATCTGACCCGCAGCCTTTCGCGTCTGCTGATCCGTGCTTATGCCAACGACATGGAGCGCGCCTCCAAGCTTGGCGGCATTTTGCTTGAAGAGTTCCAATTATGCTTTGATCAGTTTAAAGACTTCGTTGTCAGCCTTGACCTCGTTGATCCGTCAAACACAACATTTGCATCTTCCCGCTTCAGAGAAGCCAATTTGTTTTTAGGGCCTTCTAACGGCGACACCACGGCCAGCTTCGAAGAAATCAATCATTTGATCCTGCACATTATTTCAGGCAAGCAACGGGCTACCACCGTTGGAACCGTGGCCATGCAAAAATGCCTGAAGATTCCGAACGAATTATATTCAAAGAATGAAGTTGGGCAAAACTGCCTGCTGGATGTTTATTTCAATGAGGATAATGCATTCGCAGATATGCCGGGCTTTGCAAAAATGAAAGTTGATAAAGACGATAAGGGCGAGCTTAAAATTACGCCGGAGCAGAACAAAACTTATTACCTCAGCCTGCTGAAAGCGGCAGGCTATGTTCCTAGTGGTAAAGTGCCCGAAGAAGAAGAAAAAGAAGAAGAAAAAGAACCCACGGTTATGATGGGTGATGCCAATCTGTTTCCGCATGTTGTTCAGTACGTCGAAATGATCTACTTTTCTCACGATTCAAACCGCGACGGGTACCTCCAGAAAGAAGAGGGCATCAAAGCCTTCCCGATTTTTGCCGAATCGATGAAGCCGGTTCAGAAGCAATTCAGCCTCGACGATAAAGAAATGATCGGGCTCTTCATCTGGCTTCTGAAAAATGGCAAAGTCTTTCCGATTAACAACATGAAAAAATTCGCAAAAGATCACGAGTGCAATCTGAATAACGACTCTAAAACCTGCACACAAGACTGGACAGTCAATGCCTCGCGGGTTGATATCGGTAAGATTTTCAACCTGATTGCGCTACTGACTGCTCCGAAGCCACCGCCGCCGGATGCGCCGCCAAGCCCTAGCCCATAACTTATTTTTTAAGAAGTAATTGTGCGTTTTGTTGTTCGATCCGATTCAACTGGATTTTGATCTGCTTGAGGTTCGCATTGATTTCATCGAGGTCAACTACGTCTTCATCACCAGTTGCAGCAGCGGGGGCTTTTGGCTGAAGATCATCGCTCAGTTCATTTTTGATAAACTTTTCTGATTTCTGCATCAGGGCTGCGTAATTGTCCTTCGCCTTGGCAATACTGTTGATATAATCTTTGGCTTGGGCAATGGTCGGAGGAAATCGGCCTGAATGAATACTGATAAACGAAAAAAACATCACCACAAAAAGAAACACACTTGCAAAAACCGAACTAATAACATTAAGGATAAATTTTTTCATTGGCGCTAGAACTTATTTTTGAACATCATCGATTCAACCGGAATTGAAGATTTTATGTTGTACTTAGCACTGGTTTTTTTATTATAGAGGTTATTGATTTCGCCGCTCACGACAAAATAAATCAGCTGTCCAATTGGCATTCCGGCATAAACCCGAACCGGTTGTTTAACCGAAATTTCAAGCGTCCAATAGTTGCAAAAACCTACATCGCCTTTGCCGGCCGTAGCATGAATGTCGATACCAAGGCGACCCACGCTGGATTTGCCTTCTAAAAACGGAACATGAGCGTGCGTTTCGGTGTATTCAGCGGTCACACCCAAATAGAACCCGTCAGGCATTAGTACAAAGCCATCCTGCGGAATTTCGAAAGTTTTTATTTTATTATGCGCCCGTGCATCCAGAATATCGGACTCGTAGCAGGCAAGGGTACTGCCTAAGTGAACATCGTAAGAATTCGTACCAAGGCATGATAAATTAAAGGGCTCAACTTTAATGAGCCCTTTTTCGATATGAATTAATATTTCTTTATCGGTAAGAATCATGGATAGAGATTATTTAGTTTCTCTATGAACAGTATGTTTCTTAAGATTCGGATTGTACTTCTTTTTTTCAAGACGGCCCGGTGTTTTGGTCTTGTTTTTTGTTGTGGTATAACGAGATACCGGTTTGCCAGCAGCCTTAGCTTCTGTGCACTCTAAAGTAACGATTATGCGACCTGATTTCTTTGCCATGGTATACCTCTTAAATAAATTCCAAAGACCTTCTTTTATAAATATGTGACACCGCTTCGTCAATCGAATATAAGAACTTCCACGTCATTTTAGGGGGATTTATGGCAAATCAGCTGTTTTTGCTGTTATTAATATCATTGTTTTGCGCAAATGCAGCCTATTCGCAGCTTTTCGATGGCAAAACCCAGACTCAAACAAGTCTGAGTCACCTCCTAACCGAAGTTAGGCCCGGTACCATTCTTTTACTCGGTGAAAACCATGGCGTGTCCTCTCACCGTGATCAACACCTCGAAATTCTCACGGCACTCCGGGCTCAAGACCTGAAAGTGTCGGTTGGGCTTGAATTCCTCAACTACACCGATCAGGAAATAATCAATAGCTACCGCGCAGGCAAGCTCGCCGAGCCTGAGTTTCTCACCCAGGTTAAATGGGGAGGAATCCCCTTTGAATTTTACCGCCCTCAGCTCAATTTTCCAGATCACGATGGATTCTCTCTGGGGCTTAACCTGCCACGAAGCATTTCGAGCAAGATATCTAAACAGGGCCTTGCAAGCCTCACTGACGACGACTTCAAGTTGATGCCACCCCGCTTTGAACTGGGGCGAGACTCTTACAAAACCCGCTTTATGATCGCAGCAGGGGCCCACTGTAAGGTGCCCGATAACTGTTTTGCGGCTCAATCCGCCTGGGACGACACCATGGCGTGGCAGGCAACCCAGTTCATAAAATCCAACCCCGATCAAGTCCTCGTCGTTATCATCGGCGAATTCCACGTGCAGTTCGGAGGAGGTACGCCGTACCGTATTTTCGCAAGACTGCCTGAAGCACATATCGTGACGCTTTCACAGGTTTGGGCCGAAGGGCTGACGCCCGAAGAAATCAAACAGGAGCTTCAGCCTTCAGCTACCGAAGGCCCCCGCGCCGATTTCATCTGGGTGAGCCGACCGTGATGAGAACATTCAGCTTCATCTCAGTATTGCTTGCATCGATTGGGTGCTATTCGGCATCGAAATATAAATCTGAGTTGTTTAATTTTCCCGAATTAAAACCGCGAATGTTCGATGATTTTGCAATTTATGAAATCAAAGAATACAATCTGAACGTTGCCGTTAAGTTTCAATTTAAAAAGCTCGAGCTGAAATTAACAAATAACTCGCAAGCGGCTATGACGTATCTGCCGCTTGATCTCAATCTCGGCACTGCTGATAACCGCTGCAGCATCAAAGAAATTTATGAAATTCCCGGAAAAAAAGTAAATTTTGAAACGAAATACACAATAGAAAAAAACACCACGGTTTCGTTCAAATATAAATTTACTTGCGAGAAAAGCCCGGAAGCGTTTGTAACGATTAACGGGCTTAAACAAAAAGATAATAAAATTATTTTAAATTTCAGATTTTTAAAAAATTAATTTCTGAATATCAGCGAACGTGTTTTTATTCATAATCGCTTCGATCACCAATGTGGCTTTTTTCATTTTTGCAAAAAAATCATTGTCGGCAGTGATAATAATCCGCTGCGGATGGCCTTCCCAGCTTTTCTTGATTTTTTCATTCAGGGAAAGCGCTTCATGAAAGCCCTCGGTCCGCACTTCATTTGAGTTGTCGTAATCGGGCTCGGTCGCGGTATCCAGATGAATAACCCAGTCGTAGCGTTTATATTCTGCAGCATGGCTGGTTTTCATCTCAGCAAAAAAATGCGCTTCGGTATCGGGCCAGTAGGCGAGCGCGTCCAGTGAACCACGGTCACATACAATAAGCGCATCGGGGTGCGTTTTGCAGCGCAAAGCCTCAACTTCCTGCTGCGTATAATAAATGGCTTTTTGGGCATGAAAAAAACCATCGTAATTTTTCACGCGCGGAAATCCGCCGCGATACAGAATCGAAGCGGCCTCAGGAACAATTTTAACCTTAGGCGCAAGTTCTTTTTTAAGAGCTTCAATCAACGTGGTTTTTCCGCCCGAAGGCCCGCCGGTAACTGCAACTTTTACATTCATAATTTAAACCAGACTTTTCACGATAGCATCGTGACCGATCCATGCCACCGGCGCCTGAGGTTCAAACGCTTCATGCAACATGATGTAACCACAGCCTTTAAATACCAGCTCACTGAGCGTTGCCGTCATCAGCGATTTTTCATCTCTATGCAAAGCGATAATGCTATCTGAAGTGTGTAAAGCTGCTTCCAGCTGATCTTTCTGCGAGTGGTGGGGCCAGCCTTCAAATTTGCTGGTCTTCTGAAATATTTCACTGGATAGAAAACCGTCAACAAGCGCAAAAACCTGATTCATTGTTGAATCTTCCTTTAGTGCGACTTTACATTCGTCTTTCATCTTGGCGGTGATCGGGTGGACGGGGGCTTCGCGTTCGAATGAACGGATTAAATTATAAAGCGGAATTTCAACACCCTGAAAAATCGAACTTGAATTCGTTAAAATCTCGGGGCAGTTGTAAACACAGGTTCTAACACCCTTTTGCGACCAAGCCTTTGAATAATTTTCGAGTTCAATTTTGGCCCAGCCCTGAATATACGGTGCATACGATTGCCACTGATATTCATCCTTAATAATAATTTCCGTACCATGATAGCCATAGGCCACATAACTGACCGTTCCACCCTGCGCTTTAATTTTTTCACGCAAGGCAGTTGATTCGTCTACCAGCACATTAAAAGTTTCAGCTGTCACTTCATGAAAATTCTGCTGCAACAACTGACCAATACCGCTATTCCAGAAAATATCCGACGCAATAAATCTGTCGCCTGTGCCTTTGAACACTCGATTCATTAAAGGCATTACGATTTTGCAACGAGGTACGCCACCGGCCATTAAATGCGCAAAATGCACATGGCGGCCCGGGGTTACGTACGGCTCAAGTTCCTGCAAAAATTTAGCGGTGTTACCTTTAAACCTTGCGCGGCCTTTGGCCTTACTTTCCGCCAGCGATGTTGCCGGTATACTTGCATTCTGCCACTCGCTTAATTTTACTCCACTTAAATATTCATTCGGGGATTTGCCGTGCTCATCTTTTTCAAGATCGAAGCCGGCTTCTAATGGCACATTGATAAACGGTTTTGGAATACTTTCTGTTTCTTCTGCCGTTAACGCGCGCAAATTACCCTCAGCGTCTCTGCGTCCGACAGTGGCGCGAACAACGGTTAAGCCGTTTTTTTCGGCTTCTTCCACCAAACCGTTGGCGTAGCCGCGATTAAACAATTCGCCGAAGAGGACTAATAAATCGCCCTTTTGAAATTTTTTTTGAGCTGGTTTCAATCTGATCGGGGTATAATTTTTCATCCGGAAATACTAGCCCGACCGCCCACTTGACTCAACTATCAGTCGTTGACACGATAGGTATATGCATGAAAAAAAAGCTAAAATTGTAAGTTTAGTTCCGTCATGGACCGAAACTTTACTGGTCGCGAATCTGAATGTGGTGGGGCGCACGCGTTTTTGTATTCATCCGGCAGATATGGTGAGTAGCATTCCCGCTGTTGGGGGCACTAAGAATCCGAAAATTGACGAGATTATTGCTTTGAAACCCGATTTTGTCGTTTTGGATAAAGAGGAAAATAAAAAAGAGCTGGCAGACGCGCTTATGGCTGCGGGGATTGAGATTTTGGTTTCGCATGTTACTGGGTTGGAAAGTGCGGCCCAGTTTTTAGATGTACTGGCTGAAAAATTTTCTAGTACGGCGCTGGGGGATTTTGCGGCGGAATATCGGTTGGTTTTGGCTAATCAAATTCAGGTGTCTCGGGAAAAGTTTTTTGCTTCGATTATTTTGCTTACAAATTCGGAGGTTGATTTTACGAATCTTGAATATGTTATCTGGAAAAAACCGTTTATGGTTATCGGGAAAGACACTTTTATTGCGGAAGTTTTTAAGATTGGTGGCGTTGATTTTCTTCGCGCTGAGAAGTATCCGGAAGTTTCGGATGAGGAACTGAAAAATAAATTTTGCTTGTTTTCTTCTGAACCTTATCCATTTGAGAAAGAATTTTCAGCGTTAGGGGAACAAGGATTTAAAGGGGCTTTGGTTGATGGTGAGAAGGTCAGTTGGTACGGGGTGCGGAACTTGAGGTTTTTGCTGCAGTTAACGCTGTAAGTATCATAAATATACTATTTACATATTAATTTGTATTATTAATAGTACATATATACTGTTAAGCTCCTGTATTATTATGCCGATATTAGTGGTATGTTAATAATACTTAGAGGTTTAAAATGACCATAAATAGTAAAAATATAACATTTATGACAGACAAAGAAGTGGCCGTGCTCATAGGTGAAAGGCTACGGCAATACCGAATCAATGCTCGCTTAACCCGGCAAGATGTATGTGCACGTATGGGCATTAGTCTTTCAACAGTTCGTAATATCGAAAAAGGCGAGTCAGGCACGATCGATCACTTCATCGGGTTTTTGCGTGCGACGGGCCGAATTGAACAGATAAATGGGCTCATCGAACCGCCCAAGTTAAGCCCGCTCTTAATTGCAAAATCCCAAAAACCGCTCCCCTCAAGAGTTCGAAAAAAACAGGGGCATAGAAAATGATAGTCGTTAAAATTTATCTTTGGGGGAGTTATGTCGGAGCTCTGGTTGAAGATGGAAACGATATCGCATTTGAATATGACAAAGAGTTTAGAGACAGCGGCTATTCAATCTCGCCGTTGAATTTACCATTGCGTGAAGGCACATTTTCATTTCCGGAATTGCTTCGAAAAGATGCTTTTTTAGGATTGCCCGGCGTATTTGCCGACTGTTTACCAGATAAATTTGGAAACAAGATTGTCGAAAAAATACTTAGAGATCAAGGCCTAAACGAATTTTCGCAGGCGCAAAAACTTCTATACATGGGAAGTCGCGGTATGGGGGCCCTTGAATTTGAACCTGCGGCAAATGTGAAAACAAATGAAAAAATTCCGTTAGACATTCGTAATCTTGTGAAAGAATCACGTAAAGTAATTCAAGGGGATATTACTGCTAAAACTGCGGAAATTATGCAAGTGGGCAGTACGGCCGGCGGAATGCGCGCCAAGGCTGTAATCGGCTGGAATAAAAAAACGAATAGTGTCATCCATGGACTTGGCGATTTACCCAAAGGATACGAGTCTTGGATACTGAAATTCGACGGTGTTGAAAAAAAACACGAACCATGGTGTGCCCTGGAATATGTCTATATGCGCCTCGCAAAAAAAGCAGGTATCAAAGCCCCAGATGTGCATTTGCTCGAGCATGAAGGGTTAAAGCATTTTATGATAAAGCGCTTTGATAGAGTTGCCCGAGAAAAAATCCATATGCACAGTCTCGGAGGGCTGATTCATTCTGATTACAACGAAGTTGGGGCCATTGATTACAAAGATTTTATTTCAGTAGCAAAAACAATCGGCTGTGTTGCCAAAGACACGCGCGACATTTTTAAAAGAATGGTCTTTAACATCATTGCCATAAACCATGACGATCACGTAAAAAATTTCTCATTTTTAATGGATAAGAGC
The DNA here is from genome assembly GCA_031428535.1 of Bdellovibrio sp. Taxonomy (GTDB): domain Bacteria; phylum Bdellovibrionota; class Bdellovibrionia; order Bdellovibrionales; family Bdellovibrionaceae; genus Pseudobdellovibrio. Next base: position 35,613 of record JANPPN010000054.1, on the reverse strand, counting down.
GGGCAGTGGAGTATTTCACCCGCCTATGACATGACCTACATACAGGGTGGCAAGTGGACAAAAGGACATCAAATAACCTGCAATGGAAAAATAAATAACATCAGCTGGGACGACATGAGAGCAGTTGCGGAATCCTGCGGGATTAGCAACGCGCTCTCTCTTGCGCAAGAGGTAGAGGCGGCAATTCATGATTTTTCGAGTGAAGCCAAAGAGACGGGGCTTGGCGCCGCTGTAATAAAAGGAATACAAAAAGAATTGAAGTTGGATTTGATTCCTAAGAAGTAAATGGCATATGGGATTGTGATGCAGAAAAACATTTGTATAATTTTTTCTTAGAATCTGGACGAATTGCAGACTCCAATCGTCTAGAGTTTGAATTACGAAAATTGAAAAAACAGAATTCAATTTCAGAATATGTGTTTTAAAAATAGAATTTTAATCAAAAAGGGTAAGGACTTTTGCGCTAGCATTCCGGGACCTTTTCATTTCCACGGAAATTTCTTCGGGCAGACAAAGTAAAAGTTTTTCTACATAGCTGGACATTTCATCGGATGTCTTTAACGCAAAAACGAAGCGGCCCTGATACCGAACGGCCTCAAGATTATTCTTGAAATGCGGCCCGGTTATTACAGGTAGCCCGCAGCAGAGAGGCTCCATGACGGAGTGGATTTTGTCTTTGAATGAGCCGCCGACAAAGGCCACATCGGCAAACCGATACGCATCGGCCAGAACGCCGATCTCATCCACGATGAGAACATTTTTATCAATTTTAATATTCTGGCGGTCAGGTTCATTCGATAAAAGCTGCGATGTTAACTGATTTCGATGTAATTCTTTCTGGATTCGCTGGATATTGGGTACGCCAGTTTCGTGCGGGCACAAAATAATTTTAATATTCTTCTTTTCAAGTTCCTGAAAAGCTTTAAATAAGATGGCCTCATCTTCGGGCCAGGTAGATCCACAGATAAAAACTTTAGACTCTGTGCTGATCTTGATTTTTGAAGGCTGTTCCAGCCGATGAAAGACCTGATCAAAACGCGTATCGCCGTCTGTAACCAAGTGAACGAAATCCAATTGCGGCAACAGCCATGAATTAATTAACCGGCTTAAAAAATCAATTTTCGGGCTAAATGAAATCACCCCCATTTTGATAGATCTCTGTTTTGCCTGAAAAATCAGTTCGGGCCACAAATCGGTTTTTGAAAAGATCAGGGTCTGCGGATTGATGTAACTTATGAGTTCTTGAAGAGCTTTGGGCTGGTCCCACGGCAGGGGCAGAAATTCGTCAACAAATTCAGCTACGTTGTAAAAAAGTTTCTCAGCTGAGGGTGATGAATACGTTACGACGATTTGCGCATCTGGCTTGCGGTTTTTCAGTAGTCGGATCACCGACTTGCTATATTCTATTTCTCCGCTGGAAGCATGAAACCAATAGGAGTTGCTGAAAGTTTTTGTTTTCAGGTTTTTTCTAGCGCGTAAAGCCAGCCAGGACTTCATTTTTGAATTCAGCAGCGGTTGCAGAATCAAAACCGGAATCTTCACGAGTAGAAAAATGAAGCGGTAGATAAAAATCATGCCGGGTTATCCAGAATTCTATTGAGGTGCTCTGTTACCTCAGTTGGCGTGATTGATCTTAAACACTCTTGAAAGTTAGGATTCGTGCAAGGCCCTTGGCCATGCTTCGAGCAAGGTCGGCATATAAGGCTGCGCTCAAGGATAACGGTAGAAGGGCGCGACGGGAAGCCGAAGGGCGCAGGGCCCATCAGTGCAATTGTGGGTTTACCCAGTTGTTCAGAGAAGTGCAGCAGGCCTGTGTCGTTGCTGATGGTGAGCTTTGCATTTTGAATAACGGCCGCTGATGTTAACAGGTCAGTGGTGCCGGTAAAATTGACGACATTTTGATTTGAGTTCAATGTTTTGGTAAAAAAATCGTCTTTACCCGCAAGAACAACGAAAGTTCGGTTCGGATTTTTCTTGACGAGCTCATCCCAATGTTCGATGGGCCAGCGTTTCAGTTCGTAGGCGGCAGAAGGAACAAGCACAATATAATCCTTAAGTTGCGTCGTCAGTTCCTTGGCTTTTCTTTGTGCGGACTCATTCAGAAAAAGCTGCGGTGTATCCGGAAGTTTAAATTTCATGCCCCATTTTTCGAGGGGTTTAATAAGATCGCGCTGGCCTGAAAAAGGTTTTTCAAAAAAATTTTTCTGAAATTTAATAAGTAAAAATCGTTTGAAGCGCATCATGGGCCGCACCAAAGTGGTATCTGCGCGAACACACAGTCGAATAACCAGTGACCGCATGTTGTTATGAGCATCGTAAACGTGCGTGAATTTTTCAGCGCGCAATTCTTTTGCTAAAGAAAATAAGCCTTTAATGCCCAGGGCGCGGTCGAGCACCCAGAGTTTTTCAATCGCGGGATGGTTTTCAACAAGCGGTGCAAGATCTTTGCGCGTAACAAGATGAATTTCGGCCTGCGCAACATAAGATTTTATGAAACTCGGAATGCTAAGAGCCTGAGTTAAGTCGCCAATGCTAGAGAATCTTATTATGAGAATTTTCATTGTCTTTAGACATACTATTTACAAAAACCGGCATCTGTCCAGCCGCCATTGCCAAATGAAGCTGTTTTTAAGCCCAAAACGCATAGTTTGAGTTTCAGCTCGCAAATAAGGCATAAGACTTGAAATGTCTGAAGTATGCACCAGATACATATCTATTTGATTAGTTTTATTTTCATGTTCTGTTGGGTGTCCCATTCTGAGATTCAGACATCTTTGCTCGCGCAAGGTCTGACTTTTTTAAGCTCGGACTATGAATCGACGGAAAAAAAATCCTTCGCTTTTATCGGTGCTACTTTAAAATCCGACGCTAAATCCGAAGATGCGTTCAAGATTAATCTGACGGGTCAGTATGCGGTCGGAGATTCAGTTCTGAGTTTTCTGAATATCCGCGAAATTTATTACACCAATCTGATTGATGAAAAATCCGTTCTGCATGTCGGGCGCAAATTACACAACTGGTCTTCACTGGATACCATCTGGAACATCGGGATTTTTCAGCCGCAGTTTAAGTGGAATCCGCTGCTGCCTGAAAATCAGGGTTTGACGGGCCTGTTCTGGAGCAAAAATGAAAACGGTTGGGGGCTAACCTTGTTTGGTTCGCCGCTGTATATACCCGATCAGGGTGCGAATTATGAGCTTAAAGACGGGCAGTTTCAATCGGGTAATCCGTGGTTTGCAACGCCTCCGCAGAATGTGAAATTTCAGGGGCAGACCTTGCCGATTGATTATGATATTGCCAAGCCTGAAACCAGCAGTGTTATTTTTCAGACCCAGTACGGTGCACAGGTATGGTTTGGGCAGGGAAGCGGCTATTTCGCAAACTTGGCCGGTATTTACAAGCCGGCCAATCAGCTAGCACTTGGGTATAAGGGCGTGCTTGTTACAACGCGTGTGCGGGTAGATATTACGCCTCAAGTTTATTTTGAAAATGCTTATGCCGCAGATCTCGGTTACCGGCAAGACTGGGGCATTGCACAGTTGTCTTTACTTTATAGTAATCCGCAATCGCCGCCGTTCGATTCGTCTTACAATGCGCCTGAATTCAAACCTTCCTTTAGTTTCGGTCCGCAGATATTTTATAAGTTTAAGCCCTTTGATATCTTTGCGGGTTACTTCGATACCAGCGGTGGTGAAGTAACCGATTTGGGGCCGGATGCTTCGCCCGATCGAGCTTCGCTTTCGCAACGGTTCTTGTACCGGCAGGCGTTGCAGGTGCAAGTGGCGTATTCTGAAATTTTCTTTAAGAAATTGCGCTTTGATTCTTCGTTGCAGTATAAAACCAGTTCAAAAGAGGGCTTTCGGCAGATTAAATTTAAAAATGCGTTAAATCTGAAGGGTCCGTGGGCTTTCTGGTTGGATTTTCTTTTGATCGATACCGATAGCAGTATTCAGACCAACTTCGAACCCTATAAAAGTTTAGACCAATTGTGGCTGGGGGCCAGTTATGATCTTTAAGCACTTTACGGCTTTGACGCTTGTTATACCGGTATTGCTATTAAGTGGCTGCAGTGATTTTCTAAAAGGCAAAGCCAAAGACGAGATCAGTATTGAAATAAAGCAAGAGGCGTTGAGCTGTCTTAAAAATGTTTCGCTTGATCTGAAAAAATTTATGAAATCGGAATCGACCGATGCCGAAATTGAAAAGACGTTTTCATGTTTTGATAATACATTAAAAGAGTTTCAGACCCGCGCTGAAGGTGCCACTGAAAAAGAAGCCTTTACCGCAGATGAGTTGCACCAGATTTTTGATAAATTTATTCAGGAAGCTCAGGTATCTAAGGTGGCGGCCCTTGATCTTTTAACCTTAAAATCGGCTTTACTCGGCGGCAGCAGTCAGAAAATCACCAAAGCCGAAATCTCACTGTTGCGCGAATACTTACTGGTGCTGCGAACCGAGGTTAAGAACCTGTTGCCTTATGCGCAACTGATTACATTTCGTAAAAGCGAATTGATTTTTTCAAAAACGATGATTAAGAACGGTTTTGCGCAGTTGAATCTAAGCCTGAAAAACCTGATGAAGGCCTCGAGATTTTCGCAGTCGAATTATCAGTTTCAGGATCTGAAGAATCTGGCGATTAATCTAAAACTTGTGGGCGAAGATGAAAAAGACCTGATAGCCCTTGCCTCAACCGTAAATAATTTGCTGGTGGGGCAGGAGCAGATTTCTACCGAAGGTGAACGGCATATTTACATTGATAACCTCACAACGGTGCTGCGGCTTTACTCAACACAGGTGCATGGCTATGTTAAATTTGAAATGTCGGGCGCGGCCGTGCTGGCCGATGCTTTTGAATATGTGCACGACATGATCGATCTGCTTGAAGATACGATTCAATACCGGAAATCAAATGCAATTTCAGCAGAGAGTATTGATTCATTACTGACAGAAATTCTCAAAAAAGACATTTTACCTGTAAGATTAGCGAAAGAGACGGCTCTTTCGTTTTACAAAATCTTGCTGGTTCGGGTTTTTGATTTGGGACTTGCGGGTGATATCGCAACATTCAGCGGTCTTAAAAAATCCAATTTTGTGAATATCAAGCGGGAACTGGCCATCTACAGAATTTTCAGTCGATTCATTGAAAGTGTCAGCAGTCAAAAGCGGGTCTCGTTAAAAGAACTGCAGGACAAAGTTAAAACATTCGACGCTAAATCGGCTGTGGATATTCTGCGCGATTTCGATGTCGCCGCCCAAGAACAGATAATTGCGGCAACCGAAGAAATCAAAACGGAGTTTTCAGATAAAACTCCGGTAATCTACCGCTTTAACAAAATCGTACTGGCTGCCAATCAGGAAGTCTGGGATCAGAACTGGATGGATCTTTCTCGCGGTTTGTATTACACGATGCTTTCGCGGCAGTTGCTTTTAGGCTGGGGTCAGACACCGCTCGTGAAAGAAGTCAAAAAGGCCAGCATAAATGAGCAGGGCCTTGTGCAGTGGTATTCGGAATTCCGCAAATTCGGAATCGAAACCAGGTCGTTTGACCCGCGCTCGAAAAACTCTGGGGCAAGTAATCTGATCTCGGCCAATGTATTTACTCGGTCTGGTAATGGTGATGGTGTGATCAATTTCAAAGAGGCCACTCAGTATCTTGGAATTTTATTTTCAGGCGGTGGGCAGGTTTACAACGAAATCGCTTTGGGGCTTAAAAAAGCCAATTGTAATTTGCCGGAATTTGATGTTTTTGAAAATAACTGGAACAACGAAGAGTGTGCGATTCTGGATCTTAAAGCCAATTACCGGAATTATTTTTCTAACCTGCCTTACCTCGTTCGGCATCTGGATGCGGTCGGCAAATCCGAAGACGGGTTTAAAGACTTCTATGAAACGTTGATCGATGTTGCGCGGTTGGATGCAGCCAGTAAGGGCCGGCTTGAATCGGCAGATTTGCGCAGCCTCAGCATGCTTTTGCACTATGTTGAATCTATTTTTGCGGCTTACGACAAAGACCTTAACGGGTTGTTGTCTGAGGGTGAAATTAAATCGACCTACCCGAAATTCAAAACATTTGCAGAGCAGTTCGCCAAAAAGTCCGCCGGTGAACAGATAGAAAAGTTCAATTACTGGCGCAAGTCGATTCTTGGGCTGAACGGTTGTTTTACCGAGCAGGATTTAATCAGGGAATCATTTGTTTTTATGATTTATAACGGTAAAACGCCGGCGCAATCGGATTTAACAAGGTTTCCATGCTTACGGAACGAGCCGCTGATAAAGTTTCAGGGTGAAGTAAATCGAAAACAGCTTATAAACACTTTTAAAATATTTAAAGCCGTATTAGGCTCGTAAACAATGTTTTTAAATTTGACCCGAACTTTTCGCCGCAACCGCTGGGCAGTTATTTTTGCCTGCATGAGCATGTTCGTGCTGGGACTTTCTGATAATATCCGTGGGCCGCTGTTTCCGGAGCTGCTGCAGTACTTTAATCTGACCAATTCGCAAGGCTCGTTGAGCTTTGCGTTGGCGTCGACGGCCGCTTTTTTCGGAAATGCACTCGCTGCCTATTCACTGAAACGAATTCATCTCGATCGGTTACTGGCGCTATCGGTTTTCTTGATGGGTTGCGGACTTTTTGCAATGGGCCTGGCCCCCACATTTATGGTTTACCTTATTGGTGCAATTATTTTCGGTTTCAGTGTCGGTGCTACCGGAGTTGCGCAAAATCTATTGATTGCAGAAAACACAGAGAGTGATGAGCAAACCAAAGGGCTTGCCATGCTGCATGGGCTTTACGGATTATCAAGCCTTGTAGCCCCGCTGCTGGCCTCGCGGGCGCCGGCGATGTTTGCCGGCCGGTGGCAGAGCTCCTTCATTCTCACGTCGATTCTTGCATTCTTTGTAACGACAATGATTCTCGGCTCGAAAGTGCGCCCCGCGTTTGCCAGTCTTGTACAACATAATGAAGCGATTCACGGCAAGAAAAGCAGTCTTAAAACCCTGTTCTGGTTTGCGGGCTTCTTTGCCAGTTATGTCGGCGCTGAAATTCTGGTTTCAACGAGGCTTGCACTTTATATGCGAACTTATTTTAACCTGAACCTTGAAGAATCCAGCGATTACGTCACAGGATTTTTTATTTTTTTATTTATTGGCCGGATCTTTTTTATCTTTAAGTCGTTTAGGATACCGCTTAAATTTCAGCTTAATCTTTCGCTGGGCCTATCAACGCTGAGTCTTATCCTGGGCTTAGCGGTTCATCCATTTTTTCTGGCGTTTATCGGCCTGACGATGGCCCCATTTTACCCCTTGGCCATCGTTTATATTTCTGAAATCACCGGGTATCAGAAAAGACGTTTTTTGACCTTCGTTATGGGCCTGCAGAGTTTCTGTGTTATTTTCATGCATGCAGGCGTTGGGTATTTAACCGATAAATACGGGTTGTTCTACGCCTTTTATATCGGTATATTTTTATTATTGTGTTCAATATTCTGCCTGAATTTTCATCCCAAAATAGATTCCTGAAGCTTTTGCTTTTTTTAATATTTTTGGCTTTTTGCAAACCGGGCTTTGCGCAGTTCGAGCCCTTTCATGAGGCCGTCATCCAGCAAATCACCGATGAAAACAAATTACTTGCTGAAAGCCGGTCGCGCGACTGGTATCCGGGCGAAACCCTTGCGGTGGTTTCGCAAAGCCCGGGCCGCGGAGTCATTGCGTTTGTTGAAGTGCTGGGTGCAGATGAAGTCTTCGAGGGAAAATTCGAAGGCAATTTTGAAGGCAATTTTGAAGTGCGACTGATTTTAAAAAGACAAAATCGAAAATACTTTATCCGCGCGGGCGACATCGTCAAGCGGCTGGATCTCTCCACGTTCAACCGCGAGTATTCCGGTTCAACCGAATTGCTGCTCAGAGGCGGACTTAAAAATATTTCGTCACGCTATAAGCCGCTGGTGCATCAGGGCATTATCATCGGCGATACGGCCCAGACGCTGGATGAAAAAGAATTTTTGGTTAATTACTTCGGCAACGTTTACTACGGTTATAACGATTGGATCACCATCGGTACATTGGTGCCCGTGAACGCGTTCGGAAGGCCGAATGCCAATCTGCGGGCCAAAGTTTACGACAGCGAAGCCAGCACACTTAGTACCGGGTTTTCATTTGTGAAGCTGTCGCAGGAAGATGAAAACTCGCTGAATCTGAATTTTTACTGGGATGCCACGTCGACCGATTCGCTGATCTCGCACACATTTTTAAGCCTTGGCCTCGTGAACTGGACAAATTCAGGCGATGCTTCAGCCCTCAAGTACCTGACTTCCAGCTCATTTCAGACCGGTTACGAGGTGATTCTTGATAAATGGGACCGTTTTCTGATCGGACCGAGTTTTAATTTTGAAAAAAAAGCTTTAGGCGGGTATCTTTCATATATCTGGCTGTTTGATCGGCTGCATGTTCAGGTTTCGCTGAATGCCACCGATGTGACGCATTTACGGCTGGATCCGACCGACGGCTATTACGGATTTTTTGATATGTTCTGGAGATTTTAATGTCACGGTTTTTTGTCAGTTGTCCGTTAGATTATGAAAACGAGCTCGTAGCCGAAATGAAAAGTTTCTGGTTCGAAATGATCGATCTGGATGGGCTTCCAACGCGCGCTGAATTTCCCGAAATCGAAATTTTAAGAGGCGGTATTCAGCTCAACATTGCGGACCATCTCGGTTTTCAGATTAATTTCTTCAGCAAAATTGCCAATCGGGTACTACTTCGAATTTTCAATTTTGAAGCGCGCTACTACGATCAGTTCGAAAAAGGTTTTGCTAAAGTAGAGTTCGAAAAATATTTACCGGGCGATACACTCAAATTGAAAGTTGAATCACACAAATCAAGACTAAATAACGACAAAAATATTATCGAAGCCGCGGGTCATGTCTTAACGAAAAAGAAAATAAAACTGATGGATGACAGCCCCAACACGGTTTTTATCCGGCTGGATAAAGACCGTGTGATGATCAGCCTGGATACATCAGGCGAACATCTCCACCGGCGTGGCTACGCCATGTTCCGGGGCGAGGCCCCCATGCGCGAAACTCTGGCGGCATACATCGTGAGAAAATTAAATCAGCAGATCAATATTGATAAGAATTTAACGATCATCGACCCTTTTGCGGGGTCGGGTACTTTGTTATTTGAAGCGGTCTCTTTCAGACAGCCGAATTTAAACCGGCATTTTCCGTGGCTGGATTTTAAAACGGCGCCCAAACTTTTTAAATCCGAAACCTGGAAAAGAAATTATCGCTGGTTCGAGCAGCAAAGCGGCCCGCAATGCCTGGGCTTTGACAATGATGATAAGGCGCTGAACAGTCTGGCGCAAAATCGCATCGGCTTTGAAAAAATCTTCAATCAATCGGTAGCCGATATAACCGCAAAGTTGCAGGACAGCCGCGATCTGCGGCTAAGCCGCAGTGAATTGCGTAAAGCCGTTTGGGTTATAACCAATCCACCGTATGGCATTCGCCTTGCGGATGAAAACGCAATGGAAGTTTTTGAAAATATTGAAAGTGTTATCGATGGTCTTGTTGTGGTTCATCCGGTGGCTTGGAGATTTGATTTTAAAAAACTGAAGCCTGTGTTAACCGAAGACTTCAGCAATCAGGGGTTAAATCTCAAGCTCTCCGTTTTTAAAAAGAAAATTTAATTCTTATTCATAGAAATCGAATTCTTCCGCCAAGTTAAATTTCATGCGGCTAGTGCCCCAGTTAAATTCAAGCTCGCAGGCGCGCAGTGCGATGGCCTCAGGCAGATAGTTCATCTTTGCGCCGTAAAGGGCGTCTCCCAGTATCGGCGAGTTCAGATTAGCAAGCTGAGAGCGGATCTGATGCGTGCGACCGGTCAGCAGATTTATTTTCACCCAGCTCAATGCCGGTGAATTTTTCTTTTGGTTTAATATTTCGAGTTCACAAAACGCCCAGCCTTCAACGAAGCTGGCCGAAATTTTTTTCGGAGCACGCGGGGATGGTTCCATATAATGAATGAGCCGATCCGGCAGAGGTGCCGAATTTTCAACAAGGGCCACGTATTTTTTTTCGATGTTGCGGGCTTGAAGCTGAACATTGAAACTTTTAACAAATTCGCTATTTTTTCCGTAAACGATTAGTCCGGACGTTAGGGTATCAAGTCGGTGTGTAATCAACAGAGGTCGGTTAAGTACCAGACCTGTCTGGGTGAGAGAATTTTCAACAGTGTTGTCAACGGACGGGTGGCTTGGTAACCCTGAAGGCTTATTAACCACAACAAAGTCAGAATTTTCGTACACAATCAGCGAAGTCCAGTCGAGTTCGGTGTTGTACCTTCGGGGCTTGCTGTGTACCCGGAACAATTTTTTTTCGCTAACAGGCACGTCGCTCAGCTGTCGCTGGTTGCCGATGTAGATCGCACCTAATTTGAGCAATAACTCAACCTCAGCCGGACGCAGATCTAGAGCATCAAACAGTATTTCACTTATCAGTCCGGCTTTTTGGTTATAAAAATGCTTCACGCCGTATTCAAAACCCTGCGAACTTACGAGTGAAGTGGTTGTTTGAGACATACTTTTCCATAGCACAGTGTATCGACTGAGTTCAAGAGCTTAACAAATGATCCAAAAATGCCCATGATAGTCGGATGAATGATTCTTTGATTCACTGTTTGTGGAGCAGTAAAGACAGCCTCGTCTGTTTGGTACCTTATGCTTACGAACCGATGTGGGTCTATGCTTTTACAATAATTATGATGCTGCTGTCAGCGGTGGGGTTGCCGCTGCCGGAAGAAGCTACTCTTGTGAGTGTTGGATTACTGGCCTACATGGGGGCGCATCCCGGAAAATATCCGCCGCCATTTCCGAAAGCGCCCCACGTTGATGCCGAAACCGCAGCATTGGTTGCCTTTTTCGCGGTTTTTTTCGCGGATTTTTTAATTTATTGTATCGGAAGATTTTTCGGCCGGAAAATTTTCGACTGGAAACCCATTCGGAAAATATTATCTGAAAATAACCGGATTAAAATTGAAGAGTGGACCCAAAAGTACGGCGCTTACGCCTGCGGAATTTTCAGATTTACGCCGGGCCTCAGATTTCCGGGGCATCTGGCCTGCGGCATGCTGAAGTTTCCGGCCTGGAAATTTTGTTTGATTGATGGAATTGCAGCGGCAATTTCAGTACCCACCCAGATTTTGTTACTGGCGTATTATGGAGACCATATTCTGAAATTTCTTAAGCAATTCAAAATCGGCGTGTTATGCCTGATCGCGATTCTTGGCATTTATATTATTTACAAGAAATACTTTGCCAAGAAGGCCGAGGCTTAAGCCGCCGACCTTTCCGAAAAGAGTTCATTTTCAGTTACCGTAAAACACAGGTTAAGAATTGAGGATTGTTTGGATTTTGCATTTGCAGATTCCGGCCAGAATATTTTTTCGTAGCCTTCCAGTACGCCAAACAACTCTTCGCGCACTTTAAACAAAAGTCCGCTTTCAGAACCGAGCAACCAGTCCATCTGAACATGGTGCAAAGCCTCTTCAAGTTCAGTCTGATTCAGTGAATTCATAAACGAGGGCGGCAATTGATCAATCAGGGTACAGGCGTTGTGGCCATACTGTTTAAAATGTCTGTGCAAAGGCTCGATAAACAACTTTTCCAGGCGCACATCTTTATCTTTGTGTGCGGTAAAAGGCAGGCTCAATTTTTTGAACTGCCAGTACAAAAGTGCATCATTTACCGTGTAATCTGACTTCGGTAGATAATCAGTAATAGAATCACATTTGACGGATTCATAAGAACTGTCTTCGATATGTGCATTGTGATCCACCGCAATTATCGAGCGCAGGTGAAAGAGTAAAGAATAAAAACAAGTTAGCTTTTCGGTGAATTTTTCAGAGAAATGCACAGAAAAATTGTAAAGTAATGGTTCGGTCATCTGATGTTCGAATTCTGAGATACAAGCAAGCGCTTCATCCAGCTTTGTTAAAGAAATCGTGTTTTTTGAAAAGGCATGAGACCACGCTTCAGTCATTTTCTTTTCGAAATTTTCGAAAGGCAGATTTGGCGCAAGGGCTTTCGTACGGAGCGATTTTACTCGCGGCGCCGATTTGCGATAGAGTTCGGTGTAGGGATCAAGCGTTCGATAGGCTTTTTCAGAAAAATTTTTCTGCACGGCCGTCATTGATTTGTAGTCGGTCATTTTGTGATAACAAAGGCCGAGGATCGCATCGGTTAAAAATTTGAACGGCGAGTTCGGATACAAATCCTGCAGATGCTTTGGATTGTTCTTGCCGGTTGGGTCCCAGAAGTGAATTTCATGTGGTTTCAACACTGCGCCTGAATTGGTTTTGATCTCGATTACCATTTGAAAATTATCACTCTTCATGAAATTACTCCTTCAATAGAATAGCTTTTCTATACTTTATATCGGAATAAGTTTGATAACTGACGAGTCTAGAAGTAGGCTCGACCATAGTCATGAAATATGTAGATGCACACTCGCATTGGGCCGATCCGCGTTTTTCGCAAAATCCAGAAATGGTTAAGCAGAAGTTAAATGCCTGTTTAGCCAAAAACATCGATTTTTTTCTTCAGGGCGGCATTGGTCCTGAAGACTGGGCCCGGCAACTCGAACTTAAAAAGCAGTATCCGGCAAACTTCGGGCTTGGTTTTGGTCTGCATCCCTATTTCGTCAGTGATCATAGCCCTGAAGATTGCGAATCAGCACTTGATCAGTTAACACTCCTACTGCCACAGGCTATGGCCTTGGGAGAAACCGGTTTGGATTTCCGCCCGCATATCATGAAAGAATCCGAAGGCCTGCAGATCGAATTTTTCGAAAATCAGCTCCAACTGGCTAAGGCGTTTCAAATACCCATGATTCTGCACATCGTCCAGGCTCATGAAAAAGCCATCCAGATTTTTGACATTTGGGGCGCACCGGAAAAAGCGGGGCTTGTGCATGCGTTTAACGGCAGTTTTGAAACCGCAAAAAAATACATCGACAAAGGCCTCCTGATTTCAGTCGGCGGCGCAGTTACATTCGAAAAAAACCACAAGCTTCAGGACTGCATCCGCAAATTGCCACTGGAGTATTTACTACTTGAAAGCGACTCCCCAGACCAGCCCCCGGCAGGCTGGAAAGGCCCGAACGAATCACTTTCGATCTACAACGTCGCCGAAAAAATCGCACTCCTCAAAAACCGAAGCGTCTTCGACATCCTAGAAATCAACACAAGCAACTTCCAATGCCTTTTTAGGTACCCGGTTCCTAATGCAGAAGCAGCGCACAAAAATTCTTGAGCTATAGTAAATGTTCAGTCCCCCAAGTATCTAAATCAGAGTAGAGTTTCTTTGAGTTTGCTTTCTCGGCCTGTTTTTCGTGATGTCTTAAACTCCATATTCCCGCGCCTAAGAGCTAAACGCATTTCTTCCTGAAGGGAAGGCTCCGGTGGTGTATTTATCCATTTCAAAGCGGATTCATCAAATTCAGGCGAAAACAGAATTGTATCCTCAACAAGCGGAATTGAAAGACGACTTAAACCGCACAGGCCATGTAAAGAGGAGTAGGGATAGTCTTCAGCGTTTTTACAAATTCCTGCGCGAACAGGATTTTGGTAAACATATTTATAACTGTTCATGAAGTAAAGGTAATCACCTATTCGGGTCTTGTGGTTTCGGATTCCGTATGTCTGATTGATACGTCCGGACGATCGAGTGATTTCCCGACTTGTTTCGCGCATAAAATAGAGAAGCGCTTCGCTCAGGTTTCCATTTGGTGCGGTCAACAACAAATGAAAATGATTGGACATAAGAACAAACGAATGAAGTCGAAGCCCATAAAGGGAAGAGGTCAAATAGAGGTAATCCCCCATTATGGACCAGACACAAGCAAGTGGAAGTTGAAACCATTCGCGATTATGGCAACGAGCTGAAATATGGTAAGGGTCCGAAGGAATTAGCGGAATGATTTTTCTTGGCATAACTGCGTACTAGCAATAAAAGGCGCAGGCACCAGTGACTTGTAAAACGCCCCGCTTCTGTAAAGGGAACCGGGTACCGGCCAGAAACGCGTTGCTTCTGTAAAGGGAACCGGGAACCGTAGAAAGGGTAGACTTTACATTATATGCGCCACTGGTTGTTAATAAAAAATTTACCAGTAGCGAAACGCGTGTCTTCTGCTGTAAACAGATTTCTATATGAAAGAATTTGGCTTATCGCCGAGAACCAAGAAATTTTCCAAATCAACTCTGAAGCGTGAGCAAGAGAACTCGCGCCTTTTGGCGGGTGCGAGCAATCTTCTGGAGAAATGCACAGATTACGAAGCAACGATTGAAATGCTCGCAAACTTGCTGGTGTCCAGTCTTGCCAGTTGGTGTGCGATTGACTTAGTGGACGAGGACACCCAGATCGTACGTGCGATGGTGGTTCACCACGATCCTTTAAAGGCTGATCTGGCGAAGCAAATATTGCTTCACCATCCAGCTAAGCCGACCGCGACCCGCGGGGTATATAGAGTGATTGAAACCGGCCAATCCATCCTGATTCCAGAAGTAACCTGGGATATACGTGCCGATTGTTCGGAGCATTTGAGGATAATGACGGAGCTGGGCTCGACTTCCTATATGTGCGTACCCTTGAAGGCCCGAGGCCGGGTTATCGGCTCTATTATGCTGCTTTCCGGAGATCGTATGTACGATGAAAAAGACCTGCGTACCGCTGAAGAGCTGGCTCGATATATTGCGATGGCAGTCGATAATGTCCGTATGTTTCGCAAAATGCAGGAAGCGATCAAAGTCCGTGATGAATTCCTTGCGGTTCTTTCTCACGAGCTTCGGACACCGCTCAATGTGATTCAGGGATGGATTGAAATCTTAAAGTCTGATGATCTCGCCGAACCCGATTTTCGACAAGCCATCGATGTTTTGGATCGAAACTCGCAGTTGCAGGCTCGCATGATCAATGATCTGCTGGATGTCTCTCGCATTGTATCGGGCAAACTGGTGATGGAGTTAGAGCCTGTCGATCTCGGCAAAGTTTTAAGCTCGGCGGTTCAGTCGAGTTTTCTCTCGGTGCAAGATAAGAATATTTCTCTTCGAATTCGAACGGACACAGAACAACGAGTAGTTTTAGGCGACTTCTACCATCTTCAGAGAATGGTCCTTAATTTACTCTCCAACGCGGTTAAATTTACGCCCGCAGGAGGTGTCGTTGAGCTAACGTTGAAGTCCATCGAAAACGATTTGGTGCTCACTGTAAAAGACACCGGAAATGGCATCGATCCAGAGTTCGTGCCCTATATCTTTGATTCCTTCAGGCAGGAGAATTGTTCGACAACTCGCAGCCATGGTGGTCTTGGGCTGGGACTGGCGATTGCCAAACATATTGTGGGTCAGCACAGCGGAAAAATTTCGGCGGTAAGTGAAGGTAAAGACAAGGGGACCGAAATTACAATTCGTTTACCTTTACTGCTAAAACCTACACGAGCACCAAAAAATCCGGTGCCATCAGTTACTACGAGTTTTCCGGAGCATGTTCTCAAAGGAATTCATGTTTTACTGGTGGATGATGCTTCGGACATGCGTTATCTTTTGACCCGCTATTTGAAAGAAAGTGGCGCGGAAGTTGTTGCCGTGGAATCGGCAGACCAGGCGTTTGAAGAATTGAAAAGGATGAAGCCTCATATACTGTTGAGCGATATCGGAATGCCCGAAGAGGATGGTTATAGCCTGATCTCACGAATTCGAAAACTCCCGGACAATCAAGGTGGCCAAACTATCGCGATCGCGCTGACGGCCTATGCGCGTGAAGAAGAGAAACAGAAAACTTTATCCGCCGGATTTAATGCCCATCTTGCAAAACCGATATTTCGCCCAATTCTTATCGACACTATTTGCAGCTACCTGGAGGTACCTGGTTCCTAATGCAGAAGCATTGCACAAAAATTCTAAAACAACAGACCAATGCTATTTCATTGAGCTTCATAAATTAAAGAAGAAATTCTTTGAGTTTGCTTTCCCGTCCTGTTTTTCGGGATGTCTTGAACTCCAAATCAGTACGCCTACGAGCTAATCGCATTTCCTCCCGTAAGGAAAAATTCGTCATTAAATGGACTCTGAGGTTAAGGGTTAGTCTTCAGCGCGTTTGCAGATTCCTGCACGAACGCGATTTTGATAGACATATTTGTAAGTGTTCATGAAGTAATGGTAGTTACTTATACGGGTCTTATGGTTTCGATTTCCATATTTTTCCAATAAGGATCAAACGCAAGCAAGTGGCAGTTGAAACCATTCGCGATTCAAGCAACGAGCTGAAATGTAGTAAGGATCAGAAGGACTGATCGGTATGATTTTTCTTGGCATATGCGTTTACCAGCAAAAAGAGGGTGGGCGCCGTTGACGTATTTAAACGCTCTGCTTCTGGAAAGGGAACCGGGTACCGGCTTGGGGTACCAAAATCAGCCCGATTATAATTTCTATAGTTGCAAACCAATGAAAGGCTCTGCTATAAGTTTGGACCTGATGCAAACCCAGAATACCGAAAATTTTACCATCGTTGAAAACAAGTACACACTCCACCG
This sequence comes from Bdellovibrio sp., assembly GCA_031428535.1. GTDB lineage: Bacteria > Bdellovibrionota > Bdellovibrionia > Bdellovibrionales > Bdellovibrionaceae > Pseudobdellovibrio. The sequence continues at coordinate 19,027 of JANPPN010000054.1, read as the reverse complement.
CAGGTTCGATCGCATGGGCCGGCTTGTCGGCGATGAGATGATGAAAAAACTTTTTAATACACACGTGATGATCATCGGACTTGGCGGCGTGGGTTCATGGGCAGCAGAAGCGCTGGCAAGATCCGGCGCCGGCAAAATTACCATTATCGATTTTGACGAAATTTGCATTACGAATGCCAACCGGCAGATTCACGCCCTACAGGGGCTGGTCGGTCAGAAAAAATCAGCGGTGATGGCTGAACGGCTCAAAAAAATAAATCCTCAGGCGAGTGTGGAATCGCTTCCGCTTTTCTACAGTAAAGATACAGCGGCTGAGATCCTGGCGTTGCAGCCGGATTACATTGTGGACGCGATCGATAACCTCACTGCCAAAACGCACTTACTGAATGAGTGCCGTACGCGCGGAATTAAAGTCATTACCAGTGGCGGTGCTTCCGGCAAAATGGATCCCACCCGAATTAAAATTATTGATCTGGCCCAAACAAACATCGATCCACTTTCACATTCGGTACGAAAAATCCTCAGGCAGGAGTACGCATTTCCAAAGGAAAAGTTTTTCAATATTCCATGTGTTTTTTCGGATGAAGTTCCGATTCAGCCGATCGAGCTGAATTATGATAACGGGCAGGGCTTTAAATGTGTTTGTCCGCAGGGTGAAATTGATCCGCACGGCTGCATGCACAGATCGGTCATTTACGGAACGGCGGGCTTTGTTACCGGTGCTTTCGGTCTGGCCATGGCTTCCTGGGTGGTACGAGATCTTACTTCGGCAAAACCGGCTGAGGTCAGCCTATGAGCCTGATTATATTCTTCGGTTATTCGCTTTTTATTTTTCTGCTCGGAGTAACGGTTATTGCCGTTACTTTCCATCATTGGTACAAGCTTGCGAAAACGGCACGGGCCGAAAAAAAGCTTGCTGAAAGCACGCACTAAAAGTAGATTCGGGTCTCATATTTTTTGGAGGCCCATGAACATTACTCAATTCATTGATCATCACTATCGCCATTTCAATGCGGCCGCTTTAAAAGATGCAGCTATCGGCTATAAAGAATTAATTAATCAAGACGGAAAAATGCTCGTGACACTCGCGGGTGCGATGAGTTCGGCTGAACTCGGTTTATCACTCGCTGAAATGATCCGGCAGAATAAAGTTCATGCGATTTCCTGCACCGGTGCCAACCTCGAAGAAGATGTTTACAATCTCGTGGCGCACGACCATTACGTTAGAATCCCCAATTACCGCGATTTAACTCCTCAGGACGAACAAAAACTGCTCGAAAAACATCTGAACCGCGTAACTGATACCTGTATTCCGGAGGAAGAAGCGATTCGCCGAATCGAAAAAGCAGTTCTGGAAGAATGGCAGAACGCCGAAAAAGAAGGTAAGAGTTATTTTCCGCACGAATACATGTATAAAATTTTACTGAGCGGCAAGCTGAAACAATATTATCAGATTGATCCTAAAAATTCGTGGTTACTGGCTGCGGCCGAAAAAAATCTGCCGATCATCGTACCGGGCTGGGAAGATTCCACCACCGGAAATATTTTTGCAGGCCATATTATCAAGGGCGACATCAAAAGTTCGCGCACCGTCAAATCCGGTATTGATTACATGATTTACTGGGCTGAATGGTACATGAGTACAGCGACTAAAAATAAAGTCGGCTTTTTCCAGATTGGTGGCGGTATTGCCGGCGATTTCCCGATCTGTGTGGTGCCGATGTTGTCGCAGGATTTGGGCCATGACGATGTGCCGTTGTGGAGTTATTTCTGTCAGATTTCCGATTCCACAACATCTTATGGTTCGTATTCAGGCGCAGTTCCCAACGAAAAAATCACGTGGGGAAAACTCTCAATCGAAACCCCGAAATTTATCGTTGAATCCGATGCCTCGATTGTTGCGCCACTGATGTTTTATTACATTTTAGGGATGTAAATTGATGCAAGGTCGTGTAACCGGGCTTGCAATTTATCCGGTAAAATCCTGTCAGGGAATCAAGCTTGCCGAAATGCAGATCACCGCGCGTGGACCGAAATTTGACCGGCAATGGATGCTTGTCGATAGCGAAAATAAATTCATCACTCTCAGAACGGTTCCGAAACTTGCTGAAATTAAAACGGCGATTCAGGGCCCTTTTCTGCATCTGTATGCCGGTAGTAACAAAATATTAGTCAATTTGGATGAAGACTGCGCAAGCACCGAAGACGTCACCATTTGGGGAGACGTCGTTAAGGCCGGTATCGAGAATAAAAGTATTAATGAAGCGCTGTCGGAATTTCTGGTTAAAACAGTCAAGCTGGTCCGTTACCAAAAGGAAAGTTTCAGGGATCTCGAAAGAGCGGCCACCGAAGCTGTGAAAGAAACCATGTTCTCAGATTCACGACCGGCGTTGCTCGTGAATGAAAATTCGCTGCACGATCTGAATGAAAAACTTAAATTAAAGAATGCAGCTCCAAGTGTAATTGAACGATTCAGGGCCAATATTGTGGTCAACGGATTACCGGCTTATTTTGAAGATCAGTTGCAGGAAGTAAAAATCGGAAATATTAATTTTAAAAATCCAAAGCTCTGCGCACGTTGTCCGGTAATTACTCAGGATGTTGATACCGGTAAAGTCGTTTCAAAAGAAACTCTTCAGACTTTGGCTGAAACCCGAAAAAAACCGGGCACAGCATCGGTGCCCTTTGGGGTTAATTTAACGCCGGAGATGACCGGCGTAATCAGAATCGGCGATCCGGTAATTATAGCTGTCCTTTAATCAACGGAAACAGAAATCGATAAAGGGCACCTGAATTCTGCTCGCGGAGTTTGAAGGCCGTTACAAGCGCTTCGTATTGCTCAGGATCAAGTTTTTCAAGAGTTTCGCCGCGGCTGACGTTACAGACGCTCGCGCCGATCTTGCAGGTTTTTTTCATGATCGAAGCAAATTTTCTCACGAGATCATTTGTCAGGTCATTTTTGCGGTCATTGGGAAGTTCAGCCAGAATTCCCACTTCGCGGTTCAGGTTCTGACTGCGGAAGTCCCAGTTGAATGAACCGATAAAAATGGTTGAACGATCAAGCAGCACCATTTTAGCATGTAAAGTATCCGGACCTTGATATTCCAGAATTGTAACGCCGGCATTCAGCGCAAGGTGTTTGGTTTTATCATATCCGACATGGGCCGGCGGAACGTCGTTCGAGCCCTTTGAATTTGTAATGATCGTCACGGCCACATCTTTTTTCTTCAGGATCTTGAAAAGCGCTTCTTGTTCAGGAGTGATAACCAAGTAAGGAGTAATGATGATGACAGAATCCTTCGCTTTTGTAATCGCACTGTAAAGTTGTGTGCCGATGTTGTTTTCAGGTTTTCGCAGGCTAGAATTCTGTTTCGTTACATCGTCAAATAAAAAATCAATCGACTGAACTTCAATTGCCTTGGAATTCCAGTCGGTAACTTCATGCTGAATGCTGAGTTTGTTGCTTTTGTATTGTTCAATCAGTGATTCAAGTTTTTTTTCTTCTTCCCGAACCGCTTTTACACGTGCTTCGCGGGCCCAGTCACAGCTTGGTTGGTCTTCGCGCGCCGCCGCGCAGGCCCAAGGTGAAAGATTGTCTGCTGAGTAGTCCCAAAGCTCTACGTTTGATACAAACTTAGAGTTCCAGAGGTCGTCGAAATATTTGGCCGCCACGTCAATAGATTTACTTTCAAGCACGAGTGCATCGCTATCCTCAAAAACCGGCAGGGCCTCGCCTCTTTTTGTTTTGTCAGGTACACCATAGTAACCGTTGGCGATATTTCGTCCGCCTGAGATCATGTATAAACCGTCGATAATTAAGCCTTTGTCGTGCATTCGCTTTGTGTATCTGAAGGGTCTGAATAGATTAAACTTGTTGTATTCTTTGATTTCGATATTCTTTTTTTTATCGGGGTGCAGGTTCAACAAAACTGCCGCCATTGTTTCGCGTAAAATCAGGTTATGCATTGAATCCACCAAGATTTTTACTTTTATATCACGGCTGGCTGCGTCCTTAAGTAACGCCAGCGCAGATCTCGAAAGCGAGTCATTTTCAATTGTAAAATACTGGGCGCGGATCAGCTCTTTAGCGCCCTGAATATAATCCGCACGTGCCTGCAGCGAATCCTTATTGTTGTCGAGCAGTACAATTTTATCGGCAATTGCGGCGTGGGCGAACGAAGTAACAAGAGTTGTGGCAATCAGATTACGTAAAACATTTTTCATTACAGTCTCCATTATTATTTAAAATCTAGCACGAGCCTATGTTACAAAAACCACGCCAGTAAAAATTAGGCTCATGAGAATTTTAAGCGGCGCTGGTAAACCTCCGTGGTTACAGATTCGCAAGAAGTGACTTTTTACGTTATTTTTTGAATTTTTTCTAATTTTTTTCTGGCGGGCTCTGGTGCCTAATAGTGGCCACTGTCTACTTTTGAGACGCTCCAACTCGAACCTGCACCTCAAAGCATTGGAATGCATTCTGCTCATGGGTTCTTGTTGTTTAACTATTAAAAGTCGGCTTTTAAAAGGCCACCCAATATAAGGAGTTCCAATGAAACCAAGAAATCTGGCCCTGTTCGTTTCCACTGTAATTGTCTCAAACATGATCGGGCTATCGGCTATGGCTGCAGGCGCCAAGGTTAGCGATGAATTGATTGACCAAAGTATCGCCGCGCAATCCACCGAAATGCGCCGAAGCCTGGATCAGATTAACGCCCTGATTAAGTCGATCGAAACCTACAGAACTCAAAGTGGAGGCGAAAAACAAAATGCATTTATGACTGGAGCTCGTCTTATGATTGCCATTATGGGTATAACGAGTACGGCCGTTCACTTAAATAATATTCAGGCGCAGTCTTCCGCCGAACTGACTTTGGCAGCATTTACCGGTGTTCTGTCAACGGCGCTTGAAAAATATGCTTCAACCCAGAAGATCGACATGAACGAAATTAAAACCTTACTGGCAAAAAATCAGCAGGAGCTGGTTAATTCAATTGCCGGCGCTAATAAACAAGAAGCGGCGTTGATTTCCGGCGCCGTTGCCCAGTTATCGCAGATCAGCACTGGTCTTGATAGCCAGATGAACGACATCAAACGTACAATTGATTCAGGTCAGACTGACGTTGCCATCGTTGCTATTGTAACCTTAGCATTGCACTACGCAGCTCCATTTTTACCACAGAAGCTGAAAGACATCGTTTCTAATAAAGTTCCGACATTGTTAGGACAGGTATTAAAAACGAAAAAGCAGGGTATGCAGGCTCTTGGCGGCGTCAACATAGCCACTTTACTTTCTACACTTGCAGGTATGGCCGGCAAAGATTCACAGGCGCAAATCGATACGATTCTTTCGAACCTGTGGGTAACTCAAGCCAACATGACCGCTGCACTGAAATAGATGCCCCGCTCTTTGCTGATTCTTTTATTATTAGTTCTCAGCTTAAGCACGCAGGCCAAAACCGCGTGCTTATTACTTTTTGAGCGCGAGAGTGCAATCGAGATCCTGAACATCATCAACGAGAAATATACGCAAAAGATATTCAGCTCGTCGGTAGATGAAAACATTCAACAGAGTTCATTTGTTTCGCGCAGTTATAAACTGTTCAAGCTGAAACGCCTGTTTAAAAATCTCGAGAAAAACGGCAGCGGTTTTTCCAACTTCGAACTGGCATCTTTCGTTTATAAACTGGATAAACTGGATAAACTGGCCTTCGCCGAGGTGGTCGAAAAAAACCTCTCACGCACGAAAAAAAGGGTACTTTCCGAAGCCCGCAGAAGTCTGATGAGCGAAGGCATCATCCGGCACTTCGATCTCGACAAATCCAGAACCGGGTTCTTTAAAAAATTCGGATTTTATTTTTCGCAAGCGGCCAGCTGGAAATACTGGCGCTGGAGTTTTGCCTGGATGGGCATGCCTAAACTCGTAGGCACCGCCCTTCCGCCTGAGCTCGCGCACAAAATTTTACTTGAAGGCCTGGATGCTCATCGTACCGAAGTTGAAAAGTACCTGCCTCAGATCCGCAACCGCAGTTTTTTTAATACCTTTTCGAAGGGTTATAACATTGCACTTGTGGCCTCATTGTTTACGGTTGTGCCGTATCTCACACATGATTTTTACCAGGAACAGATGAAGATCGGTCAGGAAAATGCACTGCAGGTTTTTGCTCCCCTGCTGCAGACCACGAATGAGATGGCGAAGGTTGATCAACTGATGCAACGAGAAGCCGGTGCATTAGAAAAATATGTCGAGGCTTATAAACTGAAATTTGGTGAGGAACCCACAATTGAACAGATCGAAGCGGCCCAGCAAGCTGTTAAGAAAAGGTTAAGACAAAGTCAATCCTAACCGGGATTCCCGCATTGGCACATATTAATTTCAAACGTGCACTCTATTATCCGACGAGGCCTTCCGAAAAGTCAGTAGCAGCAATTCGGCCCGGAGGTTTCAATGTCAGTACGAGTTTTACTTTGTGACGACAGTGGCATAATTCTCACAATGTTTGAAAAACGTCTTACGGATTTAGGATTTACGATAGTCGGAAAGGCTAAAGACGGAAACGATGGAATTCAGCAATACAAAATCCTGAGGCCGGATCTTCTTCTTCTGGATATCACCATGCCAAATAAGGACGGTCGAGAGGCTCTCGAAGAAATAATAAAATTTGATGCTCGTGCAAAGATTGTAATGGTTTCGGCGATTTATGATGAAGAGATTCAAAAAAGCTGTCTTGAGCATGGAGCAATGGGCTTCATTAACAAGAGCGATATCGCAACCAAGGATGAGTTTGATTCTAAAGTGATGCGGGTTCTTGAGCCGATTGTTAAGGCCGCTTAGATGCCCCGAGAATCAACCGAAACCTTTAAAAAAATGATCATGCTGAGTGTGGAAGTTTTTGCCGAAGTTGCTGCGAAAAATATCTATGCATTGTTGCAGCTTGAAGCCCGGACAAAGCCAGTACAATATTCAGAGGACGGCATCGTTAGCGACAATAATTTTTATGTCTCGATCATGTTTACCGGAATGGTCTATGGCGAATTTGTTTTTGCGTTCAAATCAGAGTTGGGCGCAAAATCTATTGGAAAAGCAACTGAAGGACTTAACGCTGAAAAATTGAGAGATCTCAACCTTGAAATCTCTGATGTTTTCAGTGAAATTTTAAATATTTCAGTTGGCGATGCCATTCGCGGAATAACCGAAGTCTATCAGAAAATAACGGTAACTGCGCCCAGAGTTTATATCGGTCAGGTGAGGTATCCTAAAGTCAAAACCGGCAAGACCGTGCTGATGACCAAGTACGGCGAGATCGAATGTTTTCTCTTTATCGATCAGATGAAACTGGATATTGCAGATTCTTACAAAACGGCTCTGATCTCAATTGTAAATGCAAATCGTGCTTTGCGGACGGCTTATGAAAAATTAAAAGAACAGCAGGCCCACTTGGTTCACACCGAAAAGCTTGCGGCTTTGGGAATTATGGCCGGAGGAGTCACACACGAGATCAACACGCCGCTGACAACGCTTTTGATCAACGAAACAGAAATGAAAAAAATGCTGGCGGATGAAAATTTTGACCGCGATAAATTTTTAACAAAGCTGAACTGTTCTATTGATACGATCGAGAGAGTCACCAAAATCACTCAATCTCTTCAGGCTTATGCTGTAAGTAACACGTCGGGTGAAGACGAATTCAGGCCGGTTTCGGTAAATTCAATTCTTGATATCGCCGTGTTATCGTGTGCCGAGCGACTTAAGAAAAATGGCGTGCAGGTTACGCCTTTTCGGTTTCCAGAAACGACAAATATCGGGTGTTATTCTGAGCAGTTGGCGCAGGTCATTTGCAATCTTTTGCTGAATGCGGGAGAAGCCATCACTGGTCTGCCTGAAAAATGGATTCGAATCGAAGGAATTGAAAAAGACGACAGCATTGAAATCAGCGTAATTGATTCCGGATCAGGAATTTCCGTTGAGCACCAACAGAAATTATTCGATCCATTTTTCACGACGAAAGAATTAGGCGAAGGCGTAGGCCTCGGTTTGAGTATGGCAAAAGGCATTGTGGATATCCATCAAGGCAGGATTTCACTGGATACCAAATCAAAAAATACGAGATTTGTTGTCAGGCTTCCGAAAATACGTCATCACATCGGGATAAATGCGGCTTAAACAGCGACCACTTCTTTGATTTCAGGAATCAGTTCTTTCATGCGAACTTCAATTCCGTCTTTCAGTGTGGCCTGTGAGCTCGGGCAGCCTGAACACGCACCCTGCATGCGAAGAAAAAGTACGTTATTTTCATATTTTGAGAATACAATGTCGCCGCCATCAAGAGCTACGACCGGTTTGATTTCGTTCAGCAGAATGCGCTTAATCTGCTTTACAACATCACTGTCGTTCTGATTTTCGTCTAAAGTCGCCTCTAATTTAATCATGACGGGAAGGCCGCTTTCGATGTGCTCGCCCAGAAGGCCTGCCAGTGGTGTGGCTAAAATGTCCCAATCGACCCAGTCCTGTTTGGTCACAGTAACGAAATCTTCACCCAGATAAACCGCTGCCGTCCAAGGGAAGCCGAATATTTTGGCAGCCAGCGGCGAACTTTCAGAAGATTCAACGGTGGGAAAATCGCAGGTTTGATCGGAAATCTTTTGGTTGAAAAGAAACTTCATGGTGGCCGGATTGGGAGTTGGTTCAAATGTAACTTTCATAGTGCTAATTATTTTATCAGGTGTGTTACAGAAGTCAAATTATAGTCTATAATTCTTGCTTGCCCGCCGTAATTTTACTAAGTTTCATTCTTGGATTATCAATCCTAAAATTATCTGACTTTTCTAAGGAGATACTATGACGCCAAGAGTACGTGAAATATTAAGCTGGTATGGGGCTGAAAATATTGGAGTATTAACAAATATGGCCCGTCTCCTCAATACCGGCAAATTGGCAGGCACAGGTAAGCTCGTCATTCTCCCTGTGGATCAGGGTTTCGAGCATGGCCCCGCGCGCACGTTTGCAAAAAATCCGGATGGGTTTGATCCTGCTTATCATTTTGAACTTGCGATTGAATCCGGTTGTAATGCTTACGCAGCACCACTGGGTGCCCTTGAATCCTGCGCCCGCGACTTCGCAGGTGAAATCCCGCTGATTCTGAAAATAAACAATTCTGACGTTCTTTACGGATCAAAAAATCCAATATCGGCATTAACGTCATCGGTCGATGATGCACTGAGATTAGGTTGTTCAGCTATAGGTTTTACAATTTACCCGGGTTCCTCTCTTCGCAAAAATATGTATGAAGAAATCGCGGCTGCTTCGCGCGAAGCCAAGAAGGCCGGACTTGCGGTTGTGATCTGGTCTTACGCCCGTGGCGAACAGATTTCCAAAGAAGGCGAAACCGGTATTGATGTGATTGCCTACTCGGCACATATCGCAGCCCAACTTGGCGCCAACATTATCAAAGTAAAGCCACCGACCGCACATATCGAGCAGGCTGAAGCTAAAAAAGTTTACGAAGCGCAGGGAATTAAAACCCTTACTATGGCACAAAGAATCGATCATGTTGTAAAAAGTTGTTTCAACGGCAAACGCGTTGTGATTTTCTCCGGCGGCGAGGCCAAAGGCACACCTGAATTACTTGAAGAAGTTAAGCAACTGGCCATGGGCGGGGCATTTGGTTCGATCATGGGCCGCAATGCCTTCCAACGACCGAAAAAAGAAGCGCTCGAGTTACTAAAAAATGTTATGGAAACTTTTGCCGGTAAAAGCCTATGAGTGATGTTCACGATAATCCCATAAAGGCCGAAAAAAGAAAAAAGCTTCATGCCATGAAAGAAAAAGGTTTAAATCCTTATCCGTATTCTTTCGATAAGACCGCGCACGTTGATAAAATTATTTCAGACTTCAGCACTATTGCAGCCGGCGAGAAAAAAACCGAAGCCGTATTCCGCATTGCCGGTCGGTTAATGACAAAGCGGGAAATGGGTAAAGCCAGCTTTTTTAACGTGCAGGACGTTTCAGGCACGTTGCAGTGTTATGTGAAAGTTGAAGAACTTAGTCCTAACGACCGCATTGCGTTTGACCTGATAGACCTCGGCGATATCGTGGGCATCGAAGGTTATGTTTTTAAATCTCAAAAAGGTGAACTTTCACTTTACGTCAAAACGTTTCAGGTGCTCACTAAAACCTTAGAGCCTCTGCCTGAAAAGTTTCATGGTATTCAAGATATTGAAATTAAATACCGGCACCGGCATCTCGATCTGATATCCGATCCTGAATCGCGTCAGGTTTTTGTTACCCGTGGTAAAATCATCAAGGCGATCAAAAAGTATTTAGATGACCGCGACTTCATGGAAGTTGAAACGCCGGTACTGCAGCCGCTTTACGGCGGTGCAGCGGCTCATCCGTTCACGACTCATCATCGCGCGCTTGATATGAAGTTGTTCATGAAAATTTCGCCCGAACTTTACTTGAAGCGACTGATCGTCGGCGGATTTGAAAAGGTCTACGAAATCGGCAAGAATTTCAGAAACGAAGGGATCGACAGATCTCATAATCCGGAATTTACCATGCTCGAATTTTACGAAGCTTACACCGATTACAACTATCAGATGAAGCAATTTGAAGATCTGGTTTCAACGGTCTGTAAAGAAATCACCGGTTCAACCAAGGTGGTCTATCAGGGTAAGGAAATCGACTTTACAACCCCATGGCGCAGACTCACGGTGATGGACGGCATTAAAGAGTACGCCGCGATTGACCCGCAGGATATTAAGGCACTCGATCAGTATCTGGCAAAAAACTCAGACAAACCGCTGAAACTTGAAAATCTTTCAACCGGCGAAAAGCAGATGAAGGCCTTTGAAATTGCGGCCGAGCCGCATCTATGGCAACCCACGATTGTTATGGATCATCCGGTGGAAATTTCACCGCTGACAAAAATTCATCGCAATAATCCGAAATTGGTTGAGCGTTTCGAACCTTTCGCAGCCTGCATGGAGCTTGGCAATTCGTATTCGGAGTTGAACGATCCTGAAGAACAGCGCAGCCGCCTGCTCGAGCAGGAATCTAAACGCGGACAGGACGAAGAAGCGCATCCGATGGACGAAGATTTTCTGCACGCGATTGAAACCGGCATGCCACCCACAGGTGGCGTGGGCCTCGGTATTGAGCGCATTGTGATGATCTTTACAGACCGACCGAGTATCCGCGATATTATTTTCTTTCCGACGATGAAAATCAGTCATAACAGATAATGAAACGGGCCAATTTTTTTTTATTAAGTGGTCTGATAGCGGTTTTGATTGGATGCCAATCGCAACCTACCGTCAGCAAGCAGGAAGTGGGAACGCAGGATTTTAAGGATCGCGTGCTGGTTGACACCCGCAGCGCCTTTGAATTTGCGGGCTTTCACATTGCCGGAAGTATCAGTTTGAATTCCGGGGATTTTCTGATTCTTAAGAATCCAAAAACCGAAAAACGCGTTTTAGACCCTGATCTCGGTCAAGTTGTCGAGCGGCTGGCAAAACGGGGAATTTCCCCACTTAAGAAAATCATACTGCTTGGTTCCACTAGCGCGGATACCGAAACACTGAAATGGCATTGGCTCCTGAAACAGTTCGACGTTCGTAATATTGAAATTGTAAGTTTCGATGACTTCCGTACGCAGAATAAAAACAAGGTGCCGCAGGCGGTGCCTGAAGCGGTACCGGTTTGGGAAATCAAAAATCCAAAAGCTATTTTGAGCCGCGCCGACAAGTGCTTTGTAAACTGGTCCATTACTGATTGTCTCTGAAAATATTTTATTCTTTGTTATCCGGTTCGACGAAAAGCCATTTGATTTCAGGAAACTGAAGTTTAATGGCTTTTTCCGCTGCATTGATCGAGCGGATCAGGGCTGAAGTGTCGGTGTTTTTTCCCGGCAGAACTTTAACACTGACCAGAATTTCACTGTTACCGGTAACAAGCGCGATAAATTTCAGGATTTTCATTTCAGAATCCTGATTCAGGAAATGTTTTTCGATATCCGCGCGATAAAGTTTATTCGGCGCTTCGCCGACCAATAAAGATTTTACTTCGTAAGCCAGTAAGAACGAAACCACGATCAGCAGTAATCCGATTACGACAGAACCCATTGCGTCCCAGACGGGGTTGCCGGTGACAATTGCGATTACCAGAAAACAAAGAGCGATGATCAGGCCCATCAGGGCGGCCAGGTCTTCCATAAATATCACAACAAGATCCGACGCTGAAGATTTTCTGAACCACTGCCACAGATTGGGATAAGTGTTAACTTTTTTAACTTCCTTGAAGCAGGCGTAAAACGAGGCCGCTTCAAGGATAATCGAAACCAGCAGGATCGCAACTCCGACCAGCGGCATTTTCAGTTCCTGATCGGTTTCTCTTAATTTGTGGATGCCCTCGTAGACGGCGAATACGCCGCCCATCGAAAACAACAGTATCGCCACAAGAAACGACCAGAAAAAACTTTCGCGGCCATAACCTAGCGGGTGCTTTTCATCTGCTGGTTTAGCCGATGCCTTGGCGCCGACCAGTAAGAAAACCTGATTGGTACAATCTGCAAGCGAGTGGATGGATTCGGCCATCATCGACGCGCTCTTGGTGAACATGGCGCCCGCAAATTTTGTTATTGCAATACCGAGATTGGCAAACAGTGCAAATATGATAACGCGGGTAGAACCCTCATTTGCAGCCATTTGATTTAAGAAACCTTTTTTTCCATTTTAAATAAAATTGAATACATGGCGTTCAGCATGTCGGGATCGAACCGGCCGGATAATTTTTCTTTCATCATGTTCAAGGCTTCAGTGGGATTAAGCGGCGTATTGTAAGAGCGTTGAGTGGTCATCGCATCATAAGTGTCGGTAAGGGCAACTATTCTTGCAAACGGGTGAATTTCACTGCCTGCAATGTCTTGCGGGTAGCCGCCGCCGGTGAAGGATTCATGGTGCTCGTAACAGGCCGCTTTGATGGCATCGCTGATGCCGCTGTGTTCGTTCAGGATTCGCATGCCGAAAGTGGGATGCAAACGCATCTGCACCCATTCATTTTCATCGAGCGGGCCTTTTTTACAGAGAATTTCAAGCGGCACGTTGCGCTTACCGACATCATGAAATAATGAACTTTGCCCCAGTTCCTCAAGATCTTTTTTGCTGAATCCGAGAGCATGGCCCAAACCGAGCGAGTAAATGCTGACATCAAAGGAATGATTGTAAGTATAGAAATCGTGACCTGAAAGACTGATCAGGTTTCCAATGGATTCCGGCGCCACCTCCATAAACTGCAAAAGCTCGGTGATAATCGGCTTTGAGTCTTCAAGTGCTTGCCGGACGTCCGGTGATTCGTATAAATCTTCAAGAATCGCAATTGAACTTTCACGCAGGATGGTCGCTTTATCATTATTGGAAATCAGTTCTGAATTCATCGTGTCGCGCACGTGATCGCGGTAAATCTGCTTAAAATCATTGTGCACAAAAAAAGAGTCGCCGCTGTCTTTCTTATGTAAGAGCAGTAACTTCTCACTGGTTAATACTTCACCCTGGCGCAAATAGGTGAGCAATTTTCCGTCAAGAGACAAAAAGATGTCAAAAGGCAGCTGTACTAAAGCTCTTATCGTGCTGAGTCTAATCCTGAAATATTCTTTTTTTACCATCTTTTGTAAGTGTAACTTGTTTGTGTATTTGACGTATCTTTTTTTTTAACATGAAATAGCAAGCATGGCCCTTCGTCTAGATACAGAAATTCAGTTTTTAAAAGGTGTCGGACCAAAGCTCGGCGCTTTATTCTCACGAAATGGGATTAAAACAGTATTGGATTTACTGCAGAACTATCCGCGCGCTTACGAAGACCGCAGAGCTGCAAGAAATATCATCAGTCTTAAGGACGGTGACGTCGTCAGCCTTAAAGCAACGGTTGTCAGTATTTCGTCTTACAACATGGGGAAATCATCAAAGAAAATTTACGATATTCTGATTCGTGATAGCTCAGGAATGATTCGCTGCAAATATTTTCGCACGCCCTACAAAGGTTACTTCGAAAGATTTCAGAACGGTAAGGAAGTCCGGGTGGTCGGTAAAGTTACCAATTACCGGGGCAAGCTCGAATTTCATCATCCGGATCTTAAAGACATCGAACCCGAAGAAGATCTTAAAGATGCGCTGATTCCAATCTATATCGAAACCGAAGGTTTAAGCTCGGCTAAGATCGAAAAACTGGTGCTTGGAAGTTTCGAACAAATCAAAGAATGGCCGGTTGAAAAGTTGCCACTCGAGCTTGTTCGCAAAAATAATCTTATAAGTCTGGATGAGGCCCTGTACCGACTGCACCGTCCTGAAGCCGACAGTGGCGCGGTTTATAATGAATTTAAATCTGTGCCGCACCAGCGGATTATTTTTGATGAATTTTTCTGGCTTGAACTTTATCTGGCTTCAAAAAAAGCCGGACTTAAAAATGAAAAAGGGCTGGTGTTCGCGCCGCCTGAAAAAAGCGTAGAAAAGCTCAAAAAAGATTTGCCATTTAAGCTAACGAATGCGCAGTTGCAGGCTTTCGCGGAAATAAAGTCCGATCTCGAAATCGGCAAACCGATGAACCGCCTGGTTCAGGGAGATGTGGGTTCCGGAAAAACTTTGGTGAGTTTTTTGTCGGTGCTGAAAGCCTATGACAGCGGTTTTCAGACGTGCCTGATGGCCCCGACTGAAATTCTGGCCGAACAGCATTTTAACAACGCGAAAAAATTGCTGAATTTTCTCGGGGTTGAAGTGGCCCTGCTCACTGGCCGGACCAAACCGAAAGAACGTGCTGAAATTCTTGAAAAACTTTTAGATGGCCGCATTCATTTTCTGATCGGCACGCATGCGCTCATCGAGGATTGGGTGCAGTTGCAGAATCTTGGCCTTGTTATTATCGACGAGCAACACCGGTTCGGTGTGGCCCAGCGCGGGAAGCTTAAAAACAAAGGCCTTTCGCCGCATTTTCTGATTATGACAGCAACGCCGATTCCGCGAACCCTGGCCATGACGGTTTATGGGGATCTGGATGTTTCGGTTATTAATGAAATGCCTGAAGGCCGCATTCCGATCAAGACTCGCGTGATCAATGAGACTAAGCGTTTGCCTGCACTGAATTTCATGTGTGAGCATATTGAGCGCGGGCGCCAGGCCTACATAGTTTATCCGCTGGTCGAAGAGAGCGAAAAAATCGATCTCAAAAATGCCACCGACGAATATGAAAAACTTAAAATACAATTTCCGAAAATCCGCTTCGGACTTCTGCACGGAAAAATGAAACCGCTTGAAAAAGAAGCCATCATGTCTGACTTCCGCGAGCACAAAGTTGATGTGCTGGTTTCAACTACCGTGATCGAGGTGGGCGTCGATGTACCGAATGCCACCATCATGATGATTGAGCACTCAGAAAGATTCGGGCTATCGCAATTGCATCAGCTGCGTGGCCGTGTTGGTCGCGGTGTACATAGCAGTTTCTGCATTTTAATTATGGGTTATGCCATTTCAGAAGAAACCCGCACACGGATTGAGTTTATGGAGAAAACCAGCGACGGTTTTAAAGTGGCCGAATTCGATCTTGAAATCCGTGGCCCTGGTGAGTTCATGGGTTCGCGTCAATCGGGGCTGCCGGGCTTTAAGATGGCCAATCTCGTGCGTGATTTCGAAATTTTGAAAGCCGCCCGGGATGCCGCATTCGATATTCTGAAAAAAGATCCGCATTTGCGCAAAAAAGAACACGAGCTGCTACGCGAGGAATTAATGAAGGCTTTTGGCCCCACCGCTCTTGCGGGTGTAGGGTAACCCCAAAAGTTTTCATTCGGACAAATGCCTCAATTCTTTGCAGTCTTTTTACAGTTTAAGTATGCGTTATTTTTTGTTTGTGCTGACGTCTGCACTTAAGTCGTGGTGCAATTTTTAGGTACAAAAAAAATCAGGTTTAATTAATTTCAAGGAGGAATTATGAAACTAGGAATTGCTATTATTTTAGCGATGATGTCTTTTTCGGCTTTTGCCGGTACCGAAATCAAATTGAATTCAGGCACTATAAGTACCCGAAATGCGCAAATAGCTTTGAATGAAAGTCAGGCAGGCCAAACGGAATGGATCATCCAGTTTAAAGACCGTGTTACTGAACCGCTGAAAAGTGAATTGCAAAAACGCGGGATTGTTATTTACAGTTATATTCCTGAGGATTCCCTCATCGTTCGTGGAAGCTTACAGGCAGTAAAGCAACTGCAGGGGGATTTCCGGGTGCAATCGGTTGTGGCGTTTCAGCCGTTTATGAAAATGTCGCCGACACTTGGTCTGTTGACCGATTTAACGTCGGCAACCCGCGAAACTTTTATCGTGAGTGTTTTTGATCAGAGTGAAAGATCAATTATCGAAACCACGATCAAAAATAAAATTAAAAACATTCTGGTGCAAAAATCTGCCGCACGCAATTTTGTCATCACGACAGAACGAAGCAACTTAACTGCTATTGCGACAGTTGCGGGTGTTGAAAACGTTCAGGCCTTTGTGCAGGTAGAGCCTCTTCATAAATTATTTGACGAAGCCGATATTGCAGTTGCAGTTGCCGGTGACTACTCAGATATTAACGGCTTTGAAACGGGCACTAAAGTGATGAACTTTGATTCCGCATGGGCGCAAGGCTTAACCGGACAGAGCCAGATTGTCGGCATGGCCGATACCGGTCTTGATTCTGGCGATTCCCGCGCGATCCATCAGGATTTTCTGGGTGCGGTTAAATCGGGTTATGCTGTCGGTATGTACGGTAAAACCTGGGCCGATCCTATGGGGCACGGCACTCACGTTGCGGGTTCGGTGTTGGGCCGTGGCACAACTTCTGGCGGCTTACTTAAAGGCGGAGCTTACTCCGCACAAATGGTAGCGCAAGGCATGTGGTCGCCGATTTTAAATAATCTTTCGGTTCCTTCAAATTTAGCCGGAATGTTTAATCAGGCTTACGCCGACGGCGCCCGCATTCACACCAACTCATGGGGAGCAGCCGCTAACTTCGGAGCCTACGAAAAAATGGCCATCACTGTTGACGAAGTGATGTTCGCAAAAGAAGATCTTTTGATTCTGTTCGCGGCCGGTAATAGCGGTACGGATAAAAACCGCGATGGACGAATCGACGGAAATTCGATCGGCACTCCGGGCACAGCTAAAAATGCGCTGACTGTCGGTGCCAGTGAAAATCTCCTTTCGACTGGCGGTATCCAGCGCAAAATCGGCGAATTGAAACCGGCTCCTGAAAACTGGGCGGTAGCTCCGATCTCAGAATCGAAATTGTCGGATGATTTCAATGGGATTGCCATGTTCAGTTCGCGTGGGCCAACTGCCGACGGGCGAACCAAGCCCGATATCGTAGCACCTGGCACAAACATTCTTTCTGTGCGATCTCAACAACCTAAAGCCGAAGTGCTTTGGGGCGCTTATAATCAGGATTACGTCTATTCGGGCGGTACTTCGATGGCCTGTCCATTAACGGCAGCAGGGGCCGCTGTTGCAAGACAGTTCCTCATCGAAAAAATGGCACAAGTGAAACCCTCGGCCGCGCTGGTTAAGGCCTACCTTCTGCATTCAGCTGCCGAAATGTTTCCGGGCCAGTACGGTGCCGTTGGGGTCGCCGGTGGTCAGGAGCTCTTAACACTGCGACCGAACAATGACGAAGGTTACGGACGGGTGAACATGGCCCAGGTTGTGGGCCTTGCTCAAAACGGAGCGCTGCTGGTTTTTGATTCTGCTGGTATTGAAACCGGAAAAACTGAAATCAAAAAATTTACAGTAACCAAGGGCGGTCACCTCACAGTTAACATTGTATGGACGGATGCACCGGGGTCAGCTAACGCCAGCAAAGCTTTAGTTAACGACCTTGATCTTGAAGTGACATTGCCGGACGGGAAAATTTTGAGCTCTAATGATCAATTGAATAATCATTCTTTCGTGCAAGGAACCAGTGTTGCGGGTGAAATTTCAATTGCAGTAAAAGGCGTGAATGTCCCTATGGGTAAAGCGGGTAAACAGCCGTTTGCTCTTGTCGCATCGGTTCAATAGTTTAGCTTCTGATCTAACACAGTCGATCTCGAGTGCCCTTTTTGTGAAGCTTTTACAAAAAGGGTTTTTTTTTACCATTGGCTTTGCTGATAAGTGTCAAAAGTGCTATAACTTGCATGGTTAGCAGTCTACTAAAAAACTACCAGAAAAGGTGGATGAATGTCACAGTTCAAAGTTGGAGATCACGCAGTTTACCCGGGCCACGGAGTTGGCAGAATTGCATCTATCGAATTAAAAGAAATTCTCGGAACCAATCACGAATTTTATTCTGTTCAGATTTTAGAAACCGGCATGAAGATCATGATTCCTGCGGCAAATATTCAAAAAATCGGTTTGCGTCCGCTGATCTCTAAAGAAGAAGCCGTCAAGGTCGTTGAAATCCTCAAAGAAAAGGGCGTTAAGATTGATACTCAAACCTGGAACCGCCGCTACCGCGATTACATGGAAAAAATCAAGACCGGAAGCGTTTTTGAAATTGCTGAGGTTTTACGCGATCTTTATGTTTTGAAAGTCGATAAAGAACTGAGCTTCGGTGAAAAAAAGATGCTCGATACCGCTAAAAACCTTTTACTGAAAGAGTTGAATTTAGCTCCTGACGTTAAAGATGTTGTCGGTTCTGATGCAGAGATTATGGCTATTTTCGGCGTCCAATAATCGGCTCGACAATTGAAACTTTAAAATGCAAATATAAGCCGGGTACTAAGCCCGGCTTTTTGTATTTAAGGGGTTACTAAATGGATTCTGAAATTCGTGTTCGCTTTGCGCCGAGTCCGACAGGTTATCTTCACGTCGGTGGTGCGCGCTCCGCACTTTTTAATTTTTTGTTTGCCAAAAATCTGAAAGGTAAATTCATTCTCAGAATTGAAGACACCGATCGCGCGCGTTCAACCGATGAATCTTTGCAGATGATGATTCAGGATCTGAAATGGCTGGGCCTGAACTGGGATGAGGGCCC
>JANPPN010000053.1:0-9925 GCA_031428535.1 Bdellovibrio sp. | reverse complement strand
CCATTATGCAGAGGAGAAACAGGCCATGGTGACGGCCTTTTTTCAATGCATAGATTAAGTGGAATTTCGATAAATACGTTCGAGATCTTGCGACCTGTTGTTTAGTAATGTCTAGGTTATTTTTGGACGCATTCTAAGGTAAAATAATTTCGATGGCTTCGTCGCGCAGATTATAACGGGAAGCCATCACCGAGCCATAAGCCCCAACATCACAGAGCGCAACAAACTCATCTTCTTTGATCGGTGTGATCTTGCGATTTTCGCCAAGCACATCCGTCGATTCACAGATCGGCCCCACAATGTCATATTCCAGTTGCGGACCGTTGATAAATTTAAGCGGCAGGATTTCATGATAAGCCCCGTAAAGCGCGGGCCGCAAAAGCAAAGTCATCCCCGCATCCAGAATCAAAAAGCGTTTATGAGGCGTTTCTTTTATCACTTCCACGCGTGATATCATCACCCCGCTGCGGGCAACAAGAAACCTTCCGATTTCCAGCTGATAAAAAGCCTCAAAATCCGAAAGTGTATTTTCAAAAACTTTCTGAAGCTCGAGCCAACGGCGGTGGTCTTCGTCTGAATCCGAATTCTTGTAATCAATCCCGATTCCGCCACCGAGGTCAAAGCAGTTAAGTTCGGGGCACTTTTCTTTGGTTTCAAGAAAAAACGGCTTCATCACCGCAAGGGCTTTTTCAAACACGTTCATGTTCATGATCTGCGAACCCAGATGAAAGCTTAACGCCGTCAATTTTAACTGCGGGTTGTTGGCAATCACCTGAATGGCGATTTTTGCGGTTTCGATATCCAGTCCGAATTTAGAATCCTTAAGTGCGGTAGAAATTGATTTATGGGTTTCGGCATCCACTTCGGGATTGATCCGCAGGCCAAGATTAACCGATTTATTGAGTTGTTGAGTCAGCACCGAAATTTTTTTAATTTCCGAAAGACTTTCCACGTTGATCTGATAAATGTCGTTTTCAATTGCCCAGCTTAATTCGGCTTTTGACTTCCCGACGCCTGAAAAAATAATATCCTGCATGGTGAAACCGGCTTCTAATGAGCGTTTGATCTCACCGAGTGAAACCACGTCAACACCGCAGTTCTGCCTTTTCAGCAGTTTTAAAATATCCAGATTAAAGTTGGCCTTCACCGCATAATGCAATTTGCCGAGCTTTTTCCAGCCTTGAATCCAGTTAATCCGTTCTTTAATTATATTCAGATCGTAAATAATAATCGGCCGGGTATAATTCGCCAAAAAATCATTAAGCTTTACCGGCTTCAATCCGAAAAAAAGATCCTGGCTGTGATATTGTAAAAGCCTGCGTGACATTCTGCTAATTTTGCACGAATATTCTGGATATGGAAATGTTCAAATTCGGCGAAACCAAATTAAATTTGCCAATTCACGCTTACCGCTTCAAACCTGCAGTCCATCCTGAGAAAAAAGCCCATGTTTTGATCATCGGCGGGGTGCACGGCGATGAGCCCGAAGGAGTAGCCTGCGCCCGTGGCCTGCTTGAGGTCTTCCGCCAAAAATATTCACTCGAGCTGAACGTGACTTTAATTCCCGAATTGAACCCCGAAGGCGTTTTGCTTAAAACCCGCGGCAATTCCAATAAAGTAGACCTCAACCGCAATTTGCCCACAAAAGACTGGTCGCCGATCGCGGCCAAAGAGCGCTACCATCCGGGGCCGAACGCACTCAGCGAAAAAGAAAATCAAGCGCTCGTCACGTGGCTGAAAGATAACAAAACCGATCTGATTATTTCACTCCACTCGTGGAATCCAATGTTGAATATCAATGGTGAAATTCCTGAGGCCGAGGTCATAGCAAAACTGACCGGTTACAAAATCGAGCCCGATATCGGTTACCCGACTCCTGGCTCGCTCGGCACTTATGCGGGCCTCGAAAATAAAATTCCCACTTTAACTTACGAAATCGAACGCGAAATCCCGTTTGATCAGGTCATCCGTGTGCATGTTCCGGCCATTATCGCAGGCTTAAAAGAAACCGAACGCCTCCGTAACAGATAAGGAAACCTTAAGTGCAAACCCAGATCACCGCAATTTTTGAAAAGCCCGCAGCTGAAATCACAGCCGAAGAGCAACAGGTCGTCCGCGACACAATTGCAAAACTCGATTGCGGAGAATTGCGGGTCTGCGAAAAAATAGAAGGCGCGTGGGTTACTCACGAGTGGGTCAAAAAAGCCATCCTGCTTTACTTCCGGATACAGACAAATTTTAGGCTGAACACCGGTGACTTAAGTTACTTTGATAAAATTCCCGTTAAACAGTGGAATGGCAGCCAAGGCGTGCGGGTAGTTCCACCGGCCGTTGCAAGATACGGTAGTTTTGTTGCAAAGGGCTGCATACTGATGCCTTCGTATGTGAATATCGGCGCCTATGTCGGCAGCGGTACCATGGTGGATACCTGGGCGACGGTTGGCTCTTGCGCGCAGATCGGTACTAACGTGCATCTTTCAGGCGGCGTCGGAATCGGCGGCGTACTCGAGCCTGCACAGGCTCAGCCGGTCATCATCGAAGACGACTGCTTTGTCGGCAGTCGCTGCATTGTTGTAGAAGGCGTGCATCTCGAGCAAGGTGTTGTCCTCGGCGCGGGTGTTACATTGACAGCTTCAACCAAAATTATAGATGTGACCGGCAGTTCGCCCGTCATTACCAAAGGCCGCGTGCCGGCTAATTCGGTTGTTATTCCTGGTGTTGAAAACAAGACGTTTGCGGCTGGAACTTACGGCGTACCGTGCGCTTTGATTATCGGCCTCCGACAGGAATCAACGAATAAGAAAACTTCACTCAATCAGGCGCTGCGCGAATACAACATCAGCGTTTAATTTTTAGTTTTTCTGTTTTAGGAGAATAGCCGGCTGAATTTTAAGCGTGGCTCTTGCCGGAAAATAAGAACCGAACAACGCAAGCAAGGCAGATATCGTAATAACAATCCCCACCAGCGGAAAATCCACGTACGCCGGAATCGATGAGTCATAATAAATATTCGGCAGGATGTTGACCGGATTATACTGAATATACAGACTGATGCCCACGCCTAAAAAAGACCCGAGCGCAATCGCGCCACCCGAAATCCAAAGCCCGATCCTTGTAAACAGCCACAGAGTTCGGCGTTGCGAAAGCCCCAGCGTTTTAATTATCGCGATGTCGCGTTTTTTCTGCGACATGAGCAGCGCCAACACTGTCAGAATCGACGAAGACGCAATCAGCCCGGCAAGGCCCAAAAACGTCCCGATCATGAGCTTTTCCATTTTCAACGCAAAAAATAAATCCGAATTCTTTTCCTGCCAGGTTTCTGAATTAATGTTGCTGGACGTAAGTAATTTTTTAGTAACTTCGGCGCGCTCAACCGAATCGAACCAGATGTGCATACCCGTATGCCGGCTGAGCGTCTTTGCAAAAACCTTTAGTGATTTATCGCTGTTGAAAATAATCAGCTTTGAATCCAAATCATAAAGGTCGGTATTCAGAATCCGTTTCACTGTGACTTTCTGAAAAATAGGGGTCTCAAGCGCACTCAAAAGTAAAGTGTCGGGCGGGATCAGCGTCAGCTCGTCGCCTTCCAGTAAACTTAGCGAGCGGGCCAGATCAACGCCGATTGCAATTTCACTTTCACCAAGAACGAGGTCCGTCAGGCTTGCGTCGGTGTAATTATAATTGTGATTTAATTTTTTGGTCTGCCACAGATGATTCATCCAGATTTTCAGGCCCTCATCGGTGTAGCCGATGGCTTCGCCGCCGCGGAACTGCCCGTCAATCGTTCGCAGTATCAGATCAAGGCTCTGATACCGCACAGACTGCGCATTTTCAAAATACTTTTTCAGTTCGGGTTCCTGGGCCACGGTGTTGACGGTGGTTAAATGCGGTTCGATCATCAGAATCCGGTTCTTAATATTTTTGTTCATTCCATTCATGACGAACAGCACGATGAAAAATGCCGTAATACTTAAAACGATGGCCATAAATGACAAAATGGTAATTCTGCGCACAAGGGCGCCGGAACGGCTCGATAACACCAATTTTTTCAGAAACAGGTAACTGAGGCTGATGGTATGCATGCCTTGAATTATGAGTTGAATGTTCTTAAGTGTAAACTCAGAAGTGGACGATTTTTTTAAAGGTCAGGTTTTCATCGACGTAAATTAATCCGTCTTCGACATACATGGTGCTTGCCGCAAGGTGACGCGCCGCTGCCGGATGATTGTTCGTCATAAAAATATGTCGAATATGCCCTTGGCGCTGCCAGATTTGAACCCAGTCAAGGTAGTTCAGAAAAACCTGTTCGGATATTCCAACGGCCGGGTCTTCAAGAATCAGCATCTGCGGTGTTTTAAAAGTCGGAAGTAAAAGCAAGAGCAGCTTTTGGTCCTCAAACGAAAGTTCCCTGAATTTTTTCGAAAGCAAGCCGGAAATTTCAAAATGTTCGATGGCCTCATTGAGCATCGGTTTCCTAACTCCGGTGTCCGTCAGCAGTTTAAGCACATTGATGTTGGGGTCGGGTCTGTTCGATTCAAAATAACAGGAAACGAGATCATGAATCGGAACCCTGACTTCGCGGTTTTCAAACGTATCGGCATCGGTCCATTTTATTTTTCCGGAATGCGGGGCTTTCCGGCCCGCAAGCATTTCAAGAATATGCACCGAATGAGTCGGGTTCGAGGATTGAATGATCACCGTCTGATCCATCGGAAAATCCAGATCCACGCGCACTAAAACCGGATCTAATCCCTCAACCTGATAGCTGACGTTTTCAAAATGAATATGATCCAAATTATTAAGTTTTTGTTGCCCCATAGGACTAATTCATCGGCACAATTCCGATTGAACTTAATCCAGACCATTGTCAGGTAGATTATCGTAAGGGGATCAGTTATTCAGCAGGATGTGCGGGGTCAGTGAATAAAAGATGGACTTAAAGGCTTCAAACAACACCGTCAACTCAGAGTCTTCTTTAACCGGGTTGACGGTGGAATAGGTGCGTAGCTCGATCTCATCGGGAAAAACCGCCTTGAAGGTCTTCAGCGCTCGGTACATATGCAACTGCGAAGTAATTAAGAGGATGTTTTTACATTTCAGGACTTGAATCACCTGCAGGCTTTGGACGGCATTCTGAAAAGTACTGCCCGAAATTTTTTCGAGCACGATGTTCTCGGGCTTTACTTCCGGATAAAAAGGCAGCTGCGGAAAAATTTCATGCAATTGTGTGCCTTTGTAAACACCGGAGATCACAAGCTTGTTAATCTTGCCGAGATTCAGGATTTCAAACGCCTCACGGATTCTGCCGGCCGAACCGGTTAAGACCACACCACAGTCGGCTTTCGCCAGGTTGTCGATTATTCCGCTCGGCGGGGTTTGCAGAACGACATTGCGTTCATGCAGCAAAAAACCCGAAAATATAATAAATAATAAAAGCGCGAGTTTGCGCTTCTTATATTTAATTCGCTTCAAAGTTAGCGATCACTTCAATTTCAACGTTTACGCCTTTTGGCAGACCTGCAACGGCGATGGTTGAACGCGCCGGCGGGTCTTTTGTAAAGCGCTTCGCATAAATTTCATTGACGCTTGCAAAGTCTGACATACTCGTCAGAAAAATCGTCGTCTTGATAATATGAGCGAAATTAAGATGACTGTGTTTCAGAATAGCCTCGATGTTATTCAGCACCATTTCCGTTTGTGTCCTGATATCACCGGTGAAAACATCCTGCGTTTTCGGGTCGATTGAAATCTGCCCTGAACAGAACAAAAAATCTCCCATGCGAATCGCCTGAGAATAAGGGCCGACGGCCTTGGGTGCAAAATCTGTATGTATAACCTGCTTCATTATTTCTCCTTAAAAGTTCGTTAAGTAAGCTTAAACCAGCAATTCCGGCTTGACCATGACCTGCCGGCTCAAAAATTTACAATATCAAATAGCTTTTTTAACGACTACATAGTGTTTTGTTTGACACCGGAGCTAAGAATACGTCAGATACTGAAAATCTTTGGAGGATCTCAGTGAAAAATACTATTACGTCTTTTTTGACCCTATTTATAGCAATTTCCGGCACCTTCGCAAATTCTGCAACTTTAAAAACCGAAACAACGGCTAAAGTTTACGAAGATGCAAAATTGATCAAATCCGTTACTTTACAGAACGACGACAAGACCGAAGCTCTGATGACTCACTTCTCAAGTGGCTTGCGCAAAAAAGCCGTTTTCGGGCTCGTGCCCGTGCGTGTTTATGTGATTCAATTACTCGCGGCTAAACCTGAAAAACTCGTCAAAACCGAAGAAGGATTTCTGGCCTCTTTAAAAGAAGCCGGCCCGGTTCAGCTCCACTTAACTTTCGTACGTAATTTGCCCGGCGAAAAAATTTCTGATTCTTTTAAAGACGGCCTGACTGCAAACGAAGTTGACGTCAAAAAATTAACGCCGGAATTAACCCAGTTACTCAATGAAGTTTCAGCCATTACCGAATTCAAAGAAAATGAAACTTTTTCTCTGACTTTCAACTGGGCACCGGACGCAGCTGCGGCCACGGTTTATCTGACGGATGCCACTCTCAAAATGAAAACCTTTACCGGCCCTAAACTTTTTGCTGATCAGTTACTTTCAATCTGGTTCGGTAAATCAGCAGATTCAAAATTAAAAGACCTGAAAAATACTCTTATCAAAAATAACTAAGTTCAACACAGCCATGCCGAAAATGTCAGCCGAGAAGAAGCATAAAATAATAAGAACAATCTTCATCTCGGTTGTTTTCGCGCTATTTGGGTTTATGTTCTGGCCGTTTTTTACGGCCATTTTACTTGCGGCCCTTTTTGCATTCGCTTTAAACGACCTCGTCTCAAAGCTCACCGTCCGAAAAATCAACCGTAAGCTTGCCAGCATTATCCTGCTTATTTCTATTCTGCTTTTTATCGCCACGCCGATCATTTTTTTAACTGTCACGACCGTTTCAACAATTAAAGAATATGTGGCCATCGGAATTCAAAACACCAGCTTCTATCAGCTCACACTCAAACTGGTCGATCAGCTCAGTCAGTTTGTGGTCAACAGTGGCAGCAAGTTCAATATCGACGTGGCCAGCATGACCAAGCCCGCCGAATTGCTAAACGAGTACTCCGGCGAACTGGGCGGCTTTGCCACAAAGCTCATTGCCAAGATTCCACAGTTTGCGCTCAGTCTTTTTGTTTTTTTTCTCGCGCTCTATTATTTTCTCAATGAGTCTCGGCAGGTGCGAAGTTTAATTGTAAAATTCGATCTGGTGTCTGAAGCTGAAATGAACAAGATTATTTCGATTATCAAGAGCAGCAGCTTCCGCACGCTAATTGCCTCAATCATTATCGCAACTGTTCAGGCGCTGGTTATCGCGGTGTTCGGTTATTTTTCGGGGTTCCCCGATTTTTTTCTGGTTTTCATTGTCGCATTTATTTTTGCGCTCATCCCCGTCGTGGGCTCGTCCCCGGTTTCGATTTTCCTTGCGCTGATTTCTTTCATTCAGGGAAATAACTCCGCCGGCATTGCCATGATTGTGGCGTTCATGCTGGCCAGCAGCCTTGATAACCTGATTAAGCCGCTAATCCTCAACTCTGCAAACGACGACATCCACCCGATCATCCTGTTGCTTGCGTTGATCGGCGGAATCCTTGTTTATGGTGCGCCCGGAATTTTACTAGGCCCGGTTCTGACTCAATTGGCCTTCAACATTCTCACGATTCTGAGTTTTGACGAAAAATCAGGCGATATTACTGCGGACTCCGACCTTTGACTCTTGATTTTAGCCCTAAGATTCAATATAACTAACAAGGTCGTTTTTTGACTATGTGGTGGCCATAGCTCAGTTGGTAGAGCATGGGATTGTGATTCCCAGGGTCGCGGGTTCAAGCCCCGTTGGTCACCCCAATTAACTCAGCTTTAGAACTTTTTTTCCTCCTGATCACAGGGGATTTATGGGTTCTGGGCTCTTCGTACAACTTAACTTCCAGGGTGTTGTCAGACCTCACGACAACCTTTTGAATAAACTTTTCAAGCGTGTTTCGGCGCTCTGTACCCGTTAACTTGTCATAATTGTTTAAAAACTCTAGAGATAGCTTTCTGAGGTCATTTA
The DNA here is from genome assembly GCA_031428535.1 of Bdellovibrio sp. Lineage (GTDB taxonomy): Bacteria > Bdellovibrionota > Bdellovibrionia > Bdellovibrionales > Bdellovibrionaceae > Pseudobdellovibrio. The sequence continues at coordinate 1,812 of JANPPN010000053.1, read as the reverse complement.
AAGAGGACTTCTCCAAGAGATCCTGCTCAACCTGCTTCAGCGACTCTAATTCCGTTTTTAAGTTCAACCGACCTTTTTTCAACTGCTGAACCTGCTCATCCAGCCATTCCATAAGGTCTGGGCTTTTACGCTCCTTTGGATCTAACAGCCGAGCTTGTAATTGAGTATCCGTATCTCCAAGCTCTCGCAGTCCCTTCTCAGTCGATCTTATATGTTCTTGTACCCTTGGCAGATCTCTCCTCCTTTTTAAAACTGCGTTTTCAAGCATATCGTTGAAAAGCCTATCGTCTTGTACGTTTTTTTTAAAATCGACAAGAACTGCTTTATCAATTTCTTCGCAATAAATTCGTGTTCGATTCTTTTCATTGAAGTAGTACCTGTATTTTTGTGGTGTTTTTTCTCAAGTGGGACTTTTTTCACAGATTTAGTGTGATTGGTTAGTTTGTTTTTTATGTATCCAATAAATTTTTCGTTCTGTCCAGCATTTTATTTTGAGACATTTTAATTGTTTCAATAATTCAGTTTTATTATTCATTTCATCGACTTGATTTGGCGTATAATTCCAAAGTGATTGATGCGGCCGTTCGTCGTTGTAGTAATTCATGTACTTGCTGATCATCACATTCGCAGTTTCTTCATCTTGATAATCGCCAGCTAAATAAATTTCTTCCTGCTTTATAGTACCGTAAAATCTTTCCGTCCTTGCGTTGTCAGTTGGCCGGTGAACGCGTGCAAAACTCAATTCCGCCTCGATGTCTTTAAAAAATTGTTTCGTCACGTGCGCAGTATTAGGACTTCCACGGTCAACGCGTAGCTCTGGCTTAATTGGCCAGTTCAAAGGCAAATTTAACGAAGCTAGACCATCGCTATATAAGTCTTTTATATTCCTGGCATTCACTGACCTTAATATCTTCCAGCTGATTATTTTACGGCTAAAAAAATCAATCATCGTTAATAAATACCATCTTTCGCCGCCGATGCGTAACTTCGTCCAATCTGCACCCCACATCATGTGAGCGCCATGCATCTCATAAAATGGTTCATCCCACGGCGCCGGTCGTCGCTCGTATTTCTCAACTAAATTGTTATTTTTTAACTCCCAATAAATCGAACTTGCTGAAAAATATTTTCCGCCGTTCTGCAAAAATCCTTGAATCTGCCGGTGCCGTAGCCATGGACGTTCATTCTTTGTTTTTAATATCAGTTCACGATCTTCATCAGTAAGCGACATTGAAGTTTTTCGGTCCGACGGGTGAATAATTTTCATTTCATTCACGATGCTTTTTTGTTTCAGCCAACGATAATACGTCGATGATTTAACACCTAAAGCTTGTAAAATATCTTTTGTTTTTCGACCCGATTTTTGACTCTCAATAACTTGATCAATGACGCCTTGCTTTTGTAAATCCATATAACGCTCGCCACTGATCCAATTTACCAATCCAAGTTCATCTCTTTTTTTAAATCCGCAATCGCCTGTGACTGCGATAAAACGATTTGACGAAGCTTTTCGTTCTCGCGAGCTAATTTCTTTTTTTCGACATCAACTGGTGCTTTGTTGTTTCGTAAAGAAGAATGAATGCCTACCGCTAATTGCCGCTTCCATTTTGAATAAAGCGATACGGCAATATCTTGTTTTAAAATCGCTTCGTTTAAAGACATACCACTTTTTCGGTCCGTCTCAATTTGATTCACGATGTTAGCTTTTTGCTCAGGCGTAAATGTTCTTTTCGTTCTTTTCATGTGTATTCCTTTTCAAGAAATTACACACTAAATTTGCAATTTTCGTCCCACTTGAGAAAAAACACCACA
>JANPPN010000052.1:0-8538 GCA_031428535.1 Bdellovibrio sp. | reverse complement strand
TTTCCTGAAAATAAAACAAAAAATTGCAACGACACCGCTTGAGTTGGTGTTGTATCCGACGGTGCAGCTTGGCGACGGTACGCTGGCAAATATCGGCTGGTTGCAGGAGCTTCCTGACCCGGTAACTAAAATTGTCTGGGACAACTACGCCAGCGTTTCGATAAAAACCGCTGAAAATTTAAAATTAAAACAGGGCGATCTCGTTGAGGTAAAAGTAGGTCAAAGAAAACTGGATCTGCCATTGCATATTCAACCGGGGCTGCACAATGATGTTGTGGCTATTTCGGTTGGTTACGGACGCACTCAGGCTGGCGCGGTAGGTAATGAAATCGGTCAGAATGCTTTTGTTCTGTCAGCGGTCAGAAATAATCAGGCGATTTTCGCAGGATTGCCGGTTGAACTTAAAAAGCTGCCCAAGACTCATACTCTGGTTACAACTCAGGGGCATGACAGTATGGAAGGCCGCCAGATCGTGGTCACCGCAACCAATAAAGATTATCAAGAAAATAAATCGGCCAACATTCATCGCCATCACACCTGGTCAATCTGGTCGGGGCACCAGTACAATGGTCACAAGTGGGGAATGAGCGTCGATCTGAACACTTGCACGGGTTGTTCAGCCTGTATGACGGCTTGTCAGTCTGAAAATAATATTCATGTTGTCGGTAAAAAATATGTTATGCAGGGCCGCGAAATGCACTGGATCCGCATCGATCGTTACTACACCGGCGACATTGAAAATGCCGAAACGGTTTTTCAGCCCGTCATGTGTCAACATTGTGACAATGCTCCGTGCGAAACCGTTTGCCCGGTGGCAGCAACTGTACACAGTACTGAAGGTCTTAACGAAATGATTTACAATCGTTGCGTCGGTACGCGGTACTGCTCGAACAATTGTCCGTACAAAGTTCGTCGGTTCAACTGGTTCAATTATGCCAAGCTGATCGAAAAACCCATGCATATGGCGCTTAATCCGGAAGTGGCTGTGCGAACCCGCGGTGTTATGGAAAAATGTACTTTCTGCGTACAACGTATTAAAGAAGGAAAAAATAAAGCTAAAACCGAGAATCGCACAGTTAAAGACGGCGATATCAAAACAGCCTGTCAGGTTGCGTGCCCGACAAGTGCGATTGTGTTCGGAGATCTTAACGATGAAAATTCGGCTGTTACCAAAAACTTCAAGTCTGAGCCCCGTGCGTATGCACTTCTTGAAGAATGGAATGCAAAACCGGTTGTTCGATATCTCGCAAAAATAAAAAATAACGATCAGGTGACGCCTAAAACAGATAAACATGCCGGTATTGTTCCGAACGAGTCGCCGGCTGCTGAAGGAGGTCACGTATGAGTTCATCTTTAAATCAGCCGCTCAAACGTAATGAACTCGTTCTTGGTCAAAAGTCGCTGAAAGAAATTACCGATGACATCTGTGCACCGGTCGAAAGATTTCCGTCAAAAGGCTGGATGCTTCTGTTCGTCAGCGCAAAGACTCTGTTTCTGTTTTATATCCTGACAATTGCAATGGTTGTTTCAACCGGTATGGGTTTGCTCGGAACGAATCATCCGGTCGGATGGGGCACGATGATTATCACGTTCGTCTTCTGGGTGGGTATCGGTCACGCCGGTACACTTATCTCAGCCATTCTTTTCTTGTTCCGCCAGAAATGGCGAACGTCGGTTGCAAGGTCTGCTGAAGCCATGACCGTTTTTGCGGTTATGACGGCCGGAATTTTCCCTTTGATTCACACGGGTCGTCCTTGGCTTGATTTCTGGCTGTTTCCTTACCCGAATCAACGCGGGCCTCTATGGGTGAATTTCAGATCACCGTTACTCTGGGACGTTTTCGCCGTATCCACCTATGCAACGGTATCAACTGTTTTCTGGTTCGTCGGTATGATTCCCGATCTAGCGACTATCAAAGACCGTGCAAAAAATAAAATCCGCCGAACAGTTTACGGTGCGTTGTCTTTGGGTTGGAGAGGTACTGCAAAAAACTGGTCGCACTACGAAATGGTTTATTTGATTCTGGCCGGACTTTCAACGCCACTGGTTCTTTCAGTTCACACGATCGTCTCGTTTGACTTCGCGGTTTCAAATCTTCCGGGCTGGCATACGACAATTTTTCCGCCGTATTTCGTTGCCGGTGCCATTTTCTCCGGATTTGCGATGGTGATTACCCTCATGACGCTGATCCGGATCGGCTGGCCGAAATTTCAGGATTACATTACAATTGACCATATGGAAGTGATGAACAAAATCATTATGATGACGGGTCTGATGGTGGGTTATGCCTACGGAACCGAGTTTTTGATCGCCTGGTATTCAGGTAATATCTATGAGCAATACGTATTTTTCGTGAGCCGAGCTTTCGGTCCTTACGCGTGGTCGTATTGGATTATGATTTTCTGTAACGTTTTTGTACCGCAGCTATTCTGGGTCAGAAAATTCCGCAGAAGTATTCCGGTTATGTTCGTCGTTTCTATTTTCGTGAATATCGGTATGTGGTTTGAGCGTTTCGTTATCACGGTCACCTCATTGCACCGGGACTTCCTGCCTTCAAATTGGGGCCAGTATGCGTGGTCGATGTACGATACGGCAATTTTGCTGGGTTCTTTCGGAATGTTCTTTACGATTTTCCTTTTATACTTAAGGGTTTTCCCGGCAATTTCGATTGCGGAAATTAAACCTGTCATGAATGTCGGAAAAGACAACGAAGGAGGTCACTAATGGCGAAGGCAAAAGCTATTGGCGGAATGGCCGGAATTTTTCTTCAGGAAAATAAGGTCATCGAAGCTGCACGTAAAGTCCGCGAAGCGGGTTATGTGAAGTTCGATGCCATTACGCCTTATCCGGTACACGGCATGGAAGAAGCCTGCGGTATTCAGCGCTCATGGATTCCATACGTTACTTTCGGGGCGGGTATCTTCGGTCTGCTTGCAGGTCTGGGCTTGGTTTATTACACAGCCGTTGCAGATTGGCCGCTTAATATCGGTGGAAAGCCGATGTTTTCGCTGCCGGCATTTATTCCGATTATTTTTGAGTTAACGATTTTATTCGCAGCTTTGTGCTCGGTCGGGGCGTTGTTTTACGTTTGTAAAATGCCGCGTATCGACCCACCGGTTATCGATAAAGATCTGACCTGTCATAAATTTGCCATTTTTATTCCCGAAAACGACCTTGATTACAATCAGGAGCGGATCGAAAAAATGTTTAAAGAGCTGGGTGCAAATGAAGTCAAGAAAGTGGCGGAATACTAAAATGAAAAATTTTAAATACTCTGGTGTAAATTTTCTTTTACTGCTCACCACAGGTGCTTTGGTGTTGTCATCACTGACTGGTTGTAAGAACCCAAAAGAGCCAAATGTTGAATTGATTCAGGATATGATGGAATCCCCTGCGATCAAACCTCAGGAATACGATGCATCTTCACCGAATCATTCCGGTATGCGCGTTCCACCAGAAGGCACTCAGCCGGTGGGTTTCGTACCGTACCGTTATGAGCAAGACGTTGAAGGTGCGACGAAGAATAAAAATCCAATGGCGGGCGATTTTTCTGAAACTATACTTAAGCCGGGTCTTAAATATTACGTCACCAATTGCACCGTTTGCCATGGTGAAAGCGGCGAGGGCGGAGAAAAAATGCCGGTCGCAGAAAAAATGGCGTTGAAGCCGCCAAGTCTCACGTCTGCAAAAATAAATGCGTGGACCGATGGCCAGCTTTACCACGTTATTACGGTCGGGCAGGGACTGATGGGGCCTTATGCGTCGCACATTCCGCAGAAGTATCGTTGGCAGGTTGTTAATTATATCCGCACGCTTCAAAAAGAAACCAAGTAGAGGAAAATCAAATGGCTTCAAACCACTCTCAAACATTGTCTGTCTCCAAATTCGTGGCCCCGCAGGCCCTGAAGTCATTAATGTACAGTTTTATCGTTCTCGGAATTATCACATTTGCTCTCGGTATCTTCAAAAATCCTGAACGGGTCTGGACGGCTTATCTGACGGCCTTCTTTTTCTTTGCGTGCCTTGCCTGTGGGGCCATGTTTTTTATTGCGATTAACTACGCAGCCAAAGCCGGCTGGAGTATCTCGATCCGCAGGTTTTCAGAAGCGATGACGGATTATTTCCCGATCATGCTGATTTCAAGCCTCGTGCTGATTCTGGGCTTTAAATATCTTTATGCCTGGGGTGTACCAGCTTCGATGCAAAATCTCGCACACAGTAAACAGATTTATCTGGCTCCTTGGTTTGTTATTACGCGGTTGGTGATTTTTGGGCTTGGCAGTTTGTTTTTTGCAAAACTTATCGTGGGTAATTCACTCAAGCAGGACGTTTCGGGGGCTCACGATCTGACTTTTAAAAACATAAAGTATTCGATAGGTTATATTGCATTCTTTGCCATATTCTTTACGTTATTTTCCATCGACACAATGATGTCGTTGTTACCAACGTGGTATTCGACAATTTACGGAATCTACTGTTTTGCCGGCGCTATTCAGGCCACCATGGCTTTTCTTGCAATCGTCATCGTGCTAATGAAGAATTCTCCTTGGATTTCAGGCTATGTGACGGAAGAGCACCAGCACGATATCGGTAAATTCCTAAAAGGTTTTACGGTTTTCTGGGCGTACATTGCCTTTTCGCAATTTATGTTGATCTGGTACGCGAACATTCCGGAAGAAACTGAATTTTACATTCTTCGTTCCCTGAACGGATGGATGCCGGTGTCCTTCGGATTGCTGATTTTCAGATTCATCGTTCCATTTCTGGTCTTGTTGCCGCGAAGCTCAAAACGTAACAACACAATTCTGGTTTCAACCTCGGCCTTAGTGCTTTTCATGCAATATATCGATATTTACTGGCTAGTTTATCCGAATTTCTATGATGGTGTTCCGAAGTTCGGTTTCTGGGAAATCGGCATGTTCCTTGGCTTTGCGGGTCTATTCCTTATGACTATGGTCAAGTTTATGACAAAAAATAGCCTAGTTCCCATAAATGACCCTCGAATGCATGAATCGATTAAGCATCACGTTACCTATTAAACAAATGCCTCTTGAAAAAGAGGCATTAATTTGAGATTATATTTTCAATGCATAAGATCCAATCCGACATGACCATGTCGATCTCATAATTATATGTCTGAAATTCAAATCGTTTTACCTGATAATTCCGTACGGACTTTTGATCATGAGCCAACTGCACTTGAAGTGGCGCTCAGCATTGGTGCGCGCCTGGCAAAAGATACTTTAGGCGCAAAGATCAACGGCTCAACTGAAGTCATCGATTTCAGACTGCCGCTTAAAAACGGCACCAAACTTCAATTGATAACCACAAAATCTCCTGAAGCAATTGAAGTCGTCCGGCATTCAGCGGCGCACTTGATGGCGCAGGCGGTGCAGGAAATCTGGCCCGAAGTTAAAGTGACAATCGGCCCGGTCATCGAAAATGGTTTTTATTATGATTTTGATTCGCCTTTCAATTTTACCGAAGAGCATTTTGCTAAAATTGAAAAAAAGATGGAAGAACTTCAGAAAAAAGATCTGCCACTCACCCGCGAAAATTGGCCCATCGCCAAGGCAATTGATATTTTTAAATCGATGAACGAAAGATTCAAAGTTGAGTTGATCCAGGGGCTTGCCGATAAAGGCGAAACAGATGTTGGAATTTACCATCAGGGTGAATGGTTCGACCTCTGCAGAGGCCCGCACGTGCAGTCAACCGGTCAGATTAAAGCGTTTAAGCTGATGTCGGTCGCGGGAGCTTACTGGCGGGGCGATGAAAAAAATCCGATGCTTCAGCGAATCTATGCAACGGCATTTCAGGATAAAAAAGATCTCGATGCTTATTTAGTTCAACTTGAAGAAGCTAAAAAACGCGATCACCGAAAACTTGGTAAAGAGCTCGGGCTTTTTATGTTTCATGAAGCGGCGCCGGCTTCGCCATTTTTTACCGGACGTGGCACAACCGTTTATAATCAATTGATTCAGTATTTGCGCGAACTTTATTTTGAGTATGGGTATGATGAAGTGATTACGCCGCAGGTTTTTGATGTGCAGTTGTTTCATACTTCAGGGCACTACCAGAATTACAAAGACAACATGTATTTCACCACTCAGGACGAGCGTGAAAATGCCTTAAAGCCGATGAATTGCCCATCGCATTGCCTGATGTTCGGGGCCGAAAAGCATTCCTACCGCGAGTTACCACTGCGCCTGGCCGACTTCGGCAGACTTCACCGCTATGAAAAGTCCGGATCGCTGCACGGGCTTTCGCGCGTTCGCACTTTCTGTCAGGATGACGCACATATTTTCTGCGCAATTGAGCAAATTAAATCCGAAATTTCGCGTTTCATGGAAATGCTCAATAAAATATATCAAACTCTCGGCATGCCGAACTATCAGGTGAAGCTGGCCACGCGTCCTGAAAACCGCATGGGTAGCGACGACGTTTGGGACCGCTCTGAAAAAGCGCTGGCCGACGCTTTAACTGACTTAAAGGTGCCATTTGAAACTTTACCGAACGAAGGTGCTTTTTACGGGCCAAAACTTGAAATGCATTTTGTGGATGCTATCGGCAGAAGCTGGCAAACGGGCACGATCCAGGTGGATTTCAATTTGCCTGAGGCCTTTGATCTTAAATTTACCGGCGAAGACAACAAAGAGCACCGCCCTGTAATGCTACACCGCGCGGTCTTGGGTTCGCTTGAGCGTTTCATCAGTGTTTACCTTGAACACACGGCAGGGCACTTGCCGCCGTGGCTTGCGCCAAGCCAGGTGGTTATTTTGAATGTAACCGATCGGGTCAATGAATTCTGTGAACAGATCGAAAGTGAACTTAAAGCCGGAAAAGTGCGCGTTGAGTTCGATCGCCGCAGCGAAAAATTGAATTACAAAATCCGCGAGGCTCAGCTAAAGAAAACCCCGTACATGATCATCATCGGCGACAAAGAAGCTGAAAATAAAAATGTTTCGGTCAGACTAAGTTCGGGCGTTATGCACAACAGTATTTCGTGGGAAGCCGCAAAGCAGTTTATTTTAACAAATATTAAAGAAAAAAAGCTACAGGCTGAAATGATTCAGGCTGAGACCGAAAAAACGTAACAAATAACCTAACAAAGGGGAAAACCATTACAACGTTCGTACCAAGACCACCAAAGCCGCCAGGAAAATTTGATCGAGAAAAAAAACGCGAAAAAGACGGACTCCGTGTCAACCGAGATATCCGGGCCCAACAGGTTCGCTTGATCGATGACGAAGGAAAAATGCTTGGAGTCATGACCGTTCCCGAAGCCTTAAGAATTGCAGAAGACCGTGGTTTGGATCTGCTTGAAATTGCACCGAATGCTCAACCTCCAACGTGCAAAATCATGGATTACGGCAAATACAAGTATGAAGAAAAAAAGAAAGCGGCCGCTTCGCGAAAAAATCAGGTCGTTGTTACAATTAAAGAAATTCAGATGCGTCCGCGGACTGATCTGCATGACTTCGAAACCAAGATGAAACATGCCCGCAGATTTTTACTCGATGGTGATAAAGTAAAAGTGAATTTACGTTTTATGGGACGCGAAATGGCCCATCAGGAAACCGGATTGGCCGTTGTTAATAAAGCAATCGAATACGTTAAAGACCTCGCGATTGTTGAATCCCCGCCAAAGCAGGAAGGTAAGAATATGTTTACCATGCTGGCGCCGGATCCGGTGAAAGTTAAAGAATACTTAAAACTTCACCCGAATAAAAAAGATGAAGTCCTTGAGCCGATGAAAGAGGAAGTCGATAATGATAACGACTAACAGAGTTGTTATCGTTCTGATTTCTTTGTTTTTGGTTTCTTGTAAAACTTACGACGTTATGCCCGGAGCCGAAAGAGTCCGGGTATTTGAGGCCGAGCCGAAAGGTTGTCTTTATGTCGGTGAAGTTTCAAGTGTTCAGGAAGACCGCACGGTCGGTACTCTCGAAACTCAGATGGATCTCACAACTCGCGTTGATCTTCGTAATAAGGCTCATGCGCTCGGTGGAAATATTATCGTTTTCCTTAAAGGTAAAAATACAAATACACTTCCGGGTTCAGCTGCTAATCCGCTAGCAAGCAAGGGAGTCAAGGCTTCCACACCCACCGAAGTTGTTCAGAAATCAGAAGCAACGGATAAGCCGTCTGACGAGGTTAAAACAATCGTGTTTCTGGCCACTGTTTTTAAATGCCCTTCCAGTATTCTTAATCAATAAGCCCGCCGGCCTTTAAAAAGGGTCGTGCCGGGAATCGAATCACGGGCTCAGTTTAAAATTTTTAAGTTATTTCAGGTGTTTAGACACGCCCACTTTATCAGCATAATCAGTTTTAAGGTAAACCCCTTAAAAGACTTGCCTTTTGTACCAAAAACACCTATTTCTAAAAGACTCAAAATTAAGGCTGATAGCTGTGCCAATAAGAAGTTGTTCATTTTGAACACTCGCCCTATCGGAGGAAGGTAACTATGAAAACGCACTCTGGTGCAAAGAAACGCATGCGCGTTCTTAAAAGCGGTAAAGTGAAGCGTAAGCAAAC
>JANPPN010000051.1:0-17233 GCA_031428535.1 Bdellovibrio sp. | reverse complement strand
GTGGCTGGTCTATCACCTCAAGCGATGGCGATTATCGTGACGGTTGGCAGCAAGGCCACAAAGTTTATGAAAAAAATCCTGATACCCCGAAAGAACAGCTCGCTGCAGAATTCAAAAAAATAGGCATGAAGGATTTAAACTCGTATTGTATAAAAACAATTGTTTGTACTCCTGCTTTTTCAGCCTTGGTCGATACTTTAGAGGCGAATGGGTTTTATCCGCGGCGCTGCCGCGTGATCGAGTTAAAAGCTGGGGGCTTTTCATCTTGGCATCGCGACGCTGCCGACGATCAGTATGCCGTGCGACTACACATACCCATCATTACTAATCCGGGGTGTCTCTTTAAAACCGAGACCGAAGAAGTGCACCTGCCTGCAGACGGAAGTTGCTATTTGATCAAAGTTAATCGAATGCATCAGGTAGTAAATACGGGCGCTCAGGATCGCTATCACTTTGTATGTAATGTGAGTGATACAAAAGGACTAAGCACGTTTCACCGCGTTTAAAATACCATCCCGTCGAAATAGCAGCTTCAAAAAACTGATTTTATCGAAGTTTTTCCTGAACATTTAGCCTGGTTCGAAAAAATCCGAACATAGCATTTATTTGAAAATGAATACGGCTCCAGGGAACCCAGGCCAGAAAGCAGATTTGGTATGGAAAAAATGCACCATGATCTCCTAAAGTCCAATACATGCCCTGATGAAGCATGAAAAGCAGAAAGCCATAAAAAACCCGTTTGGGATTTTTCAAAAAGATTGCGAGTGGAGCAAAGAACTCCAGCAATAATGCATATTTAGCGAGTATGCCGCCAAGCCAATCGCTTTGGGCAACCCAAACACCAAAGGGCGTGACCGTAGGACGTGTTAGAATAATCGCAACCATAGACTCGTTGCTGGTCCAACTCCATCCGGTATTTCGTAGCTTTTGCAAACCGGCGCTTCCATATACCAGAGCCATATATGCCGTGACGGTGAAAAAAAACCAAGCCCAGATTTTTTCATTCTCGTTATCGTCTGAATTTGAATTTTGAAAAAAAGAATCAACTGAGGCTTTGCCGACAGGCACAAGGCAAAGAAGACCAAGCAAGACTGCTGTCATGTGATTAGAATGATGAATCTTTCCGAAATTGCAAGGCAGTCCGGCTGCAAACAGAAAAACTAAAAACGAAACAACACTTGAAAAGCGAAAAAACAAGCCGACGGCGCAAAAACTCATCGAGACAGTGAATATCCAATAAAGGACGTGTGGGTTTGCGGAAATCACAAATGAGTAAGAAAAATATTTAAAAAAACTAATTGGTTGCCAGAAGTTGCTGTCTACAGGGCCCCAGTTCGAAAAGATATTATTAATAAACAGATAGAAATACAAAGTGACCGAGTAGAATATAAATCTAAAGTAAGAGAATGAAACGTAATCAGTAGAATAGGAATCAATTAATTTTTTCATCAAGCCCATCGAGCAATGTTTTTTTCCCAGTGCGAAGGTCGGAAATATTCTTAAACGTAAAGATGCCAATGCGTACAGAATCATACTCAACGCCGGTATTCTTAATGATTAGCTTCAAAAGATCCCGCGCTTTTTTCCGCACAGCCGGTGATTCGAGCCGCCGTCCTTCATTCTTCCAGCGTTCTTGCTCAAAAGTGTCCTTTATTCTTGCTTCGTCGAAAGGCGCAATAAGATTATTCAGGGCAGGAATCAATTCAATTTCGGTGCCGTTCTTACTAATATAAATTCGGACCTCGTGAAAAGACTCAGGAGTGAAGGAATTTGAATACATCGTGTAAGGAGCAAAAGGGTAGAGCTCCCGGGTGCTAACCACACAAAAGGCCATTGTGGCAAACATCAGACCCGTAATTATCCAGCGATAGAATAGAGAGCTTTGCTTAAATAAATTCACAATCAGGTATATTTCTGAATTAAGTCGAACTCTTCAATAGAGTACGCTTGAAGCTTCTCGGCATCGTTCTTTTCATAGGTGTGACAAAGGTGGATATTATTGTTGTCTTCGCCGCCGAACTTGAATATTGAATTCAACTCTTCAAAAAGCTGAACCGCTTCGGCACCTCTGCCGGGCGGAGCCATAATACGAAGCCCCACCCAATGATATTTGTAATTGTCTCCAGAGTTTTTTGTGTCAACAATGGCGTGCAAATTTTTGAAGAGACGGGCTTTATTGTAAAACTTCAGATGAACGCTGATACCGATAAAGCTGAATTTAATAAGCTCTGAGTAGTACTCGGGCGTAAGGCTGCCATTAGTTTGCGTATGTACCAAGTGCCCATCAGCATAAATCTTCTGAACCAATTTCAGATAATGCGGGTTTATCGTAGGCTCGCCACCCGTGAAAACAAACTTCGAAGGACGACCCCTGCAAAAAATGCGATTTATTTTATTGTAGGCATGCTCGAGGCTACCAAAACTTTTGTGCGCCTCAAAGTTATTCGAAATGGAATCGTTACAATAATCACAACTATAATTACAACGCCTACCGAGATCCCATGTGCAGGTAGGGCGGTTATCATCGAAAACGGGCCCTACGAACTCACGCGCTGATTCGTCGATATTTTCAACGAACGTAATTTCGGAAGTTTTCATGTTTTCCATCAACGGAACGTTATCGCGGTTTCTGGATTTTTTGAGCTGCATGTCTGACCCGCAAGCACAGACGGCTTTTGTACATTTAATCCAGCGGCCGCTCAGGCCACCGTAAGAATCGTAGATATTAGCGAGAAGACCGCCAACCTTGCATGTGGCAGCATAAACATCGCCATCAGAAGTAACATGAATGTTGTCGTAACCGGCGGCACACTGCCAACCCATCCAATTTGTCATTTTTTTTGCAAGCGCTTCTTCAAGGGAAAGACCAACAGCGTTTTTGTTTATATCTGAAATGTAAAAAACCTTGCCCATGTTTTTTATGTTCGTACAATCCGATTAAAAAATCAATTTTATAAAGAAGGTTTAGCCCGGCTATAGTCTTTTTTATTAAAGTTAGTTCGACCATAGCCCGCACTGAAAAAACCCTCAACGCTTTCGTCACCGAAATAAACCTCGTAGTTATTTGGGTCATTGGAAACCCATTCAGGCTGCTTCAGTGCAGACGCCGCTCCGGTTGCAAGAGCCCGATATGCAGACCGAAGCCCGCTTTCCGGTTTTAAATACAGAGAAGCATTGCTGGTGAACGCATTTGAATGCCAGAAATAAGGTCTTAGACCTGGCTTTAACAACGCACAAACCGATGTGGGGTTACTGATTACATCGGCATGAATGAATTTAGCGCGTCTTAATTTTTCAAATGATGCGAGCAGATTTTTAAAGTCGCCTTCAAAGGCCTCGTTAAGGCTGAGATCAAAATAATCCCCTGCCATCTTGGCCGCCAGGGCCTCGTCTTTTATTTTCTTTGTAAACCATTTCTTCATTACAAATCGGATGCGGTCGGGATCAGACGCCTGAGTAAGCTCCTGCATGTAGTCTAGCGCGGGCATTGAAAAATCGACGATATTAACTTCTTCTGGAGCGCCGTCTTTCCAGAACTGATGAATCAAAGCGGCGGGCTTCAGCCCGGCAGAAACGCTGATTAATTGATTCGGCCTGAAATTCTCCGGAGCAGAAACGGCAAGGGGCTCATTGTTTACTACGTAAAAATTATTTTTTTCCCAACCGAGAAATTTTTCAATGTCTCGTTTAATTTCGATATATTGCCAATCGCGCCCGGCGCGTGGATAAGAGAATTTTTTCGTATTTCGCAACCCCATCGGAACATTAATAATTTTTTGCCCGGATTCAACGGCACGGGCCATAAGTGCCGTGCACCAGCCTTCGCGGCCCTGTTTCTTTTCAATTAAGGTGCCGTTTTTTTCAGAATTCGGTGCTGAAATCCATAAGGGGGTATAATCATCATGAATGTTCTCACAACTTCGTCGATGAGCTGGAAATTCCGATTTAGCTCCGGAGTAAGGTTCAGATAATGACGGACACCCCAAAAGACGCCACTTTTCCAGATCCAGCATCAGAAATTGCTCATGAAGAAAAGGAAGTTCTTCGGAATTTCGGTGCATGATATGGCCCGCAAGCAACGCGTCCTCGGAAGAAAGTTTGTTTGCGACCTTGAAAGTCTCTAAAATAAATAAATTAGCGCTAAGGAGAAATGTGCCAGATCCAACTAAAGCGGCATACTTGGCGCCGCCATCCAGTTTGGCTTTTAGCCAAGAACTCAAGTCATCCATGCAGAGAATCGGCGGGCGCTCTGGAAAAATACTGGCCAATGTAAAATTATGAGTTGCTTCAAGCATAAGTTCGCCATCAGAAACCGTATCCGTTACGACCGCCAACGCAATTTCTGGAATTGTTAAGTTTCCGTCGTGCCCGGCAGCAAGCCAATCAATGTAGATTTTACTTTTTGCCGACAGTTCGCAACCTAGCAGTGTGAATTTTTTTACAACCTGATTTAACAAAGCCTTTCGCGTGAACAGATTGTTCTGTCTTTGAGCAGCCGCCAGCATTTGTTCTTCAGTTATTCGCAGCGGCCCGTGAATAATAATATGGATACGCGCTACGCTTGAATTATTTTGAACTGAGTGAAATTGGGAATTATTAAATAGGAACAGTGAACCATCTTTCATCGGCAACTTCGATGAATAAGCATTTTTTGAACCATCACTGTTTAACGACGACCAGAATTCGCACCCTTCTGGCATGTTCAGTGCGATGTTTACAGCGAGCGTGGTTTCAGTCATGTCTTTGGTAAGCGAATCTGAATGCGGCGAAATTTTTGCCCCGGGCTCCAGCAACATGAAGCGCACCCGCTGGCACCGGCTTAGATCGGTAATGCTTTCAAGAAACGCAAAAGTTTCAGAACATTGTCGCGCAACTTCTGTTAACGAATATTGTGGCTCTGTAACCCCATACGAAGGGTGATTAAGCGTTTTTGAACTATCCCCATCAAGCGCATTGATGCCGAGACTTTTCCATTTTCCTGTCGTTTCAGAGCTTTGATCATAATTTCTATGAACAACAAATTTATCGAGCAGCGCGGAAGCTTCGTTTAAGCAGGCTTTGTGATCAAAAGTAACCGGTAGCTCAATAAAAGGCCGATATTTCAAATGATAAAGTATATCACTTGAATTTGGCCAGATTGCCGGCAGCAGCGGTTGCTCTGATGATTTTGAAACCGGACGAATTTCAACGGAGTGAATAAAGCGGTGTGCGGTGATTTTTTCAATAATTTCTTGTTCGTTCAGATCCGTCTGTATCTGGCCAAGTTGGATGTAACCCAAGGCCAATTTAGGATCCTCAGTGTCCCAATTGTATTTTTCTTTGTACCAGGCCTTCAATTTTTCTTTTTGGGTGAACACTTTGTTTTGGATAAAACTTAGCCGCATGCCGGGGGTATAGTTTGATTGGGGCACGGGCATTGATGCCGACCGCATTTGAAAGGCGTCTAACGGGGGAACGCCGGTAACACCATAGGCCAAATAAAGTCCGCCGTAATTATTATTGCAGCTGAAGTATTGATAGTCGTCATCGGAAAAATTTTTTCTTTTAACAGGTACAAAAAGCACATCAATGTGTCCGTGATTTGCAGAGATTCCGAGACTTTCATAGCGATGGATGAGGACATTAAGTCGCGTAACGGCAGCTACGACGCGATGAGGAACGACGGGATCACGAATTCGGTGAGCTCGCATGGTATAGAGAACTCTCAGGCCGCGCTTCAGGGCTATACTCAACATCACAAAAAAATCTCGACGCTGCGGCCACGTCCACTGTTCGTAATGCAACAAGTGATCAAGCCGCTCGAAATCATCGTGAAGTGCCGACAAAAACGCTTGCGACATGTTTTCGTGAGGAATAAGTTCTATCCAGTTTGCTTTGTAGGAATTGATTGTTTCAATTGCATTGATAATATCATTACGGACCTCGGGCTCGGTGTAAAAACTGGCACCGTAAAATGCGCCATTTTCGAAAATGATACTTTTGTCGTTGCGAGTTTCCCAGAAGAATTTTTGCCATTTTTTAACAAAAGAATTGTCGAACAATAGATACTTCAGTTCAAAAAATTGACCATCGTTTGATTTAAATTTTACAATGAGCAAATTTTCGGAATTCATAAAAAACCTTTGTTTTAATAACCCCATTATCTAATTATAAAGAAACAACTCAACTGAATTTTTTTCCGGCGCGCGGATCAATGACGCCGCGCCACAGTTGCACTTCCTAAGGGCCGGATGTTACAATTTGCCATGCGCGAACGAATTGTAAATTACTACTGGAAACTTCGGCGTTACTACTGGAAATATAAGTTCGCAATCCGAAAACCCATGATTCTAACGTTCGAATACATGTTGTCCGTAAAGCTGCTGTATTGGAAAGCAAGAAAAGCGTACGACATTGGCCGATTATTTTTAATTCGGCTGTTTTGGAAAATAAAAGGTGCTCTTAACTACGTAAGTGGATATTGCGTAGGCTATATCCGACATTTTTCCGTCACAGGGTATTGGAAGATCCGACATTTTTCCGTCATAGGGTATTGGAAGCTGCGCAGACTAATTAACCGTTTGGCTGAATTGCGCCCTACGAAATTTTTTTACCCATTTAAGAAGACGTATTGGTTTTTAAGCTATCAGGTTCAAAAAAGGCTATTTCCGATTTTCAGAAAAAAAACCCGAAACGACTAAAACTGCAAATGCTCCTGTAGCTCGGGCAGCGTCTTAGCAAACGAAGTTTTTCTGGCCTCGTCAAGAGAGCGAATATACTCTTTGGATTTAGTAAGAAGATGCGACTGATCTGCCGCGTTCATAAAATTGAGAATACCACCGATTTTTGGAGAGCGATTTTTACTGACCGATTCAAAAGCCTGAACTTTTTCTGTAATAATTTTCTTTAAATTCTCCGGCAAAACCTGAATGCTTAAGTAAGCCGGCTCGTGAACAACGCCGGGATGAAAATATCCGCTGGTACCGGCCGAGACGAGTTTAAAGTTCTGATCTTCAATCCATTTTGCAAATTCATCGAGATAAAACACACTCATCAAATGAACAGAGCAAAGCAGTAGAATTCGCAGATTGTTGTGGGGATAACCATCGAGTTTGTGCAGGTTTTTCTCGATGTTTGACCAAACGGCAGGGTGCCGCATGTAGTGATTGCGCTCGCCAATGGCGTCAACGCTTACAAAAATTTCAACGAGTTTGAAGTGCTTCCAAAGCTCAAAAATCTTGTCATCGAGAATCGTGCCATTTGTATGGTAACGAAGCTGTATGTGTTCAGCATGGCCCGAACTTACGCAGGCCTCTATCAGGGCCAGGTGTTCATCGAGCAACATGGGCTCGCCGCCACCGAGTATAAGCTGGCGAGCTGAGGGCAGAACGCTAAGAAGATCTTGCCAGAATTCAGAATTTTTATACCATTCGAATCTCGATTGATTAATTTCTGCAGCACCTTTCCACTCGTGGTAGAGCCCTTCGTTGCGCACCGAATTTTCAAGTTTTTTAGCAAGACCGGTCCATTTGCTGGAGTCTTTTGGTCGGCACATAACACAGGTTAGGTTGCAGGTATTGCCGAGCCTGAGATCAACCGACACAAGCGTTTCTTCAAGATGGCCATTTTCCTGTGTTGAATCGATGCGGCCCTGTAACCATTCTTTTGTAAAACGCCGCTCCCACGCTTTGTTCTCGGCGACGCGATGGGATTCGTACCCCACGCTTTCTTCGCGATAACAACGTGCACACGAAGAAACCGGCTGCCCCCGAAGCATTTTTTGCCGCACGTCCATCAGCACGTCGGAATTCCACGCCTTGGCTAGGGTGGTTTCATTTAAATTAAGTCTCAAATTGTTTTTGGCAACACAGCAAAGCAGCACGGATCCATCTGTGTAGGTTGCAAGATGAGTCCACGGCAAAACGCAGAAGGTTTTTGAAACATGATTCATAGAGCGTGCCCTTCGCTACCGAGCATCGAATGCAATTCGGGAAACTGTTGCTGAAATATTTGCTTTCGATTTCGATCAAGCGAACGCGTGTAGCTTAGAAAATCTGTTAATTGTTCAGCCGAACCCTCGCCCGAAGTCTGCAGAAGGTTAAGACAGCTATCGATTGAATTTGTCATAAATGTTTCGACGCCATATGAAATTGAACGCTTGCGAAAATTTTCGAGACGCGAGGCCGCCATTTTTTTTATACTTGGAGGCAAAATACTAACATCTAAAAAATTCGGATGGGTAGCATACAAAAAATCGACGATTATTTTTTTATTAAACCGCATCATCATTTTTTCGACATATTCCAAAAGATCAATGATCGTTAAAATATTGTAAACCTGAATAACTGGCGTAACACCCACTTGAATGTTGCCCCGGGCCTGAAGTAACTTTTGAAAATTGTGATCGACCGTTTCCCACCGAGAGAGAAATCGGATATACTCATTGGTAGAGTCTAATCCATCGATACTTGCGTTCATCAGAACAAATTCGAAGTGTGGTAATAAATCCAAAAATCGATCCTGAATATTTGTGCAATTGGTATTGAACATCAGAAAGATATTTTTGGCATGACCAGATTCAACGCAGGCGTTTAAAAACTTATAATTTTTTCTATTAAGGTGGGCTCGCCACCTGTCAGGTAGACTTTGCGAATATTCGGAATTGCCGCAATGACCTCATCCCAAAACTCATCCTTTTCAAACCAGGGCAATGTGGCAGGAGGTGAGCCTCCGAAGTTTTTCGTGTAAACCGTTTTAAAATCAGGATCATCCTTCAAAAGCTGTACAGTTTCTTTGAAAATCTGACTACTGTTGTACGGGTTGCAAGATCGACATTTTAAGTTACAAAGATTTCCTAGCCGTAAATCTAAATGCAAAGCCGGGGCCTCAATTTTAAAATT
The DNA here is from genome assembly GCA_031428535.1 of Bdellovibrio sp. Lineage (GTDB taxonomy): Bacteria > Bdellovibrionota > Bdellovibrionia > Bdellovibrionales > Bdellovibrionaceae > Pseudobdellovibrio. The sequence continues at coordinate 8,354 of JANPPN010000051.1, read as the reverse complement.
ATTTTTTTTTGATTCCTCAACTCTTCTTGTAATTTCTTTGCCGGCTTTGTCTTGCCACTCGCTGTTGTGCATTTCGCGGTACGAGCGTTTCCCGATGGATTCTTGAAAGTAGCAAAGTTTACAGGCATCAACCTGTTCGCCGTTAAGCATAGCTCTGCGGATATCCTGCATGGCCGTTGAGTTCCAGGCATCTGCAAGCTTGTCTTCTGCCGCCATGAAATGCTCGCCGCTTTCTTTTCGCAATTTGCCGCCGTGTTCGGCGACACAACAAAAACTCAGCTGGCCAGTAGACTGAACAACCTGCTCAATCCACGGATAAACACAAAATGTAGAAGAAATCGGAGTCTTTTTACTCATGGTGTTTTTCAGTGTAGACCAAAGTAAATTTTCTGGTCACTAAAAAAAACAGAGAATGTTTTTTGTCTGTTACCTGTTGGGAGGTTGTGTTGCGCAGCAGAATAACTTTCTATAATAAGGTCGTAAAACAACCATAAACCAGACCAAAGCTAAGTGTAATCCAACCAAAAAATAAGTATTATTTAAGAATGTCAAAAGGCTCTATATTAACTGCAATCGCGATATTTTTTATGGTTCTGAATGCGAATGCCCAACAGGGTTCGGGCCTCGTTGCTCTCGAAAAACAAGAAGACTATACAAAAGATTACAAAAGCCGCAGAGGCACGCATGGGGCGCTGTTTTCAGTCAGTACCGAAGCGTTTTATCCTATTGATTATCGATCGCTTATCGACAACGACGTTTACATCGAAAACATAATTGGCGAAGACAAGATTAACCTGATTGGGATTGAACTCGGCTACAAATATAATTTTGGGGTTCTATCTGCGGCTATTCTTGGACAATATTCCCAGGGGTCGGCAGATGGCGCAGTTGACAGCGATCCGACGACTTTAAAAGTGGTCAAGCAGGGTTTCTCGGCGAATGTTGCACTTGACGGTATTTTGAGCGAGCCGTGGGTTGTGCCTTATGGTCAGGTAGGAATGCACCAGTTCACAATTGAGGAAGACAGAGCAGGCGGCAGTAACTCCAGTGGCGGCACCGGACTTTCATTTAATTATCGTTATGGCCTGCTGTTTCAGATTGATTGGATAGAAAATCGCATTGATAAGAGCGCAAAAGCGGATCAATTGCGCTCTTCCGGTCTTGAAAACACGTTTATCGATGTCTATTTTGCCAATTATCTTGCTTCGAGCGGCGCGATTGATCCCGCGGACGCAGCAAGCGACGGAGATCCCAACCTGTTTTCTTCCGGCGAAATGGGCATAGGCCTGAAAATGGAATTTTAAATCAGAGTGAGCAAATAGTTTAATTCTTCATGCACGTTGGACCAGGTGATTAAATTCATTCTGATATTGAGCCTTTGGTCTGGGGTGATAGACCCACAAATCGTCGACGAGTTAGCGTTGGCTTTTACGAAAATTCAGGGTATCCCCTCAATTTTACAAAAAGTTGAAAAAGGAAGCAGCCTGATATTACCATCTAAGTAATCTCGGTTACCAAGGTGAACCTGATAAAATTGGGGTATCTGAGTTCGGTCCCGAAAATAAAACAGATGCGGCGATAGCTTTGCCTCGCCAGTTTTACATTCAACGGCAAACAGCGGTTTTTTATTTTTAATAATAACGAAATCTATTTCACGCAAATCGGTATCGCGAATGAACCGCAGCTCCATCTTATGCCCTTGCGTATCCTCGATAAAATGACAGTACTTCAGCAAGTGCCCGGCTACCATATTTTCAAACCGAGCCCCGGCATTTTCGACTTCGGCCCAATCCCATAAATATAACTTGTTCGATTTTTTTACGGCACGGATTCTAGGAGCCCCGTAAGGTGCGATACGATAGCAATAATATATCATTTCTAAAATCTGAATCCATCTGGAAACAGTATTCGGTGAGACCTCAAGATCTTCTTGTAAACTTTTTATCGACAATGGCGAACCCACTCTTTCGGGGAGTGCATCAACCAAAAGTTCGACTAACGAAAGTTCTTTTACTGTTTCTAAATCTCGTAGATCCTGATAAACGACACGGCTGATTCTCTCTTTTTTCCAGCGGCGGTATGCATTTTCGGACTTGGCCTGAAAAGGCTCGGGGAACCCTCCGAATTTAAGCAAATCCTCGATGGTTTTTTTCTGGTACGATTTATCTACCTCAGCTAAGGTCAGAGGATGAAGGCGGTAATAGTGATATCTTCCAACTAAAGAATCGCCCCCCTTACGAAAGTGATCGAGCCGTGCGGAGCCTGTAACAAGGATAGATAGCTTTTCTCCGTATTTATCAAATAGGCCTTTCACTAACATTCTCCACCGAGCATATTTATGAATTTCGTCGAGCACGACAACTTTAAGGTCAGGGGCTATCTGATGTTTTTTAATGACGGTTCTGTCTGAAAGGTCATCCCAATTTAAATATTGGCGAGCATCTTTTATAAAAGACTTAGCTAGCGTGGTTTTTCCAACTTGCCTTGGTCCACCAATGAAAACCATTTTGGTCTCTAAGTCAGTTTTAACGAAACCTTGGAGATAGCGAGTAAACTTCATATGACTGAATTATACTCATGAGCAAAATTCAGTCAACTGAATTATACTCATTCTAGAGGATTAGGCCAATGTGCGTGGTGATCACCATTCCCAACCTGTTTTCTTCCGGTGAAATGGCCATAGGCCTGAAAATGGAATTTTAAATCAGAGTGAGCAAATAGTTTAATTCTTCATGCACGCTGGACCAGGTGATTGTATTCATTCTTATGTTGAGCCTTTGGTCCGGGGTGATAGAGTATTTTTTATTTTCTCGGGTTGCCAGCTGAATTGCAGTTTCGGGGCGCAGACGGGTTCTCTCTGTAAAAATAAGTGAAATGTTTTTCAGCCCCGCGCTGATGTCGCGGACGCCGAGATCTTTACACTGTTTTCTGATCAGCATTAAACCCATAAGATTGATGACCGGTTCAGGAATAGGCCCGAACTGATCTTTAAGCTCATCCTCGATCCGATCAAGTTCTTCATGCGAAGAAATCTCTGATAGCGCTTTATAGTAACTTAATCGGATTCGAATATCTGAAATATAAACATCTGGGATGAGCGCCGGAACTTTCAGATTTATTTCGGGATCAAGTTCCCGGTCTGCAATGGGTTCGCCCTTGGCTTCGGCAAGTGTCTCATTCAGCAAATCCATATAAAGTTCATAGCCAACCGAATTGACGTGTCCGGACTGGGTGTCGCCCAAAATGTTTCCGGCACCACGTAACTCGAGATCGTACTGAGCAATTCGGATTCCCGAGCCCAGCGCGGTATTTTCCTGAATCACCTTCAGGCGCTCTTGTGCGATTTTTTCAATTTTAAAATTTTTAGGTAATAGCAAGTAACAGAAGGCGCGCGCCTTGCTGCGGCCCACCCGGCCCCGTAGTTGATAAAGCTGCGAAAGCCCGAACATATGAGCCTGATCAATGTACATCGTGTTTGCATTAGGCACATCCATTCCGGATTCGACAATTGCCGTGCAAACGAGGATGTCAATTTCGTGATGAAAAAATGCAAGCATTGCAGATTCAAGCTCTTCTTCATTCATTTGGCCGTGAGCTACGCGGATTCTGGCATCCGGCGCGATTTGCCTGAGCTCGTCGGCTAATCCATAAATTCCCTGAATACGATTATGAATAAAATAGATCTGACCACCGCGAGCGATTTCTGACTGGATGCCTTTGCGGATTAGTTCCGGATCGAATTTTGAAATAAAAGTTCTGGTCGGCAATCTGTCGACCGGAGCCGTATTGATTATTGAGAGGTCTCGCATTCCGGTAAAACTCATATTCAGCGTACGGGGAATCGGCGTGGCCGACAACGTGAGAGTATCTATTTCGGTTTTGAATTTTTTTATTTTTTCTTTGTGCGTAACGCCGAACTTTTGTTCTTCATCGATAACCAGAAGGCCCAGGTTTTTAAAAACAACATCTTTACTCAATAGCCGATGCGTACCAATCAAAATATCGACTTTGCCTTCTTTCAATTCGGCAAGTGTTCTTTTCTGGTCTGGAGGCGAAACAAATCTGTTCAACGAACGGATTTCAAAACCCCAGCCCGCAAACCTTTTTTTAAATGTTTCGAGATGTTGAAAGGTAAGTACGGTGGTTGGCGCAAGGATCGCGACCTGTTTTTGGTTCTGGACGGCCTGAAAAGCCGCCCGCATCGCAACTTCGGTTTTGCCGAATCCGACATCGCCACAAATGAGGCGGTCCATCGGCTTAGGATCTAAAAAATCTCTTTGAATATCGGCGATCGCCTTGAGCTGATCGTTCGTTTCATCGTAAGGAAAGCCCTTTTCGAACTGATTATAAAGAACCTCATCCACAGGCATCGGCGGGCGAGTAATTTTGGCGCGTTTTGCATAAAGTTGTAAAAGTTCCGCCGCGATATCCTTCAAGTGTGCGCGCACTTTTATTTTTGTTTTTTCCCAAGCGGTGCCGCCGAGCTTGTCTAAAACACTGGTTTGCACGCCACCCGAAAACTTCTGCAGCTGACCTACGCGGTACACCGGTAAGTAAAGCTTGTCTTTATCTTTGTACGCCACCTGAATGAACTCAGACTCGGCACCGCCGATATTCATGATCTTCAGGCCTTCGTAAACACCGATGCCGTGCTTAATGTGAACGACTAGATCGTTTGGTTTCAGGTCGCCAAAAGCAAGGCTTTTTGCCTTTGCGGAAAACTGTTCGTAAGCATTGTGAGTTGCCGCGCGCTGTTTCTTTCCGAAAAAATCATCGCTTCGAAGAAAAACTATTTTTTCTTCTGTTAACAAACAGGTTTCAGCCAATTCACGCGGGATAAGAGTAACGAGTCGTTGTTCTTCAGCCCAATCTTCCCAAAGATATTCGTTATCAGCGGCCACATTGAAATTGAGCTCTAGTTTTTGCAGCAAAGCTTTAAGCCGGTCAATTTGAGTCTGGTTTTTTACAGCAACAAAAATCTTGAAGCCAGCACCCAGCCATGCTGCCAGCCTAGGTTTTGCGACGCTGATCCAGGCCTCAGAAGACGGCGCTTGGTTTTGAGCCAGTAGTGTGAATTCAGTTAATGGCAGAGATGAATAGGTTATTCTTTCTTCGGCAGCCTGTTCATCTTCAAAGAAAGCCAGATTTGAAAAATTGAAAAAATTGGAATCCGCGGGCCAAGGCAGATTTTCATATTTCAAACTTATCTGCGCAGGCGGAGGCGCAAAAGGCACCGATGTGTTGCTTTGACCACTTCGAAACTCGGCGTCGAGTGACTGCACATATTCGTCAGCAGCCCTAGAGACTTCTGAAGTGTCTAAAAAAAACAGGTTAAGTTCGGAACTGAAGTAATCGAGTACAGTCGATAATTTTTCATAACAATACGGCAGAAGCAGCTCACAGCCCGAAAAATAAGTTTTCAGGGAAATAGATCTGATAACCTCATCGGCCTCTGCCGGAGTCAGTTCGCGCTGTTTGTAATCTGCCCTCAAGTTTTGGATTATTTGTTCGATATTATTATCTGATAGATCAAATTCATAGACAGGCGCAATATGTAGATTTGAGATTTCGGACAGGCTTCGCTGATCGGAAATCGAAAAATTCCGCAGCGACTGAATTTGATCGCCAAAAAGCTCTATCCGAACTGGCAAAGTTTCGGCCGGCGAGAAAAGGTCAACGATTCCGCCTCGCAAGCTGTATTGACCAACGTCCTCAACGATAGGCGAAGACTGATACCCCAAAGAAGACAAGTAATTACTGAGGTCATCCGGCAGCTCATCCCCGAGAGATAATTTTTTGCACCTTTTGCTGAAGGAGTAAAAAGGCGAAGAAAGCTGCAACAAAGCGGAAATAGGGGCAATGAAAATGTCATTTTTTTGAGCTTGAGTTGCCCAGTAAAGAAAATTAGATCGCGAGTTTCTGACCTCCGGAGAAGGGAATAGCCCCGAATATGGCGAAACATCCCAAGCTCGCAGGACATGAGACTTCAATACGGGCGAAAAAAATGCAATTTGTTGCCTTAAAGCCAATGCAGCATCTAAACTAGAAACAACAACAAGGCGCGGTAAGCCGCTAATTTCTTTAGATAAAGACTGAGACAAAAAATAAGAAGCCGCAGTCTCTGAAGACGAGCCGGTAATGTTGAACAGTTTCTTGTTTTTTTCAAATCCACGCAGAAGAATATCTTCAAGTCGTGTGTTCATCGTTTGCCACTTTTTTGTCATAAATAGCGTCGGCTGCCTTTGATATCTTCCAGTCGAAGATTTTTGTTTGGTTTTTATAACTTAGCTTTGTACAATTATTTTGTATAACTATATAGTTGAAATCAAAAAGAAAAAGTTTAACGCGGTCACCGCGTTAGAATTTTTTTAGCTGGAGGGCGCATGCCACTTGGTGGAGTTATTTTTATTACTATTTTTATTGCGGTGTTCGGATTCATTTTAATTCGGCTTGCAAGACTTACAGGCGGAAAAGCCAAAAAAACCAGCCAGTCCAAATTTGACATCTACGAGTGCGGCATTCCCGTTGAAGAAAAATTCGATACGAAGATTTCGGTAAAGTTCTACCTGACGGCGATTTTGTTCATTCTTTTCGACATCGAAGTTATTTTTATGTTCCCCTGGGCGGTCAACTTCAGAAACTTTATAGCTACCGGCGCCGGCCCCTTTGTTTTCATCTCGATGTTTGTGTTTCTCGCTATTTTTATCTTTGGGCTTTGGTGGGAAATCAAGTCCAAAGCGTTGGAGTGGGACTAGATTATGACATCAATGGGAAGTACAACATTCGAAATTACCGTAAACTTAATCAAAACCGTTCTTGTTTTTCTTATGATGGTTCAGGCCGTTCCGATTTTAGTTTGGCTTGAGCGCAGGGGCTCGGGCTTTATCCAAAATAGATTCGGTCCAAACCGCGTTGGTCCGCTTGGTCTGATGCAACTTTTGGCTGATGCCGTAAAGTTTTTAACAAAAGAGGATTTTGCTCCCGAAAAGGGTAATCGCTTTATGTTCTATGCGGCCCCTGTTTTTGCTCTGATACCGGCTGCTATTGCCTATATGGCTATTCCAATGTCGGTACCGCTTAAGCTGGAAACTTCAACTTTTTTAATTCAGGGCTTTGATGTCAATATCGGAATCGTTTTTATTCTCGGGGTTTCTTCTTTGGCAGCCTATACTATTTTAATGGCTGGTTGGGGCTCTGGCAGCAAGTTCTCGCTTATGGGCGCACTGAGGGCGTCGGCTCAGATTATTTCCTACGAATTAGCGCTGGGCCTTTCGATTGTCGGCGTAATTTTGCTTTATGGAACATTCAATCTGACCGAAATGATTAATCAACAACACGGGCCTTTGTTGTTTTCAGCATTCGGTTATACGGTGACATCAAACTATTTGCCAAACTGGGGTATTTTCTATCAACCGCTGGGCATGATTTTGTTTTTTGCAGCCACCTTTGCTGAATCCAATCGCCTTCCTTTTGACTTGGCCGAAGGGGAGGCCGAGCTTGTTGCCGGATTTCACACGGAGTACGGAGGATTCAAAATGCTGATGTTCTTTATCGGCGAGTACGGCCATATGATGATCGCCTCCGGACTGATGACAACTTTTTTCTTCGGCGGATACAGTATCTGGAATTTTACGCCACAGGAAGTTTATCAGTTTATTTTCGGATTCGTCGGCTCAGAACTTATTGCAAATATTCTGAATACGGTCGTTCACTTTCTTTCGTATAACATTAAGTTTGCAGTATTTCTTTGGATTTTCATCCATGTCAGATGGACATTGCCTCGTTTCAGATATGATCAGTTAATGGATCTGGGTTGGAAGACGATGCTTCCGTGGTCGTTGGCAAACGCCATGATTACGGCGTTTGTTATTTTTGCTGCCACTTATTTTATTATTCAGTAATTTTTTAGGAGATAAAATGACCTCAGATGCATTTTTATTTTGGTTTTTGGCTTTTGTTACGATTGTAAGCGCGCTCTCGGTTGTGTTGATGACCAATCCGATCTATTGCGCTCTTAGTCTTGCAATGACGATGGTAAGTGTGGCCGCAATATTTGTAATGCTACAGGCCTACTTTCTAGCGGGGGTACAGCTCATCGTCTACGCCGGCGCCGTCATGGTACTTTTTGTGATGGTTTTGATGCTGTTTGATTTAAAACACGAACTTCAAGCTTTCAGCCGAGGAAAATTTACGGGCGCAATAAAAATTGGTGCCGTCGGGATTTTATCGGGCTTAATAGTCGGCGCAGTTGCGCGGGCACTGATTGTTTCCGAGCCGCTGGATAAAATAGCCGCGGCCTTGCCGACATCGGCCACGCGACCGCTAGCCGAGCACTTGTTCTTCAATCATGTTTT
>JANPPN010000050.1:0-13068 GCA_031428535.1 Bdellovibrio sp. | reverse complement strand
CCATTCGGCCGTTGTAATGTATTTTTGCGCCTGATCAAGCAACTCACCCCAGCTTGGTGTGGGCGCCTGCAGGCCCAGCCCCAGGTAATCCAGAAAAGCCAGTGTTGAAATATTCGCGGCAATATCAAAAGGCGAAAAAGTCACGATGGGTGTCAGTGCATTCGGTAGGATGTGGCCGAATATAACACGGCTATCCGATGCACCAAGGGCTTTTGCCGCTTCAACATATTCGCGCTTACGCAGCTGCAGAAATTGCCCCCGCATGTAAGTCGCGATAGTCGTCCAGTCAAAAAGCGCCAAAAATATTATTAACACCAGCAAGTTCGGTGTAAAAATCGAAATAATCGTAATTAAAATTAAAGTGGTCGGCATGGTCTGAATAATTTCGACTGTTCGCATGCCGATCAAATCCACTGTGCCGCCGAAAAAACCCGAAACAGAACCGATAACAACACCGATAAAATAAGCAAAAAACCACGCGCCAAGAGCAAATACGATCGAATAGCGCAAACCATACAGCAAACGGGTCAGCACATCGCGGCCGCGATCATCTGTTCCCATAAGGTTATATTTACTTGGGGGCGCCGGATAGGTTTCTACGGTTGTGTTACTTTCGAACGCATCCCACTGCACCAGCGGCCAAGCGGCCCAATCGCCCTCTTTAAACTCGAGCGAGCGGTAGTCCATAACAAAAATATCTTCACGATTAAAAACTGTAGGATGGTAATCAATTATTATCGGCAAGTAAACCGTGCCCTGATACTTCATCACAATGGGCTTGCTGTTGGCCCAGAATTCAGCCGTCGCGCTGAAAAATAACAAGAGCAGGAAAGCCCATGAGCAGACCACCGCAAGTTTATTGCGTTTAAAACGGCGATAGCGCTTTAAGGTCAGTTCATTTGTAATCAGGCGGCCTTCAATTAATTTCACTTATTCCTACTCATTTAAAATCAATTCTCGGATCAACTAAAACGTATATAACATCAGAGATAATATTTCCGGCCAGTAACAACAAGGCCGAAATAAAAGTGATGCCCATAATAACATTGTAATCGCGCGCTAAAATTGAATTAAAGCTTAACAGCCCAATACCATCTAAATTGAAAATCCGCTCGATAATCAGCGAACCGGCAAGAAAAACCCTTAAAAAACCACCGAGACCCGTAGCCACCGGAATCATTGCATTTCGTAAAGCATGTTTATAATAAACCATTCTGTCCGCCAAACCTTTCGATCTTGCGGTTCGTATGTAATCCGATTTAATAATATCCAGCATCGAGTTCCGAACCAGCATTGTCAGGCCCGTAAAATTACCCAGCATATAGCAGGTAAGCGGCAGCACAAAGTGGTAAACTCGGTCCCACAGCTTGCCCCAGCCAGTCATCGCGTCGTAATTGTCAGAATACAAATTTCCGATCGGAAATAAGTCAAAGTGTGAGCCTCCTGCGAACCACACGATCAACAAAATACCCAACACCAACGGCGGGATAGCATACAAAACATAAAGCACTACACCGCTGATCTGGTCGAATTTCCCGCCAGCATTAATAGCTTTTTTTACACCTAAAGGAATACAAATCAAATAAGTTAAAATTAAAGAAGCAAAACCAAATGAAAGTGAGACCGGAAATTTTTGCGTGATAACATCAATAACCGGCTCTTGATATGAAAAGCTCTGGCCAAAATCAAGTGTGGAAATATTCTTAAGCCAAATGAAATACCTGACGTGAACCGGCTTATCAAAACCATACTGTTTTGCCAGACCATCCAGAATTTCCTGCGAAATCGCGGTACTTCTGCCGCCATCACCGCCACCCATGCGAATCTTTTGAAGTTTTTGTTCAATCGGTCCGCCAGGGGCTGCATTGATAATTAGGAAAGTAATCAAAGTGATCCCCAGAAAAGTGGGGATCGACAGTAAAATACGTCTGACTATATAAATAAACATTATTTTTAATGAACCTTAGATTAAGGTTGAGCTGCCCACCAAGTTCTATATCCGAAGTCATATTTGAAAGTATCACCCGGAGATTTTGCTTTCTTTGAAATGGCATAATATTCATATTTACGATTGAACATAAACACATACGGAACGTCATCGGCAATCAGCGTGTACGCTTTCTTAAAAATTTCGTTGCGTTTGTTCGGATCAAGTTCGCCACGACCTTGATCAATCAGTTTATCAACCTCGGGATTAGAGTAGCTACCGTAATTTGAACCACCTTTACCGCTCGAGCTTGAGTGATAAATTTGCTTAGGGTCACCTTCAACGTCGCCACCGCCCCAGCCCATTGCCCAAAGCTGAGTCTTTCGCTCATCTACCGCTTTAATAAAGCTGTTCCACTCTAACAATTTAAGATCCAGATCGAGACCGGCTTTTTTGCAGTCTTCTTTGACGATCGTCCACTGCTTTTCAGAATCCTTATTGGCATAAATGAAAGTGATTTTCAGCTCGGTTTTTTTACCGTCGATCACTTTATCTAGAACTCCATTTTTATCAGAATCTGTCCAGCCGGATTTCGTCAGCAAATCTTTAGCTTTTGCAGGGCTGAATTCAAGTGGCTTACGATCAGGAGACTGTTTGGTGTTAACAGGTACCGGGCTCGTCGCCAGGTTATTTACGCCTTCAGCAAACTTCTTGTTGATTTCATCTCGGTTGACCAAATGAGCAAATGCGGTTCGCACGTTCTTGTCCTTTAAGATAGGATCCAAGAAATTAAACCCAATGTAGCCGTACGATTTCGGCATTTCGTTTTTAACAGCCAATGCAGAAAACTTTTCAGAATTGAAAACCGGTTTGAATGGCTTTCCTGTGATCTTTAGGTACGCGTCAGTTGAAGCAATCAGCGCGTAATCCAGCTCACCTTTTTTCAGTTTCTCATTCAGAATGTTATCTTCCTTAGTTATCTTCATGTTGATTTGATCAAAATTAAAATAACCTTTCCAGTACGGAACATTGTTTCCATACCACTTATCAAATTTCTTAACGACGATCATTTGACCTTTGTCGTTTTTTTCAAACTTGTAAGGTCCGGCACCGACAGAACTCTTTAATAATTTAATTGATTTTTCAATGTCGCCGTAAACTGATTTCGGAATAATGTAAAAACCACAAAGTGAATTCATATTCTGAAAATACTTTTCTTTAGCGATAAATTTAATTGTCTGCTTATCGATAACTTCAATTTTCGTAAATGTTTCATAATAAGGGATCATATCCAGCGCTTCATGTTTCGGATTTCTGATCGCTTCCATTGAGAACTTTGCATCTTCAGCCGTTACCGGTTCGCCATTGTGAAAAACGGCATCTTTTCTGATCTTAAACGTAAACTCGAGGCCATTTGGGGAAACAACCCAAGATTCAGCCAATCGGGGAACAAAGCCCCAGGTATTAAAATCATTTTCGCAAAGTAAATCCTGAACATATCGATTGTAATAACGTGTGTATTGGTCACCCTTCATAATCGGATGAAGACTTTCGGGCTCTGCATCCAGGTGGTAATTCAGCACGCCGCCTTTTGGCGCGGCCGGATTTGCCTCAACAGCAGCGGCAACAGAAACCATAACATTTAAACCAACCAGAATTGCCAATATACTTTTTAAAAACATATTTCCCCCTCAAGAGTCGAGTTCGCTTTTGTATTACGGAAAACATGATTGATGTTAGCTATTTATTCAACTTCTTATTAAATGGTGCAATGAGCTAAAACCGCGAAATCCTATATTTTTTTACGCTTATGCACTAACTCCTTGATATCATTTTTATTCGCTCAAACTTAAAGGACGCTTTCGATGCCACAAAAAAAAACCACCTTAAAAAAACCACCGAAAAAATTCGATCCCACAACTACCATTTCATCTGAGTTCGGCATTTTCGGAATTCCGTTAACAGAGGACGAATGCAAAGTAGTTCTATTGCCTGTTCCCTGGGAAGTAACCACGTCCTACGGCAAAGGCGCATCGAATGGTCCACGCATCATAAGGCAGGCCTCTGAACAAATTGATCTCTTCGATTTCGAAACCAAAAACGCCTATGAGGCCGGTTATTTTATGCGTCCGATATCAAAACAAGTTCTGAATAATAGTAAGAAATTTAAGAAAATTGCCCAAAAAGTTATCGAACTGCGAACCAGCCAGAGCAAAGCTACTACTCAAATCGATCGTCTGGTCGCAGAGGTTAACGCAGCCTCTGTAGAACTGACCGACTGGGTCTATCGCCAAACGAAGGAAATCCTCGCTGCCGGTAAATTATTCGGCTTGGTCGGCGGTGATCACTCAACACCGCTCGGAGCAATTAAGGCCATTTGCGAAAAACACCCCGAAACCGGAGTTCTACATATTGATGCGCACTCTGATACCCGTGAAGCTTATCAGGGGTTTGAACAATCCCATGCCTCCATTATGTATAATGTGATGAATCTGAAGAAAAAACCCGCAAAACTGGTGCAGGTCGGCATCCGCGATTTCTGTGAAGAAGAATACAATTTTATTAATTCCCGTAGCGACATCAAAACCTTTTTTGACATCGGCCTCAAGCAGAGGCTCCTCAAAGGCGAGACCTGGGCTTCCGTCGCAGCCGACATCATCAATGAATTGCCTCAAAAAGTTTATATTTCATTTGATATTGATGGCCTCGATCCCCGCTATTGCCCGTCCACGGGAACGCCCGTCATTGGCGGCTTATCGGTCGATGAAGTCTTCTTTTTGTTTAACCTATTGGCCCAGTCTGGCCGTCAAATCGTAGGCTTCGATTTAAATGAAGTGTCTTCAGGAGAAAAATCAGAATCCGAATGGGATGGAAATGTCGGAGCCCGTTTGCTGTACAAGCTTTGTAACTGGACTGTCGTCACAAACAAATAGCCATTTTCGATAAGTCATTGCTATCCTGAATTTCGCAGTTTCTCAGCTAAAAACACGGAGGTTTTTTGCTCAAGCTTACAATCGTCTTTTTCTTTTTCAGTTTTTTTTCATTGGCCTTTGCCGATGTGACGCTCGATGAAATAATTAAAAATAATATTATCGAAGAAAACAACACCGCTTCCGAAGTTCAACAGTTTGCGGGAATTCAGTCCGAAGTTCAAACCCCAGTAAAAACTGCAGATAACTCAAAAAAAGAATCGGATTTCAAAGTTGTCCTCAGAAAGAAATCAGAAAAGAAAAACCCGGTTGTTCAACGCTCAGTCGCATCAAAATCAATCCGGGTTACCAAGGTTTACAAAAAGAAAAAGAAAAAATTAGCTACTCACTAGCGCGCGTATCGTCGATCTATAGATTCACGGATTTCCGCACCCTCAATGCTCAGACGAGTCCATGGAATCGCCTTGAGTCTTTCAACTTCAATTGGCTCCTCTGTTTCTTCGCACTGACCGTAAGCTCCACTTTCAATCCGGCCCAACGCACTTTCAATCTCAAATAACTGTGATCTGAGACGATCATTTAAATTCAACATTTCCTGTTCAGCCAAAAGACGCATCGTCTGATCAGCCTCATCGCCACCCTTTTCGCCCAAATCCAGCTTTTCGCGGGCTTCTTTAACTCTATTCAACAGATCCATTTTCGTTTTTAAGAGCTTCTCTTTGCAATCCTTGATTAACTTCTCCGTAAGCTTCTCTTTTACATTCTTAGTCGGTATTCCTTTTGCCATAGTCCCCTCCAGGTAGAGATTCTTTTAAGCTTTTTAATATCGGCATTCCCTGCCCAAAACTTAAGTTCCAAATTGGAACCGCCTTATCTAAAGGTATTATTGTAATTTTTGCAATAAAAAATCTTACAAAATATGAAATTATGTAAATATGCGTAATTATTAGGTATTTTCTGAATCATAGCGCTAGCCGCATCGCGCTATTGAGGCTGAAAAATGCGAAATTGATCAAAAAATGACTTGAACTTAAATAGCTAAAAAACAATTTAACCAAATAAGCCCCGATTTAGTCGAAAACAAATTGCTTGTTCATGGTTTTTCGATTTTATAGTTGAATGCTTAACTTTGCCAAAACGGCTTAAAAAAACAGCAGATTTATGGCCGCAACAACAAAGTCATTACTACCGAAAGCTTCTTCCAAAACAAAAACTGCACAGACGAATCCTTTCGTTTCCAAACAATCTACAAAAATTCCAAGCGCCGGCGAAACTAAGTACGGAAAATTTCAATCGAACGGTGGCAAACTTTATTACGGGCAACAACAGAACAGAACGAAATCTTGCACGAGAAAATTTCGCCGCGCACTTTCTTAAACAGAAATTTAACTTCTTTAAACATAAATTAAATCTAGTTTTTTATCAAAACTCGGCTCAAAAAACTCGGCTCAAAATGGGATTTTTAGTATTGCTTTTAAGTATTGCAACTCAAACTATGTCACACTACTCAGATGAGCGCTAAAAATGTTGTCGTGGTTGATGATGAAGTTGAAATTACAAATTCACTTAAAGAGTTTCTCTGTGAAAAAGGATTTCAGGTTCACACCTTTACCGCCGCCGACCAAGCTTACGATTATTTTAAAGAAAATCATGCAGATTTGATTTTATCCGACATAAAAATGCCCGGCAAATCAGGAATAGATTTATTTAAACAATATTTTGAAACCAAAACAGTTCAGCCCAAGGTTCCATTTGTTTTAATGACAGGCTATACGGACTTGATAGGAGCTGAAAATGCTTACAGCATGGGTGTAAGTGAACTCATTGCAAAACCCTTTGACTTAGATTCATTAAATTTAGTCCTCAACTACTTGCTGAATCTGGAGGGCGCAGTCGGCTCAAGCCAAGAAAAGTATTTTCCCGTTAGGATTGATGAGTTTATTGATTCCCGCAGTAATGAATTTGATATTTACCTCAAAGTTGTTGATAAATATGTGCTGGTCACGCGTTCAGGACAGGAGTTTTCTGAACAGCGAATTAAAAATTTTTCTAAAAAAGGCGCCACTCATATTTATTTAAAACCCGACAATTTTGCCAAATACACCGATCTTCAATTTGCTGTCAGTTCATCTTTAACCAAACGTCCAATGGATATTGCGCGTAAAACAAAAGTGCTGAACCACTTGATTAGCTCAGTCAGTCAGACTTTTATGAATGGTCAAATCAATAAAGAATTTCTAAATAAATCATTATTGGCTTTTGAATCTTACGCGGATGTTGCACTCAGAAACACGCAACTCACCTTGATTTTAAATCAAATGCTTTTAGCTTCTCCGAAAATCGTTGAAAAATCTTCGTTAAGAGCGGTCCTGAGCTCAATGGTGACGGGTACTTGGAAATGGAAATCTTCAAAAATTCAAAGTCGAATCATTCTATCAGCCCTTATGTGTGACGTCGGTTTAAAAAACCATCCAGAACTTTTAAACAAAAAAAATTACGAATTTACCGCCACTGAACAAAATATTTACGAACAACACCCCATGGAGTCGTATAAAATTTTAACTCAAATTCCCGATATGCCGGAAGAAATTGCGCTAGTGACACTACAACATCATGAAAATTCTGCTGGTTTAGGCTTTCCTCAGAAATTGACGCGGAGTAAACTGCATTCTTACAGCGTGATTATTCATTGTGTAAATGAATTCATTGAAACTCTTTTCAATCAATCCGATCCTAATCAAACCGAAAAAGCCTTAAATCATTTATTAAGTGCACAAGGAAATATGTTGAATCAACAAGTGATAAAAACACTCTATATGATATTTCAATTAAAAATTCCTAAATCGCTAGAAAATTTATTGTTGCCGGATCAAACATCCAGACTAAATTGAGATGAAACCAATTTTAAATTTTTGGATTTTGTATTTTTACACCAAGCTACGCTCGATAAATAACGTTCATCCGGATAGACCATTAGCGGAATTTCGGTATCCACAACATACCCCAACCGAGTAAAATAATCGATTGTGTGCTTCGGTGGCATACAGATTAAGGAATCGCAACCAAGTCCGAAACCGAGCTCGGTAGCTTCAAAAACCAATTGCGGACCTAAACCCATCCCCTTGGCTTCAGGTTTTACCCATAACCCCGCTAGCTCGGCCACGACGTTACTATTTAGGCTTTCCCTGTCGATTTTAGATTGAATTAATTTTTGATACGGAGTTTTGCATTTTTCAATTGGTATTTTATTATAAGGGGACTTAATTTCTATACGAATCCCACCGATAGCGATTCCGAAACAATCAAAAACCAAAATAATGTAAGTGTCCTCACAGTAATTTTTTTCGACAGTTGCTAAAACAACTTGATCAACTCCAAATTTTTGCAAAGCAAAGGCCAGACCATCTTGATATATTTTTCTCAATCGATTATCCGCTGCAGAAATAAAATAAATAAACTCATTAACTTTTGTTGATACCGCCGACATTTTAGTTACACCATACTGTCTCAAATTGCATTCTGGGCGAGTGCGGCGACCGCACTTCATTGTGCTTTAAATACCCCGCTCTAAACAGAACGGCCGGTCGTTTGCTCGTCATTGCAATTGGTCTTAACATTAACATATTGATTTGAGAAACTTCCGCCAAGCCCGCATGTACGGCCCAAGCTATGCCATTTGCTTCAAAGAGTAATGCACCCTTTTCTAAAACAATACCGGCGTTTAACCATTCTGAAGGGACATCTTTTTCGATTGTCAGCAGGCCCACACACTGGCACGAAAGAATTCCTTTTTTCCCGAGTTGCGCAATCGAAGACGCATCATCAGACTCAAAACCCAAATTATTTTTAAATCTGAACTTAATTTTGGATGTTTGTTCGTCATTCAATCTGAAGGTATCACCCGGCATTCCAAGCCCTTGCTCAGATGAATTTTCAAGCATCCATTCGTTTATAAATTCATTTGCAAATTCTTTATTATTTATAACAAATGAGTCGGCTTGGCATTGCAGCTCGGCAAGCGCAACTTTTCTTCCCCAATCGGCAATCAAAATTGTTTTAACTTGATTTTTGGTGCCTAGATTTTCAATTTTTTTAAGTAATGTCGGTTCAATTTTACGGTCGTGGTCATATTCTCCTCTGTCTACTCTTCGAGTAAAGATAGCATTATACATCTTAAGAATATCTTCATCGATTTCAAAATGAGCTGCCTTTTTCAGGCGATATTCAGCTACTAATATGGCATTTACTGAATTAGTAATAACTTCAGAATCTGAAACTATTATTTTTTTTGACAGCTCACAACCTAAGGCCTGCGCCGCCACCTCAAGATTGCCCATGGCGCAACCCACACTGATCGTGGCTTGTCGGCCCTTGAAATCTGAGGCCGGTAAAACGCGGGAAGTTTCAATAAAAATCTGCAAACAATCGAACTCTTTCTGGTAGGAAAACTTCCAGGGCTGTGTATTATGCGAATTTGCCGCAAGGTGAGCCAGCGAAGCTAGATAGTAAAAACGATCCTCGTTTGAGGAAAGCGCCCAAAAACCAACTGAGTTAAGTTGAGATTTATCCCACGCCTGAAAGTTTTTTCCGGATTTTTTGATTTCTAAATTCATTATAGTTCCCCGATCATTTTGCCGTAGGTTCGAATTTCTTGTTTGCGCATATCAACAATCCCTCTTTCAAAAATATCTCGGTGCCCTAATAATATTCGCGCCACAAACTCGGCTCCTACACCGGCAGCCATAGACGTCGTAGAGCCCAGCTGAGGCATGCTTCCTATGATGCGAGGTAGTTTACCCGCCAAAGTGGATCCGAATTCCCCGGAATTCCAAAAGTGTTTATCGATTAGGCCTTCCATAAATGAAAAAAACATTTCTTTGCTGCCACGGGCCTCTTTGTTTAAATCATATATTTTTTCATCACTGTAATTTAAAAAAAGTGGAATTTCTGAATTTAAGTGAAAAGGTCGGATGTCCCATTGTACCCACGAACCTAAATCAGAAAACATACAAAAAAACTTTTTCTGATTTCGTGATTCAGCCCGAATGGCAACTTTGATTTCCATGTCAAAACTCATATCAACTTCTTCGACAATCACTTCCCCATTTGTAACAAAGTCTTTTACATTCCCCATGGTGATTCCCTTCTGAATAGGATACATCGTCAAATAGGGATCAATGCGTTGTGATTTGAGTGAAAAAGCTACAGATTTATTTTTCATTCCATACGGAATAAATTCACCCTGATCGGATAATTCATTTTGGAGACCCTGTGAATAAACCACGTCGTCATAGGTAATGTCGGTACGATTTGCATTTGTTAACTTAAAAACAGCCGGATCTGCGATTGTCATTTCACTTGGTCGCAAAACTTTTAACAGTGCATCTGCAATTTTACTTCCTACACTTGCTCCTGCAATTGCCGGTTTGGCTGCCGAAAAAATTTTTCGGACTTCTTGCCAATCTAAAGTTAAATTGGGCCCCTTTATCAATTCAGCATTACTGGCCACCAAGGATAAATGGTGCCAAAACTGAGGGGCAAATTGTACCAAATGTTGGCGATCAGGGTAGTAGGCAAAATTTCCATATCTTTTAACATCGCCATATTTTTCAAATAGAGAATTAAATTTTTGAAATTCGTCTTCAAAAGAATTACGTAATTGTTTGCCTTCTTCAGTTTGAACCAGGGCTTCATTTAAGCCAAACATCGTTGGCAAGACCATATCGAACTGCTGATTTGGTGAAAAATTTAACGAATTATTGTTATGCCTTAAAATAATATTTTGGTTTGCATCAAGAGTTATTAAGCCGCTTTCGATGGCGTCGCTAGCATTGAATAGTATCGGTTTTAGGGTGTAGTTTTCAAGTGCTTCGAGATGAAATTTTTGCATTGCGATGAACTATCACAATGGCTTGCAAACCTCAATAAATATAGCGGCCTCGGTTCTTATGAATAATTCAATTCAAATTAGGAGGTTTTGGCTATTTTTAGGCCCGATTTTTTAATGTTCTTGGCAAGGGGTAAAATTATTACAAAACTGGTTTGCGGCCCACCATCGACGGTAAGCGAACCACTATGTTCCTCTATAAATCTTTTAGAAATACTCAATCCTAGCCCGCTTCCATGCTCACTGGATTTTGTGGTGAAAAATGAATTGAATATATGAGGTTTTACATCCTCAGGAATTCCCGGTCCGTTATCATTAATTGTAATTTTAGCCGTTTGGGAGTCAACCAATGAGGCCAAAACTTCAATTTTGGGGTTTTCAATACTGGATACCTCATCAATCGCATTTTGTACTATATTCTGTATAGTTTGTACAATCTGTATAGATCTGCACTCGATCTCAATATTTTCAGGATCAAGATTAAATGTAATAGTTATCCCATTTTTTTTAGCCCTAAAATCACATATTAATTGGGTTTCATCAAAAATGTTTTTTAATTTTTTGATCTCAAAATTATCGACGACACCTGAATTATAATGTGATCGTAATGAATTTAATATTGCCGACATTCTTTTTATCATTTTATCAGCGATTTCTAATTTATTCCGGTAATATACAGTGTTTAAATTGGCATCGCCGCTGTTAATTTTTTGAAGCATAAATGAATTATTCAGTGCAAGCACAGCGAGAGGGTTTTTAATCTCATGAGAAATTTCCGCGGCCATGCCACCCAGCGCGGTCAGCCGTGAAGTATTTTGTAATAGTTCGCGAACCTCGTTTTCTAAAATAACTCTTTCAACCAAGACTGCAAAAGTAAAACAAGAAGCCGCAATTGCTAACATCAACGCCAGCAAATATCCCGGAAACAATAACTCAGGATATTCTGCAGCATAAGCATAATCCACGCCATGAATGGCAATTAATCCAAAACAGGTAAAGAGACCAACTTTTGAAAAGCTGGTATTTTTACCTTTAATTAATTGAGGGATAAATTTTAAAATGGGATAAGACCCAAAAAATGTTGCTCCTATGGACGACCAAAAATGACTGTACTCAAATTTGTACAAAATCAAAGTTACAATTACTGCCGATATAAATAACATCAAATCTTTTTTTACATTGTTCTTTACTTTATAAACGTCGGCTACAAATATACCCATCGACGAAACGACCAAAAAGCAGGCAATAGACCATGCGATTGTTCTTACTTGCAGAGTTGATTCTTGCAGGACTCCTTGAGAAACACCTAACAACAAGTAAAAAAACCAAATTTGGGCACTTTTTCTGTACACTGAATCATTTCTATATTTAAACGCAAACGAAATCGATATAATCGTGTTAACCAAATATAATGCAGGAGCAATTAAAAAATATAATTTTAAAGAGTCATGAATGCCCGACATTAGCTCTCCGATGAAATTCAGTAATTTCTTATCGGCAAAGCGCATGTTCTTTATTAAGCATAATCTGTATCAGTTTGAGAACCACCTGATATTTCTAAGAAATTTAAACTTTACTTGCGAAAAAAGGCGAAGTTCGCAGGTTTTTAGTTACTTTACTGAATATATTTTTCAAAACTAACTTTAATTTCGCCGCTTAAGTAGGGAGTCAGCATTCGCATAATATGGCGCTTGGCTTTTTCGATGGTTCGTTGGTTCGGTGCCCGGTCGACGGTTTCGAAAAATTGCATAAAGCTGTTTGAAGAGACGAATAACAGCTCACCAACAAACTCCATTTCGTTTTTACTCTGAATTGGCTGCATATAGCCGGCTCGTACCCAGTTCTTGTAGAGAATACTCATAATACGGCTGAGTTTAACCAAATGAATTCGCCACAACTTTGATAATTCCGGATCTTTCTTTCTAAGTGTATAAAGCTCGCGATGAAAAAACCGGTATTTCCAGTAAAGTTCCAGGTTTTTGTCGATAAAGTCGACAAGTTCGATCTTTTCGTTTTTTTTTGCCGACTTAGTTTGCGGTTTCCAGATCTGACCTGTCTCTTGAGCTAGCCTTTTGAATAGTTCGCGAATGATCTGTTCTTTGTTTTTAAAATGAAAATACAGATTTCCGGGGCTCATCTTCAACTCACGAGCGATGTTATTCGTTGTGACCTCGCTGGCCGCGTGGGTATTGAAAAGTTCTAAAGCGCCTAATAAAATTCTGTCTTTGGTTTTCATCCCATTATAATAAAACTATCTCTGGGGGCTTGAGAACATCTTTTTTATAGTGTTATAATATAAGGTCAGTAACAACGTTTAACAGGAA
>JANPPN010000049.1:0-4459 GCA_031428535.1 Bdellovibrio sp. | reverse complement strand
TTTTGTTCTCGCGCGCAGTCCTTTCGGTTGACAGAACTCGCTTATCATTCAATTCTTTCTTACTGTGCTACAAGTGAACAAATTCGATCTTAAACTCATCCTGAATCCTTATTTTTTGCTGATTTTTTCAGCTCTGTTTTTCTCAAGCATCAGCGACCAATGGCTCCAGAATAAACTAGAGGTGCTGA
Source organism: Bdellovibrio sp. (assembly GCA_031428535.1). GTDB lineage: Bacteria > Bdellovibrionota > Bdellovibrionia > Bdellovibrionales > Bdellovibrionaceae > Pseudobdellovibrio. The sequence goes on along the minus strand of JANPPN010000049.1, from coordinate 4,271 downwards.
TCAGCTCAAAAGACGGGCTAACCGGCATGATCTGGGTATGGGGCGGCCTCTCGGTTTTGAGCGCCCTATTTTTTCCGGTTATTGTTTCGATTTTCTGCGCCTACTTGCTGGTAACAACGAATCAGAAAATGCAGGAGTTTTTAGAAGCTAACTTCGAACTGAGCCTCATCGAAACCCTACGGGCGTGGGGAAAAACTTTTTTATGGTCTTTCGTTTTTCTTTTACCTGGCGTGATTAAATACATAAATTATATTTTAACGCCTTTCGTGGTGCTCTTTTCAAAACGCTATAAAAAGGGCGAAGTTGATGCGCTTGAATACTCAACAAAAATTTCAAAACATTTTTTCTGGAAAATTAAACTTTGGCTCGGATTATTTTTTGTAATTATCCCGCTTTTATTTTATTTGTTGTTTGATGAATACCGGATTTTTAGGACGCATCCGTTTTCGGCAACGCTTTTAGTTTTTGTTTCGGCTGTTGTGCAGTTGCTGTTTCATTATGTAATTTTAAAATTGTTTATTAAATTTCTAAACGACGTGGAAAACAACGAGGTAGAAAATGGCGCTCATGTTTAACTGGAAAGAGATCAAAAACCGCGATCGCGGCTTAACCTTTGACGACGTCCTGATCGTGCCGAAAAAATCCGAAGTAAAATCGCGCCGAGATCCTTCGCTTAAATCCCACTTAACTAAAACAAAATTCTTAGAAACGCCGATTTTATCAGCCAACATGGACACCGTAACCGAATCCGGAATGGCGATTGCCATGTACAAAATGGGCGGATTGGGCATTTTACACCGCTTTATGAATGTCGAACAGCAGGTGAAAGAAGTTCTGAAAGTTAAGGCTGCCGGTGCTACTATTATTTCGGCCAGCATTGGTGTTAACGGCGATTACAAAGAGCGCGCGGCGGCTCTCGTTAAAGCCGGTGTTAATCTTATGACCATCGACATCGCGCACGGGCATTCTATTCATATGATGGATACTCTTAAATGGCTGAAAGATACCTTTTCTGGCCTTGAAGTTATCGCGGGGAACCTGGCAACACCCGATGCCGCTGTTGATCTGATCGAAGCCGGAGCTGACGCCATCAAGGTGGGTATCGGGCCAGGTTCAATGTGCACAACACGAATTATTACCGGTGCCGGTATTCCGCAGCTAACCGCGATCGCGCTTTGTGCCGAAGCCGCCGAAACTTACGGCGTGCCTGTCATTGCCGACGGCGGCATCCGCACTTCGGGCGACATGGTTAAAGCCTTTGCAGCGGGTGCCAACATCATCATGCTCGGCAGTATGCTTTCAGGCACCATCGAAACCCCGGGTGACATCATGAACGGTAAAAAACAATATCGAGGGATGGCTTCCAAGAAAGCGCAGATCTCGTGGCGCGGTGATATGCCGCTGGGTATGGCGCCCGAAGGCGAATCAACGTTTGTAAATGTTAAAGGCCATGTGAATGATGTTATTCACGAACTCACCGGTGGTATTCGCAGCGGTATGAGCTACATCAATGCGGTTACAATTGAAGAAATAAAACAAAAAGCCCATTTTATGGAAATGTCGGTGAACGGTGTTTCTGAATCAAGGGCACACGGTGTTCGATAACCGCGCGATCGGCGTTTTCGATTCCGGCATCGGCGGTATAACCGTTTTGCGCGAACTCGCGAAAAATTTTCCGCAGGAAAGTTTTATTTATCTTGGCGATACGGCCCGCCTGCCTTACGGTTCGAAGTCTCCCGAAACGGTCCGGAAATACCTTCTGCAGAATATGAAATTCCTGATTTCAAAAGATGTTAAGGCCATCGTTGTGGCCTGTAATACGGCCTCGACCCAAGTGACGGAGCGAACACTCGAGGGCCGGCCGGTTTATAACGTGATCGACCCGGGTGCGGCCCTTGCCTGCAGTGTAACCGTAAATAAAAAGATTGCGGTGCTTGCAACCAGAGCTACCATCAGTGCGGGCAATTATGAAAAAAAAATCAAAAGTTTAATCCCGCAGGCCGAGGTTTTAAATCAGGCCTGCCCGCTGTTTGTTCCGCTGGCCGAAGAAGGCTGGTACGACGATCCGGTCACAAACTTAGTGGCCTACCGCTACCTGAATCACCTGAAAAATTCTGGCGTCGACACCGTCGTTCTGGGTTGCACCCACTACCCCCTTCTGAAGCTCGCCATACGAAAAATATTCGGCAATTCCGTTAACTTAGTCGATTCCGGTGAAGCTATTTCGAGGATTCTGCAAGCGGATTTCGAGGCCGGCACAATCAAGAAATGCGAACCCGGCCATAGCTCAATTAATATTTCCCTCACCGACGCCAGCGAGCAGTTTGAAACCCTTTCAAACGAGCTTTTATGCGCGGTGATGAATTCGCAGATCCGCTTCGAAACGGTTTCCGTCATCTGATCAGAAGTTCTACATTTCACTGTTCGCGGCCTCCGTTCAGCAGCAGTTGAATCCGGCACTGAATCTGCTTGAATATACCCCGAGGGCATATGAGTAAAACGGCACGTTATCCAGGTTTTGTTTACCTTATTTTGGCGCTGGGCCTATTTGTCGGTTGTGCGCCAAAAACCAAGCCGCAGGCTACCGCTCCGGTTTCAGAAATCACCTACGATGAGCAAGCTGCCACCAGCACAGTCGTTTTCCCAAAAACTGCCGATGCTCCTAAATACCAGCCGTTACCCAAAAAAATTATTAATATATCCAACAGCAAATCGCCGGTTGAAATATTTCTTGGTGCGGCTGAAGTCCGCAACTCAAAGATCAGTTACAGGTCGGTCGAGGGCAAAATGCAATTAACCGGCAGTGTGGTCATCTCAAATGACCTCGATGAAAAACTCACTGAAAAATTTTTTGCACTTGAAGGCACTCACTCCGATAAAGAAAGCATCTTTGTTTTACGCGAGGGAACGAACACTCCTGCAGACCCGCTTTCGGTCAGCGCGCAGGCCAACTGCATCAGCACCACATTGCAGAGCTCGGTTAACTGCAGCCACGTACTGATCGACGTTTACTTTTTTTATAATAACAAGTACTACACCGAACAAATCGAACTCAACCGCAAAAATCCTGAATTCACGGAAACTCCGCAAGCTCCACCCGCGCCACCGGTTCCGCAGCAGCCGGTCCAGAACGAAAACGACGATCACACGCAAATCCAGCAAACCGAGGAAGCCGACGATTCTATCAGTGGCCGCTATCAGGGCGGCTCCGAAACCGTCGACCTCACAGAACTTTTTCCGCAGGAAGCACAATTGCGCCAAGAAAAAGTAGAACGCAAGAACGACCCCGTTACACCAGCGGTGCCCGTAGTTCCGGCTTTACTCAAAGAAAAACTTCTGAGCCCTGATCTGAAGCAAACCCCAAATGGTGAGGTCCGTCCATTTAACCAGGCTCTCGGATTTCCCGACGACGGCAGCCTGCGCAATGCCACTTCACTGCTGACGCGGCAACAGGCCTTAAGCAAAAAGGCTTTTTTCGAAGTCGTCGCCCCTACCCGCAATAAACATTTTGCAACTTACGACCTGGCCGAACTCATCACCAGAACCGGCGACCAACTCAATAAGCAGTTTTCTAAAATGCTCTATGTTGCCAATCTCTCAACCCAGAACGGCGGCGAACTCACCGCCATCATCAACGGCAAACTAACCAAGCACGCCAGCCACCAGAATGGCCTCGACGCCGACCTGGCTTACCCAACTGATCTTGCCCATTTAAAATTTCCGTTAGTTGTCCGAATGAAACCACGCGAATACTTTCCGAAAAACTATTCCGTAGAAAAAACCTACGGCCTGATTAAATTTCTCTTTAACCAAAAAGATATTCCAGTCGACCGCTTTTTTATTGACCAGAAAATCAAAGACGAACTTTGCACTTTCGCGATAGCTAAAAACGATTTCGCAAATGAAAACAAAGCTCAAAACACCGCTCTTTTTGAAAGCATCCAGCATGTTGCCGGCCACGGTGACCACTTCCATGTCAGAATAAAATGCTCAAAATCCGACCCCGCCTGCAGAGGCCGCATCTACAAAAAAATGCCCAGCTGTAAAATTTAAGGCGTATTAAAGTCTACTGATATTTTTAATTCTACATCTATTTCATTCTTTTACTGCATCCACTGCATAATGGTAAAATATACCTTACCATTATGCAGAGGAGAAACAGGCCATGGTGACGGCCTTTTTTCAATGCATAGATTAAGTGGAATTTCGATAAATACGTTCGAGATCTTGCGACCTGTTGTTTAGTAATGTCTAGGTTATTTTTGGACGCA
>JANPPN010000048.1:0-3052 GCA_031428535.1 Bdellovibrio sp. | reverse complement strand
TTATTTCTGTCGGCGGAGTGATGACAGAAGAGGATGTTTTTGAAAGACTATCCATGGGAGCGGATTTAGTTGAAGTTTATACGGCTTTGATTTTTTCGGGTCTTAATTTCTTCAGAAAGGTCGAAAAAGCTGCTGATGAGTCTAAACAAAACGGTAACTCCACATACTCATGACAGCAACCGACCTGTAAAAACCAGAATCAAAAAGAATTGGATACCGGTTTCGGCGGGCATTCTTATTAAAGATAACCTTATTCTCGTTGGTCAAAGACCTGAAAATCACACACTTGCCGGCCTTTGGGAATTTCCGGGTGGCAAAATTGAACTCGGCGAATCTCCCGAGCAGGCGCTTGCCAGGGAATTAAATGAAGAACTCGGAATTGAGGCAGAAATCGGAGATCTCAAGATCGCCTGTACGCACTCTTACAGCGACGTCGGAATCGTCATCCTGTTTTATGAAGTTCTTTTCTGGAAAGGCGAGCCCAAAACCAAACACCACATTAATCTTAAGTGGGTTACCCCTGCCGAATTACCGACGATGAATATTCCAGATGCGAATAGAAAAAATCTGAACCGGATTTACAAAGCCTTTCAGCTAAAGTTGGCTCCATGAACAAAGTGTTGATATATTGCAGACCAAAGAATGTAGAATCTGTTGCAGAACAAACTGCCGGAATTCTGTCGGAGCAATTTCAACAACTTGGTATTCAGGTGGATATATCACATGCACTGAATCTGCCACGTCTGATACTTAACCCCTACCAAACAGTCCATTTTATTATTGAAAACCTCCCTCTGAGTATGAATGAATCGGTTCATCTGGCGGTTTGTAAGGCGCTCGGAAAATCGACGATTGTCAGTATCCTTAATTCTGAAAAGAAAATTAATCGGAGCTTTCTTGAGTACGTCAGACCCGATGCTTTTAGTGTAAGTCAGACGAATCACTTCAAGCTTTATCGTAATATTACGTGCAATAAATTTATTTTTTCGGCATTTCCAAAAACTTCGTCTGCCGGAAAAAAGTGTGCATTCAAGCGTCAAGCCTTCCTTATTCCGCTGCAAAGCCGACTCGAAGAGGCATTTGATTTGAATGTTGCCAGTACGGTTTATTTTGACGGCCGAAAATTGCTTAAGCACTCTGGCTCTTCGCAGCTCAGAAAAAAATGGAATGAGTTGATCGAAAACAAAAAACTTCAGGCCGATTACCATCTTATTCTTTCAGAACAAAAACTGAATAGTCTTCTTGAACATGAATCTCTGTCTGTCGTTTTGTCGGATCCGGTTATGACACCGACTGAATTTAACGAATGGCTCAGCAAGAGTATGAATAAAAACAACCTGATCATTCTGAACGATTTTCAGGCCACCGGTTTTTCCAATTACTGGACTTCAGGCCGTAATTGCCAGGTCGTAACTTCTCAGAACTGGATTCGCCAGCTGGAAAACGTTAAAACAGATGAAACTAAAAACGAATTTGTTGTGTCGTCGTTTAAAGCGGCCGAACTTTTTGAACCGACGGTAAACGAATTGTCTAGACTGTACTCGAAGCTTTGGCAGCAAAAGACTTCCCTGCTTACCTCGGGATCTGTTAAACTCTAAGTATGAGCGCCCCCCAACTACCCGAAAGATTACGCATTTGTCTTATCGGACAGAAAATATCTGTTCTCAGCCGCTCATCGGATACCGGTATTCTGTGGCCATTGGCCCGCGGATTAACTGAACGCGGACATGAAGTTACAATTATTTCGACTTCTTCTCCGCTAAAACGTGCCGAAATTTTCAGGGACGGGATCCGTGCTTATTACCTGAATGAAAATCAACCGCAATACAAAACGGTTCGCTTTACCGAGGCTGTGCACCGGAAGTTTGTCAGCCTCAGCAAAGAAAAGCCATTTGATCTTGTGCATAGTCTGGATAATTCGGGATTTAAAATCGGCAGACATAAAAAAAAACTTAATGTTTCAATTGCCTATGATGTTGAGGCCACCCAAATGGCCGAACTTTTTTCGATTCTTTCTGAAGGCAAAAGCGGCGCCGGAAGTTTTATCAGCACCTCGATTAAACTTATTTTTAAGTTCCTCCAGAGTTATTTTACTGAAGATCGCGGCCTGCTGGACTCCGCCGATGGAGTCTTTGTTACGACTCCGCAGCAGCGAATGATTCTGGAGCGCTATTATCTGTTTCCGGATTACCATACCTATACCGTGCCTTATGGTATTAATCTCGGAGATCTTACGCCGAAATCTGAGTCCGAAAACTTTAAGTCCAAGCTGAACATTCCCGACAACGCACAGATCATTTTGGCAAATTCGGATTTTACCAGCACGCATGAGGTTACGCCGCTGCTAAAGGCTTTTGAAAAAGTAGTACTTAAAAAGCCAAACACCTACCTACTTTTGCTCGGCAGCGGCCCCCAGATAAAAAATGTGGAATTTGAAATGTTAAGTCTGGCTCTTGGCAGCCGGGTTATCATGCCGGGCGAAGTCGTGGCCGAGGAAATGCTGGAATGTATTCTAGCATCGCCGATTTATATAGATCTGAGTTCAAGGTCGACCGGGCTCGAACCAAGCCTTATCGAGGCCATGGCTCAGAAAAAGGTGGTGATCGGTTCGGAACTCAGCCCGATTTCAGAAGTTATCGAGGACGGAGTCGATGGCTTTTTGGTTCGACCGGCCGATGTCGAAACCTTATCTGCACTTCTCGACAAAATAATGACCGGAAATGGCATTAATCGTGAGCAAATCGGTGAAAAAGCCCGTCAAAAAATTGTTGAAACATTCAATCGAAACAAAATGATTGATTCGTTGATTGACGCATATAAACAAATTTTGGGCCATTCGGAAAAATTTAAACAGCGCGCAAGTTTAAAGGTCTTTCTTTCAAAGCTCTTAAGACCAGTATAATATAAAGTAATTTCGATAACTTAGGTGGATTTATGACTAAAGCGAACCTCATTGATATTCTTTCAGAAAAATCGAGCATTACTCGCGTTAAAGCAGAAGCCGTTGTGAATACGATTTTTGACACGATGGTTTCAGCACTTATGAAAGACA
>JANPPN010000047.1:0-9116 GCA_031428535.1 Bdellovibrio sp. | reverse complement strand
ATCATCAACGCTATGTGGTCTTTGCAAAAGACAGAAATTTTTAACTCCGAACAATCAGTCGAAGTTCTGATTCATGGCCATCAAAGGGTTATCGAAATCGTAAACAAACAGTAGATTTTCGGCGCCGACCTGCGCTTTTTTAATCGCTTACTGATTGTTGAATTCCACTAAAGGGTTTAGTGCTGATCCGTTCGCGAGCCAAAGCGTAATCCGTAGAAGTTAGCATCAAAAGTATTGCAAATTTGATGACTTTGAGAATAGTCTTATCCAATGCAAAAACAACAAAACAGTTTTTCACACATATTATTCAGTATTCTTATCCCGGTTCTGATTCTGAACAAGGGTCATAAATACGGTTTGGATGCAAAATTGTCGGTAGTTGCGGCACTCAGTTTTCCGTTGTTTTTTACTCTCAAATCGCTCGTTCAATCAAAAAAAGTTGATTTTGTATCTCTGCTTGGATTACTCAATGTTGTTTTCTCCGGCGCCTTAACACTTTTGACACTGGGTGGAATCTGGTTTGCGCTAAAAGAAGCGGCGTTTCCTCTGCTGATCGGCTGCTTTGTTTTAGGCTCCAGTTTTACCGCAAGTCCGTTTTTCCAAAGCCTGTTTCTCAACCCGAAAACTTTTGATATCGAAAAAGTTGAAGCTAGGCTCGACGATGAATCCAAGAAAAAAGATTTTTTGGTTCTGATGAAAAAGCTGACCCAACTTCTTTCTGTTTCATTTCTGATCAGCGCCTTACTGAATTTCTTTTTGGCGCTTTATATCTTCACGCCGCTCGGCGAAACCCTCAGTGAAATTCAAAAGCAGGAATTGTTGAATGAACAACTCAGCAAAATGACTCTTTATTCACTCGGAGTGATTCTGGTTCCATCGATGATTTTTCTGGGCGCGCTGCTGTTTTATTCGTTCAAAAAGATCAACGATCTGACCGGCCTTTCAGCCGAAGATCTCCTTAAAAAATAGCCTTTGGCGGTACCCGGTTCCCTTTGCAGAAGCAGCGCATCTACTTGAGGGCGATTTTCTAGAAGTTATAGTCCGGCGGTGGCGGCGGTGGTGGCGGAATTGCCATGTCGCCGAATGACGGGTCATAGGGCACACTGGTGTTCATGTTGCTATCGTACATCGGTGGTGGCGGTAATTCCTCGAAGCCCTCGTAAGGTGCCGGCGCTGCGGGAAAATCCGGCGGGGGTGGCGGTGGAACAAAATCATTAATTGCCGGCGGCTGCGCCGAGTTCTGAAAGCCGGGTGCTGAGGACATTGAGCCGCCGCTGCCCGGTTTGCCTGAACCGGTAGCCCATTTATTTTTACGCTTATTCCGAATGTCATATCGCGGCCGATCAACAAAAATCTGCAGTTCCTCTTCTTCGAGTGCCGTTAAATTTTTCGGAATCTGACTATGGATTTTATTGCGGGTTCGTACATGGATTTCCCGGCTCTTTTCGTAGTGATCATTCGCGATCTGTTTTTCTTTCTGGTCTTTTTTATACTCATCGCTATTTTCATCCATGTTTGCCGCGGGGGCTTTGTTTTTGAGATACTCGCGTAAGCCCCGCTCTCGGATGAGGTCGAATTTTTCCTGATCTTCGAGATATTCCCCAAGCCCTTTTTCGCGTTCGTTTCCGAATATCCGGTTATTTTCGACTTCTTTTCTGAAACTCTTCAGGCGTTCAACGTTGTGATTTGCTTCAATTTTCAGCTTATCAACCACGACTTCGTCGATAACGTCATTGTCATTGTCGTTGTCATTTGCCCAGAGTGCAAAACCCGACAGCATCAAAATGAAAAATAATTTAAATGGGTGCACTCCCAGATTGTACGCGAGTCGAATAATGTCTTCTTATTTTTTTTCATTATTCGATTCAAATCTCGACCTTTGTCTTTACTCATGTCGCATTATAAGCTAGCCTCTTGAGCCAATAGAGAGACACCTATGGAAATACTACAGAATATACTTACTTTTTTTTCTCAGACATTGATCATTGTTTTGGCCATCATTGCCATTATGGTGACGATCGCAAGCCTTATCGCCAAAGCCAAGTCGCAGAAATCATTTGAAATCGAACTCTTGGATGAAAAGTATAAAGACCAATCCCGATCTCTCAGATCTGTGCTTTTAAATGATGCAGAGCTAAAAGCCGAAAAGAAACGTCTGAAAAAAGAAGAAAAAGAATCCGCTAAATCAGATTCAGCTTCTAAGGCGAATGTTTACGTGATCAATTTCTTAAAAGGCGATATCAAGGCCTCTGCTTCAGAAAATCTGCGCGAAGAAATCTCCACCGTTTTAAGCGTTGCAACGCCCAAGGATGAAGTCGTCGTTTGTGTCGAGAGCCCCGGCGGCCTCGTCCACAGTTACGGGTTTGCGGCAGCTCAACTTCTGAGATTACGCACAGCTAACATTCCTCTTACAATCTGTATAGATCAGGTTGCGGCCAGTGGCGGATACTTGATGGCTTGTACCGGAAATAAAATTCTGGCAGCTCCGTTTGCGCTGGTTGGCTCAATCGGCGTAGTGGCCCAGGTGCCGAATTTCAGTCGTTTGCTTAAAAAACATGATGTGGATTATAAAGAATACACGGCCGGAGATTACAAGCGAACTGTCAGTATTTTCGGAGAGATCACCGAAAAAGGTGAAACTAAATTTAAAGAGCAACTTGAAGTTACCCACGAGCTGTTTAAAAGCTTTGTGTCGGCTAACCGGCCGAAGATGGACATCGAAAAAATCGCAACCGGCGAGTTTTGGTATGGCGAACTGGCACTCAAATTAGGTCTAGTTGACGAAATCCGTACCAGTGACGACTACTTGCAGACCAAAGCGAAAGATCACAGAGTTATTAAAATTTCGTTTGAGCACAAGCCGACACTTTCGGATAAAATTTCAGATGTGTTTTCAAAAGCATTCAGTCTAACCTTGGATAAAATTACGCAGGAAAATCGGATGATAAAAAAGATATGACGCAATTGGTTATCTCGCCGGCTTTCTTTATTTTTGGGCCACGTTCTTGTACAAATTGCTAGGCTTGGCTCAAACAAAGCCTCACCCGAAGGAGACCTTAAGTTGAAACCAGTTGTCCAAGTTAAAGATCTCGAAACGACATTCTTTCTGAAATCCGGGCCTTTCCGCGCAGTGAATAGAATCTCTTATGAAATTAACAAGGGTGAAACTCTTGGAATTGTCGGCGAATCCGGCTGTGGAAAATCCGTTACATCTTTTTCACTTATGCGCCTGATCGAAAACCCGGGAAAAGTTACAAACGGAGAATTCCGCCTGAATGATCAGGATATACTAACCCTGCCGCTAAATCAGATGGAAAACGTCCGTGGCGGAAAAATGGCTATGATTTTTCAGGAACCGATGACGGCACTTAATCCGGTACTGACTATCGGCTATCAGATGGATGAACAAATCCAGAAGCATTTGAAATACTCTAAAAAAGACTCACGCGACCGTGCAATTGAAATGCTCGAATTGGTCGGAATTCCTTCGGCTAAAGAACGTTATGAATCCTACCCGCATCATCTTTCAGGAGGCATGCGCCAAAGAGCCATGATTGCGATGGCGCTTTCGTGTAACCCGCAATTTCTGATTGCCGATGAGCCCACCACGGCTCTTGATGTGACGATTCAGGCGCAGATTCTCGAATTGTTTCAGAGTCTACAGGAAAAAATGAACATGACTGTGCAATTTATTACGCACGATCTTGGCGTTATTTCCGAAGTTTCCGATAAAGTCATGGTGATGTACGGCGGTCATGCCTGCGAAACCGGCAACACCCAGGATATTTTAAATTCTCCCCGCCACCCTTACACCGGTGCTCTGATAGAATCACGCCCGAGAATGGGAAGCCGGGTTTCAAGACTTAAAACCATCGAAGGCAGCGTGCCGGCACCACATGAACTGCCAAAGGGCTGCCCGTTTGCCAACCGTTGTAACAATGTACTTGCTGACTGCTGGACGAATAAACCTAAACTTTTACCAGTAGCCGGCTCAAATCGAGCCGTTGCCTGTTTTAACCCACTTTAAAGGCTTGAAAAGATGAATGATTTTATTTTAGAAGCAAAGGGCGTTAAGAAATATTTTCCGATCAGAAAAGGTTTCTTTATGCGCGAAGTTGGTCAGGTGAAGGCCATTGAAGAGGTCAGTTTATCGATCCGACGTGGCGAGACACTTGGACTTGTCGGTGAATCCGGCTGCGGAAAATCAACTTTGGGACGCACACTGATCCGCCTCTATGAACCGACTGCCGGCAGCGTGCAGTTTGATGGCGATGATTTTCTGACTTTAAAGGGCGAAGATCTCCGTAAAAAAAGACGCGACATCCAGATGATTTTTCAGGATCCTTACGCTTCGCTAGATACACGCATGACCGTTGGTCAGATTATCGAGCAGCCTTTTAAAATTCACAACCTGCTCGGAAAAACCGAGCGTGAAATCCGAGTTAAACAATTACTTGAACTTGTGGGCCTTAAAGCTTCACATGTGAATCGATATCCGCATGAATTTTCAGGCGGCCAGCGCCAGCGAATCTCGATTGCGCGTGCGATCTCTCTGAATCCAAAGCTGATCATCTGCGATGAACCTGTCAGCGCGCTTGATGTTTCGATTCAGGCTCAGATTCTCAATTTATTAAAAGACCTGCAAGAGCGTCTGCAGTTAACTTATCTGTTTATTTCCCACGATCTTTCGGTGATCGAACACGTTTGTGACCGCATTGCCGTGATGTACTTAGGCCGGATCGTCGAGCTAACGACGCGCGAAGAACTTTACACAAATCCGCGCCATCCGTATACGCGCGCGCTGATGTCATCAATCCCGAGCATCGGTACCGGCAAAAAGAAAATGCATAAGATTCTCAGCGGCGAAATTCCTTCGCCGATTAATCCGCCTTCGGGCTGCGCATTTCATCCGCGCTGTTCATATAAAATTAAAGAATGTTCTGAAACTGTTCCGAAACTGACTTCTGTAACTGATACGCACCAGAAAGCCTGCTTTGTAAATTTAGATACCCATTTAAAGGAGATTTTATGAAAAAGACCCACATCCTGCTTGTTGCAACTTTGTTTTTGTCGCTTTCCGCGTGCACGAAAAGAAATAAAAAGGCAGTTACTCCGCCTCCGACTGACGCCGCAGCCGTTGTTGCTCCCGCCGCGACCCCAGTAGGTCCTACGCTGAATAATAAAGAATTAAAAATCGGCATGATTCAGGAATTTGAAAACTTCAATCCGCTGATTGCCACTATGAATGCAACGACGATTATGTCGAAATTAGTTATGCGTAATTTAGTTACCATCGATGCTGACGGCAAATGGGTTCCGCAAATGGCAAAATCCATCCCAAGCCTTGAAAACGGCGGTGCAAAGCTGGTTACTATAGGCGGAGTTAAAAAAATTGAAGCCGTCTGGGAAATTATCGATGCTGCGGTCTGGGGTGATGGCAAACCAGTTATCTGTGATGACTTTGCTTTCGCAATTAAAGTAGCTTCTGCGGCTACAGTGAGTATTGGAGACAAAGAAACGTATACACAGGTAGAAAAAGTAGCCGTTGATCCGGCCAACCCGAAAAAGTGTACTTTTACCTACGATAAAGCTAAATGGGATTTTTATCAATTGGGCACATTCCATCCCCTGCCAAAGCATCTTGAAGAAAAAGTCTTTAATATGTATGCAGCCGATAACGCGGGTTACGAGAAAAATTCTCTCTACGTAAAAGATCCGTACAATGTAGGTCTTTACAATGGTCCGTATATCATGCAGGAAATTCAGCTTGGCGACCACGTCACGTTCATACCGAATCCAAAGTGGTATGGAGAACCACCGAAAATCAAGAAAATTATTTTTAAATTAATTCCGAATTCAGGCACACTCGAAGCCAATCTCCGCTCGGGCACAATTGATATGATTTCAACTCTGGGTTTTGCTCTTGATCAGGCGCTGGCCTTTGAGAAAAAAGTAAAAGCCGAGAGCCTAGCTTATAATGTTCTCTTTCAACCAAGCACGGTTTACGAACACATCGATCTGAATCTTGATAACCCTGCTCTTAAAGATATTAAAGTGAGAAAAGCCCTGAATCTATCGATTAACCGAGAAGAACTGGTTAATTCATTGTTCGAAGGCAAACAGACACCGGCTATTCATAGCGTGACCCCCAAAGATCCTTGGTACACCGATGATCCCACAAAAGTTACGATTTACAAATACTCGCCCCGCGATGCCGAAAAATTGCTTGATGAAGCCGGCTGGAAGCGCGGTCCGGATGGTATTCGTGCAAAAGGCGGCAAAAAATTATCCTTCACTCTCATGACCACAGCAGGCAATAAAACTCGCGAACTTGTACAGGTTTATCTACAAAATGGCTGGAAACAAGTCGGTATCGAAGTCGGATCAAAAAATGAACCGGCCCGGGTTTTCTTTGGCGAGACGACTAAAAAACGCTTGTTCGACTCGATGGCTTTATTTGCATGGGTCTCATCGCCTGAGGCCTCTCCTAAAGGGACTTTTCTATCAACGAATATACCGACGGCAAAAAACGGATTCTCCGGACAAAATCAAATGGGCTGGAAAAATAAGGAAGTGGATAAACTTTTGATGGCGCTGGATCTTGAATTCGTGCACGAGAAACGAATCGGGCTGGTTCATCAGATCTTGAAGTACTACACGGATGAAGTTCCGGTGCTGCCTCTGTATTACCGCTCGGATGTTGCCGTCGTTCCGACCCATTTAAAGGGCTTCCGTTTAACAGGCCATCAGTTTCCGGAAACCAACGAAGTTGAGAAGTGGAATCTAGAATAATATGATTAATTTTATTTTACGCAGGATTGTGCAGACAATGGTGGTTATCGCAATACTATCTTACGTCTGCTTTGGATTAATGAACTTAATGCCCGGCGATCCTGTTGAAATGATGATTTCAAGCAACCCGAAAATTACGGCGGCTGACGTCGTTCGTTTACGAAGTTTTTACGGTCTCGATCAACCGATGTACAAAAGGTATCTCAGCTGGGTGGGAGACCTCGTTCAGGGCGATCTCGGCTATTCCAGAACTTATCGTATTCCGGTAACGGAGATGATGGGACCTGCGCTTGAATCCACGTTTATTCTTTCGGCGATTTCGCTATTGTTCTCACTTGCGGTAGCTGTGCCGCTCGGAATTATCTGTGCCCTGAAACCCAACAGTAAAACGGATTATATTGTCAATTTGTTCAATTTTGCCGGCATTTCAGTGCCTTCTTTCTGGCTCGGTATCGTTTTGATTATTATTTTTGCCGTTAATTTACAATGGCTCCCCGCCGGAGGATATCAGACCACCGGTATGGAGTATGACACCGACTGGGATGAAATTGTCGATAAAGCCAAATTTCTGATTCTTCCGGTTTTGTCGTTGTCGATTCAGTCCATTGGCAGGTTCTCGCGATTTACCCGTTCCTCAATGCTTGAGGCCATGCGCAATGATTTTATCAGAACCGCGCGGGCCAAAGGTCTTTCAAATCAGGTTGTGATCTGGAAACACGGTTTTAGAAATGCTTTGATTCCGCTGATCACCATCGTGGCACTTAGTCTTTCTTCAATATTTTCCGGCGCTCTGATTACGGAATCGCTTTTTGCCTACCCGGGTATCGGCCGGTTGCTGTATTCGTCGATTATGGGTAATGATTTCAATGTGGCCATGATTTCTTTTATGATTTCGGTGAGCATGGTTTTACTTATGAATTTAGCAGCAGATTTACTTTACGGCGTGGTCGATCCTCGCGTTTCTTACAAATAGAGGCCTGATGGAAACAATAACTGCAAATGTAAAAAAACCGACAGTAGCCCGACCAAGCGAGAACACGCTGAATAAATCGCAGATTGCTGAAATGGAACAGGTTCAGAGTCTCAGCAAAATAATCTATCAGCAATTTAAAGAGCACAAAGCGGCGGTAATCGGCGCCTATACTATTTTATTTTTTCTAATCGTGGCTTTGTCTGCGCCGTTGATCGGAAAAATTCTGGGTGTAAATGCCGAAAATCAGAATGTATTTCATCGCTATAAAGCCCCCTTTTCAACTATCAGTGCCGGTGTTGATACGCGGGAAAACGAAGTTCGCACTTTTATTCAGGACTATCCGGAAGCGGCTGCGCTTGTACAAAAGGAGCTTATTAAGGAAGAATTTGTTACGACAAACAATCCTGAAGACGCTCTTTACGACTGGGCCCGCTATGAAAAGCGAAAAGCACTCGCGGCGGTCCGCTATCTGAATGTGGATGATGGCATCAAGGCCTCCTTACGAAAAGTTGCGAAAAAATTTGAAACCTATCATATTTTCGGTACCGATGAATTGGGCCGAGATGTGCTGATGCGGCTGATTTACGGAACGCGCATTTCAATGGGCGTGGGAATTCTGGTTGCACTTTCTTCTGCACTCATCGGTCTATTAATCGGGGCCCTGGCCGGCTACTATGGCGGCGTGATTGATTCACTGTTGATGCGGATAACCGATGCGCTGCTGTCGCTCCCGACCATTCCGGTGTTGATTGTGGTCTGTGCTATTGATCTGCAGAAGATACCTTTTGTGAGCGCTTTGCTTTCCTCAGGCAGCGAAAGTATTCTGAAACTGGTTTTTATCCTGTGCCTTTTCTCGTGGATGCCGGTTTCCCGTCTGGTCCGAGGCAGTATCCTTTCTTTACGTGAACGCGAGTTTATTCTGGCTTCAAAAACACTCGGGGCTTCGGATTTTACAATTATTACCAGACACATGTTCCCGAATGTTGTTGCACCGCTATTGGTCTCGGTTACTTTAGGCGTAGGCGAGTCGATTTTGTTTGAAGCGGCACTGAGCTTTTTAGGTTTGGGTATCCAGCCCCCGACCCCAAGCTGGGGGAATATGTTGTTTAATGCCCAGGAACTTATCTATCAGGCGCCATTTTTAGCGATCTTACCTGGACTTTTGATTCTTTTTGTTACGATCAGCTTCAACTATGTTGGGGATGGCCTGCAAGATGCTATTGATCCCAAAACAATTAAGCGTTAGAATTAAGGCTTATCAAAGGAGTTAAAGTGGGTGAGTTTAGTCTTTCACATATGCTGATCTTGGCTGTAATTCTGTTAGTTTTCTTCGGCCCAAGCCGCCTTCCGG
>JANPPN010000046.1:0-40671 GCA_031428535.1 Bdellovibrio sp. | reverse complement strand
ATTTTTTTTCCATGTTATTGGAAAATGGTGAAGATCTCATCGGTGGAATCAAAATTAAGAAAGAGTAAATATGGAAACGTGTAAAATTTGCCTCAAGAAGGTACCAGCCGATCAAAGATATCCAGATTATCACAATATGTGTCTTTCGAAATTATTTGATTCTTCGATGGTAAGTCCAATATTGTCATTTACCAGAGATATCTTTAATACCGACATAAAAAAATACACAAAAGGAATGTCCATTTCCGGAGTGCAAAAAAAATTGTCGCTGAAAATAGACGGAGACGCTTTAGTTTTAACAAACACGGGTGGAACCTTCATTATAAAACCGACAGTAGAAGACTTTGCCGAACTTTCCCAAAATGAGCATCTTTCGATGCTCATCGGGAAAGCGTTAGAAATTGAAACGCCTCCTTTAGGCTTAATTAAATTCGCTGATGAAGAGCTAGCATATATTATTCGGCGCTTCGATTGGTTAGAATCTAAAAAAATTCAAAAAGAAGATATGACTCAGATTTTTCAATTAAATCGGAACGAAGACGAAACATATAAATACAGTCAAAGCTACGAAGAAGTAGGTAATAAATTACTTGAGGTAACTAACGGAAAACTGACAGTCGCTTTAGATTTTTTCAATCGGTTAGTTTATAATTATATAATCCAAAATGGCGACTATCATCTCAAAAATATTAGTGTCATCGCCGAAAGGCTATCGCGGCAGGCTTTTTACGAAAAGCTTGCGCCAAACTATGACTCAGTTATGACCAGGCTATATTTTCCAGAAGAATCAGAATTGGCATTAAGCTTATTAAAAGATGATGCGGTACCATCCAGTTATCAAACTGTGGGGTGGTATACACGACCGGACTTCGAACAAATTGGAATAAGGATAGGTTTGACTTCAGCAGCAATGGCAATTTTCTTTGAAAAAATAAGAAGGAAAAAAATTCAAATATTCGATCTCATTTCATCAAGTTTTTTAAGCACGGAAATGAAAGAACAGTATAAATTTAATGTGACTCAAAGGCTTACAAAGTTAGGGCTTAATTAACTACTTTTCTTGAATAGATAAAAAAATTAGAAAACTGCTCTTTAACAACCCTTTAACAAATCCGAAATGTTCACACTGAATGTCTCCGACAGGCAGTATAGTGCTATCGATACGCGATTGATTTAAAAGATATTTTGATAGAACCAGTGAGTTTTACCTACGGTGACAGCATGCTTTCTTACATCGAAAAACAGATTGCTGGCCGGTGAAAAATATCAAAATTCACTGCGTGGGAGTCTTTACAAGGCTGATAACCTTAAAGAGCTGCTTTTTAGCCATGTAGATTTCCAAAAGAGTCTCCATTAAGTATTGAGGCCCAATTATGGGTACTACCAAAAAAGAAACAGTTAAAAATCTTGATTATTTTTTATAATACCTGTATTCATAAAGCATCAAATCAACCAAGGAGGCGCTGTGGAAAATTCAAATCTATTCAAAAAAATGTTCGCAGAGCAACTTCCTTTGACTGTTAGTTTATAAATTTTCACAAAAAGAAGTTCGCTCAAGTTTTCACTGAATTCAGCATAATTCTGAATTCAAAAATATAATCACTTGAGGAAAATTAATGATTTCAAAAAAATCTTCATCGAAACTAAAAACGGTTCATACCCGAAGACTGACTCTTCGCGTTTTGACCGCAAAAGACTATAAGGCTTGGTTCGACGGTTACGTCAATCGCAAGCCCGCACAAAATAAATGGGACACAGGTCCTAGAACTAAAAAAGAATGTACCAAAGCTATTTTTTCAAAACTCATGCGCAGATTAGAAAAGTTGGCTAACGAAGATGACTATTATCGACTTTATGTGTTTGAGAAAAAAACCGGAAAGATAGTTGGTGAAATTGATTTTGATGTTTATGTCAGAAGTACTCACCAATTCTGCAATTTCGGTTATCAGATCTATAATCCCTATTGGGGAAAAGGTTACGGCCAAGAGTCGGCAAAAGCCGGTTTGAAAGTAGGATTTAAGGATTTAAAGCTTAATCGTCTAGAGGCTGCGATTAACCTAGATAATAAAAAATCGGTTCGTCTAGTTAAAGCCCTCGGAATGCAAAAAGAGGGAATTAAAAAACGTTACTGGTATGAAAATGAAAAATGGGTTGATCACATCATCTATGTGGCAAACCCTGAAGACATTGGTCTAACAGGTAAAAAGCCAGTCATTAAATAACCAAAAAGGCGTTCGTAATTACGAACGCCTTTAACCTTGAATACCTAAAATTAATATCTTCTATTTGCCGACTACGACAACATTAGCAAAATCTTCAGAGTTGTCGCGGGCAATGTATTCAGACCCCTACAGCCAAATTGCTTGTATGAATTTACTTGCGTTAGATCAAACGAATTACTAAAATTTTGTTTAATGAAGAATGAATATAAATTACCCAAAGACTATGAAATTAGAGAAGTTGAAACTGAAGAATTTGATAAGCTCTGGGAAAAGCCAGGTAAAAAATTCTTTAATGATTCAGCTCTTTTTTACAATTCAAAAGAAGTGCATTCCAAAAAAGAGCTCGTCCAATATAAAAAATTGCGTGAACTATTTAAGTCTGAAAAACAAATACGAATAAATTTGTGTTTATATTATAAAAATATATTTGTAGGTTGGTCTTGGGGTTTTCAAGAAACACCAACTACCTTTTATATGTGTAACTCAGCTATTTTTGAGGAGCATCGAAAAAAAGGACTTTACACTTGTTTAATGAAAGAAATGTTGATACGTGCTGGCAGTAGGGGTTTTGCAAAAATATATAGTCGTCACGTTATTACCAATAACGGGATTTTGATAGCTAAGTTAAAGCAGGGATTTAAAATTACTAATTTTGAATTATCTGAAACTTTCGGAACAATGATCCACTTAACTTATTTTCCAACTAAAATTAAAAATGATATACTTGATTTTAGAGCCGGTTTTAAGCGTCCAGA
This sequence comes from Bdellovibrio sp., assembly GCA_031428535.1. Taxonomy (GTDB): domain Bacteria; phylum Bdellovibrionota; class Bdellovibrionia; order Bdellovibrionales; family Bdellovibrionaceae; genus Pseudobdellovibrio. The sequence goes on along the minus strand of JANPPN010000046.1, from coordinate 37,694 downwards.
TAAAAAAATGAAGAAAATTTTCGATTTATAATCGAAATTTGGTGGACTGGGTAGATGATTTTCAAACTGCGTGCTTTAGGTCTGGGTGTTACTGATGGCAAAGCAAAACCGTTGCCATAAAATAAGGGTTAAGAGAGACTTCTTTATAAGGAGATTATATGAAATCAATTATTGTTCTTATTTTTTCAATGTTATCGGCAAGTGTTTGGGCCACTAATTTGGACGTGAACGTAACACTTAAAGTTAAAGATGTAACAGCAGCGGAGTTTTTAAAGGAAGTTTCTAAACAGACCAACGTGAACTTTGTTGTAGATGAAAAAATTCTTTTTACTCAAAAAATGTCACTTGAAGTAAAAAGTGTAAGTCTTAAAAAACTGATGGACAGCTTCGCGGAACTTGAAAATGTAAATTGGAAAAATTTAGAGAACAATTTCATCAAAATAAGTGCAAAGAAATAATTAGGTTTTTAAAATTCTGATCCGAACCAGAAGACCTGCTTAACTGTATGTTCGCAACTTGCATCATTAGCAGTTATCAGTCGTAGTTATCCTGTCCTCTGGTCGGTTTGAGCCAACCAATATTTCTTACAAAGTCTTAGATGTATACTATTCTCTCCATCCGAAAAGTAATGCTTTTAACTTGCTAGCAATCGCAGGGTTTCGTATTTTTTTTAAATTCCTTTATCAGAGCTGCTGAACGGTTTTAATGCTGGTGGTTTTTGATTTTGAGAACTTGCACCGCTACTGGTGTTTCCGGTCGGATCCCGAAATTGAGTGGCTAAAGACTTAAATCCGAATCTATCGGAAAACTCAACTAAGATATCGTTACCTTCTAAACCTGCTGCCGTTATTACTAACTCCATATCAAATATCCTTCTGGGGGCAACTAAAGACAAAGCGCCGTCTTTATATTCCCAACGCCCCTCACCCTCACCCAGCTTGTCCACCTGATAATAAAAAAGACCATTATCAAACAGAGCAAGGCGAATCGGATAGGCATCACCGGTTGATAACAGTTTCAAATCCGCTACTTTTTCGCTAGCCAGAGCGTAACTGCCGGAATCATTTATCATTGGAGCGAAGAAGCTCGCCTCTCGTTTATATTCAGCGTGCGGCTTTGAAGTACAGCTCAACATTAAAGAACTGAAAACAGAAAACAGAATGACAATCCACTTTAAAGATTTTGAATTCATTGTATTTACCTCAACTATTGATCGAAATCTTATGAAGTATCGGCCCCACCACGATAGAACTTAAGAAATCAAATAAAAATCTAATTTTCAGCGGCTCAACATCCGTTCTGGCTTGAGACATCATATCAAAATAAAACAACTTGAAAGTACTCGGCCCCATTTATAGCCTCCTGAATGATAATAAACATTATTTATTTCGAAAAAGTGAAGACTAAAGTTCCATAATCCGATACAGGACTATGAATATTTTAAAAATCTTTATTTTACTCAGTTTAGTTTTCTTTACCACCAATTATGCCGAAGCCAAAAGCATACCCTATTGTTCAAAAAAGGTGACTCGCGGCTGTGTAAAGCCCAAATGGGGACAAACAGCCAAAAATTATTTCGCACCTAAATACAATGAAAAGAAGTCCTCGGTTAAGCCTAAATCCAAAAAATTGGCAAAGAATTTAAATCAAAAGAAGGTGAAAACGGGTAAACGAGGCACAGCTTCAGATTTGGAATTGAAATTGAATATAAAGAAAAAATCCAAGTAGCCGACTGTGCTTCCTAAAACTGCTTTTTTAGACCGAAAATTTTGGGCTAATTTTTCTAAGCATGTCTGGGAGAAGAAACCCTTGGTGCTAAGGAATGTAAAGTCTTCGCTGCTCGAAATTGACGAAACAGAGATCTTTAAACTTCTGGTTTTATTTAGCGACCGCTGTCGCAGGCTTAACAGTGGGTTAGGTTTTAAATTTTATGTTAGTGGAATTCAGTCTCACCCTGAAGATGTGGTGCAGATTTTGCCTGTGAAAAAAGATAAAAGTCTTCGTGGATATCATAAGCGCATGAGCTCATTTTTTGCCGACTATTGCCTTGTTTGTGATGAATTGCTAAAGGCCAACACTGAAAAGCAAGCACTGCTAACGGATTTTACGAATGAACTTTATCGGCATACAGGTTTTCCGAACCGGTTTTCTGAGATGGGACTTTATTTAGGCAATTATCGGAAAACTCCCTTTGGAGTACATGTTGACCGCTGTGGGGTTTTTAGTTTTCCGGTTGTGGGACTAAAAAAATTTCGACTGTGGACTTCAAGCTACGTTAAAAAAAATCCTAAACTTGATCGCGCTTTTTCGTACGAAAGATATAAAAAAAACTCACGGGTAATAACTGCAAAACCAGGTGATATGACCTATTGGCCCTCTTCTGCCTGGCACACTGCTGAATCAGACGGAGCGTTTAGTGCCACCTGGAGTTTGGGCGTCTGGGTCGACAAACCGCATAAGGCAATTTTTTCTGAATCATTGAACCTATTGCTTGCTGAAAAATTCGGAATCCGTGGAAATTCCTCTAGCACCACCTTTAAAAATCTACATTCGACATCTGGTGAAGTAACTCAACTTCCCAAGGATTTTTTACAGTCAATTGAAATCTTAAAATCTTTAACTTCGACTGAGCTCGAAGAGAATTTTCTGAAATTCTGGATGTTGCATATCTCTTTGCAGGGTTTTAAAAATATTCCGCATACGGATTTTAAGCTGAGGCCAAATTCGCAGGTCACTTTGCAAAATGATTGTGCCAAGATTTTGTGGCAAGCCAGCAAGCTACAAAAAACAAAGGTATTTTTAAGTTTCGGCGGAGTGCTTGTTGAAAGTAAAAAATCGAGTGGTTTGCATCGGTTAATTGAATCATTAAACGCAGGAAAAACCTGTTTAGTGGGTGCCTTTATTAAAGGTACCTCAAAGGCGGATATTCAGTCGTTGCAGAGGCTCGCAGTTGCGGGAGCTTTCGCTCTGGCGAATGTACGCCGTACCTAATCCCCCGCCTTATGGGGGATTAGGTACGGCGTACATTCTGCCCCTATTCGAGCCCAGTTTTTCGCAACAATTCTTGGGGTTCTGAATCGCGAATTGTGTGACGTTTCTTTTTCCGACTGACTAGTATTTTTCGGTCGGAGGAGAAAATTTCAATATTTTTATAAATTTCTTCGGTAATCGAAGGTGGAATAAGTCCGCCTTCTATAATGTACTCCCCTTCAAAGATTACAGAATCAAGTCCAGCGAGCAATTCTTCCGCTAGACCATCGAGGATAGACTCGGGAACTGGATTTTCGGCAGCCTTGGCTGTTTCAAATTGCATTAAGACCACGATAAGCAGCAAAAGAGTTTTCATAGAAATTCCTTTTCCCGTCGGTACTCCATTTGTAAAAGCAACATGAATGCCGAAAGTATTCACTATTTTCTATTTACGCGACTCAATTCCACACGACTCAAATTGGGTTTGCTTGTGTCTTTTCATGTCATTTTTAGATAATACTTTATCAAGAATAGTTCTCAATCCCTGAAAAAGGAAACTCCGACATAGAGGGTTCTATGCCGGAGCTTCAAGGGAACATATTAAAGCAGACTAGATTAGGACTAGCAGGCTCTTTGGTTTACTGTATTGCGGTATTAAGCGTATTCCATAACGGCTTCGTGGACGGAACCATATCCTGTGAAAAATACCACCAGAAATATCCACCTACATAGTTTTTCGCAGAGATACTCATATTGTAGTAGCGGTTGATATACTCGGCCTTTAGGTTGGCATTGTTAGAACCAACTTCACCGAAACCGATTTTTGAATTCGGAAACATTGCCGAAAGCTTCTGAAACACAGCAGGCCAGTTCGGTTGAAGACCATTGCAGTCATCTTCATAATAACTGATCCAGACGTAATCAAGGTTCTGCTTCATTGCTGAAGAGACATTGTTTTGTGTCCACAAGAACATTTCATTTGCAGGATTTGCCCAACATTCTTCGTTGTAGTAGAGGGTCAGCGCGGCTTTTTTACCTGCGGCCTTAACTAAATTATATGAGGCATTCATCTTAGCAACTACGCTTGGAGTGTCGCCCAGCCATTCGCCGTTGATTTCGTTTCCGATTTCCCAGATGTCGACATTATTGCCTAAAGTATTCATGTATTCGGTCGTACGTGCGCCATAGGCTGCTGTGGTAATGCTCTTCATGTAGAAAGAATCCAGAATTTCACCCATCACAAAACTGACGCCATGAATTTGTGCAGCTGCAGTTGCGTAATAAGATGCGGGCATGCCTTCATCAAAAACAATTCGAGTTGTTGGCTTGTGACTGAGATTTTTAAGCGATGTTACAGTATCCGCAAGATTTACTATCGAATCGATCGTTACGCCATAAACTGTTCCGCTTGGTGTTGGAGTCGGTATAGGCGTTGGAGTCGGTATCGGTGTCGGCGTTGGAGTTGGTGTCGGTGCAACAACAGCAGGCGCCGGACAAGTTGAGGTAGACGCCGTTGTCGACCACAGACCGGTTGAAAGACACACTAACGAGTAGCTTCCGCTATTAGTTACGGTTGCCTTCACAGCCGTTGCACTCGGACTTGAGGTCGGTAAACTTGCAACGCAGGTTTGAGTCTTACCGCTGGAATTCGGCGCTGAAACTATCGATCGCGAAGTTGAAATACAAGATTTTGGCGTTGGAGTCGGTGTCGGTGTTGTCGTCGGCGGTGCTGGACAAGTTGCTACCGACGCCGCATTTCGCCATCGACCTGTCGTTCGACAGATCAAGCCGAATTTACCACCGTTAGACACTGATGCAGAAATTGGAATTCCGTTTGGTTTGGACGTTGGTACTTTTGCGACGCAATTTTGCGTTACGCCTTTGCTGTTGGGGGGAGACGTTATCAGTCTGGTTGTAGAACCGCACATATTTTTTATGGTCGTGATCCCAGCCGCATAGGCTGCTCCGTCAACCAGTAAGTCCGATGGGTCATCGGGTTGTAAGGCAGCTAACGCAGGATCGTCTGCAACGATTTGCCAGCCGATTTCGCTCTCGTCAGATAGCGCGCTATCTGGAGATGGAGCGGCACTACCTCCGCCACCACTTCCAGAGCAGGCGGCAAGAAACATCGAAGACAGCATCATAGGTAACAGGATAGATTTTTTAAATTGATTTAGCATTTATATTAATTCTCCTAAAATTAAATTAGTTTTTACTACTTTTTGCTTAAGCAGCGTTTTGAATGGATCTTGGTATTCGTCTGTAAGAATTAGAATTTCGAATTCAGGACTCTTGGCGAGGCTGACAAAAGAAAACCTAAAATACAAAAGTACACTTGTTGCATTTTTTCATGCATAAAACTCCTTTATAATGTTGGTTGTTGTTAATCCAAAAATAGAATTGAAATTAACGTTCGGTTAGTTGGCAAAATTTATAATTATATAAAAATGCATTTATTGGTTTGTCTCTTAAGAATGGCTGTCATAGCGGATCTTAGAGGTTTTTGTGTTCGTACAAAGTTCACCCTAACAGCAAAAAAAACGTGGTCAAGCATTGAGCAAAAAACAAGATAAAGGTCTAGGTTTTATTATTTTTGCTTCATTTATAGAAATTTTAAAATCCGGCAAACCTGCCGCCAGAGCGGCATTCAAGAATATCGCTGTGATTTCAAAGTCGAAATTGCTATTGGAAAATTAGTTTACTGAGGTATCATCGAGTTATGAAACCAACGAAAATTTTTATCATTGCAGTGCTTTTTGTTTTTATGGTTTTGGCTTGTTTACAAGTATTAGGAATAATTGATTCAGAGGCCGCAACTGAGGGTGCATCAAAGGGAATGTTTGTCGTGCTTATAGTCGGCGGATTCTCTACCGCGACATATTTTTTGGTCAGATCGGGTACAGCTGTATCAAAAGCAGACAAACCGACTAAGCCTTCAAATTCTGGCCCGGATTTCACCTGATCCTCTTAAGTTTAAGGTCCTGATTTCCGATTTATTGTTTAATATTAGAAAAGGACCAACCTATGATTGTGGTTTTTGCTTTAGTTTTGTTGTGCGTTTTCGGCTTTTATTTTGTCGGTATCTACAATGGCCTAGTCGGACTTAAAACCCAGCTTGAAAGAGCTTGGTCTAATATCGACGTTATTCTAAAACAGCGTTTTGATGAAATTCCGCAATTGATTCAGATCATAGAACAGTATGTGCAGTATGAATCCGATTTACTTCAAAAGCTGATCGAAGCACGAACCCAATACGGGGCGGCAAATAATGTTTCTGAAAAAATCCATGCATCAAATGATATGAGTCTTGCGCTTCGCGGGGTTGCCGCGATTGGCGAAAGCTACCCCGATCTGAAATCAAATAATAATTTTTCTCAGCTTCAGGGGCGTATTTCTGCTCTCGAAGAATCGATTTCAGACCGCCGGGAAGGCTACAATGAAGCCGTTACGAATTTCAACACCCGAATTGCGCAATTTCCGGATATGCTGGCGGCACAGTTTTTAGGGTACCGCCAACAGGAACTTTTCAAAGCCACAGAGGCCGAGAAAGAAAAGCCAAATCTCACTATGAAACTTCCTAACTTCAAAAAAAGTGTGTAGAGGCTCTTTCTGGAATTAGAGCAGCTCAAACTCAGTTTAATTTCTTTAGCCGCCGGGCTGGTCTGTCTGTATTTCGCATTTAAAAAAACAAAGCAGAAACGCCAGGTTGAAGACACAATTCGTTCTTTTACGGCCACTGCGCCTCAGGGCTTAGTTGAATTACAGGGTTTCGCATGGCCTGTTGGTGAAAATATCGTAAAGCTGCCGTCAAATCTTGAAGGCGTCTACTATGCGTTTTCACTCCAAAAACTGGTTACTACAGGCTCTGGCAAAAACGAAAAGAAAGAATGGAAAGCCGTATATTCCTATCATTTCGGAAGTTCATTTTATCTGATGGATGCTAAGGGGCTTGCGGTTGTCAATATTCAGTCTTCTGAGCTGGTGCTAGATTCCAATACAGTCTGCAACTGGAATTATCTTTCACGTGAGAAGAAATTACACTTAATGACAGACATCATTACAAAACCTGTTGCAAACTTTCCGCCTTCAAATTTTTTGTTCGGGCTTTTCTCCCCCTCTTTTCGAATCGTCGAAAACGAAATTCCGGTGGGCTCACCCCTTTACGTAAGAGGTAGCTTCAGCTCAAGCGGGCATGAAAAGACATTCGCAAAATCTGTGGGTCTAACCCGATTTCATCAACAGGTCTTTAAGGAAAATTCAAGTCAGTTGAAAAACCTGAATACCTTGCTGGACGAAAATAAAAATAATAGCGTATCAGCACAAGAAGCCCAAGTCGGTTATTCAAAAATTTCACAGATTTCAAAGCGCCGTTCAACGCAGGAAAAGTTACCAGAAAAACCGATCGAAGTTTTTGGCGAGCTTAAAAAAACTGTTCAACACGCGTTGCTCGTTTCCAATGCGCACGAACAACACGTGGTGGAACGGCTAGGAAAATATCTGATTCCGCTCTATGCCGGCGCCGTCTGCTTTCTTGCTGTTTCAATTTTTACGTTCTCAGTGAGCCCTGAAAAAATCACGCAACTGCTAAGTCGAAATAAATTTCCTGCAAAAGTAGGGGCTCGCAAAGTGGCGGAAGAAAAACAGGCCGATGAAATCAGAAAAATAAATAATCGTTAAAATGGACGACTTTGTAACAAAGTTCTTCGTTCGCTCAGATAATCAAACAGGTGTAAAAAATTCGTAAGTCTATTTTTTTTCAAGTCTGCCTTTCCGGTGAAATAAGAATAAATGTGATCAACTTCAGAAAATGTAGTTTTGAGATAACCCTCTTTTGAAGTCAGCGGCAGAAAATTCAGAAATCTTAAAGTCTCTGACTGATATGTTTTTGTCAGGATTTTTATTTTAATATTATACTGAGATTTTGTAAAACTGAATGTCTTCTGCGGAAATGTATTGTAGGCTACGCTCCAAACCGTTGTCTTTTTTGAAAACGCCCGATGAACGGCATAAGAAACATCCTGATGGTGCGAATGCCCGTATTCGCCTAAAATTTCATGAGTGTATACAATTTCCGGTGATTCGAGCTCTTTCAGTTTTTGTATCATTTTTTCGGTGTCTAGTCTGGCTTCGAATTTATCCGGAAAATCCCATTGCTCACACTTAACCTTCAGAAGACGACATGCATTTTTGAACTGATCTGCTCTTTTTGACCCGGCCAGGTCGGCATTCCCGTCAGTAACACAGATTACTTTCCACGGCAGCTTTCGTTCGTTCATCAGTAAGCCCGAAAAAAAGATAGATTCGTCGTCTGGATGAGCCACAACCAATAAGGCATACTTTTTCTTGGACATACTTTTTGCTCCCATTTAGTATTTTTGCATGAACACAATTTCTGTACAAGATGATGCTGAGTTGATTGATCGCACCAATGCCTGGACGGAAGCTTCGCTTTTGGCTTTCACCTCGCCGCAAAAGATTATTCAACTGCCCGCCGGCAATACACCGTTAGCACTTTACAGATCATGGGAGCTTACTCGACCTGCCTTCTTAAACGGATTACTATTTCAACAGGTAGACGATGTTATAACTGGGCCAAAATCCGGTTGCTTCAAATCCTTTTTTAATGAGCACTTGCCTTCATATCAAAAACAGTTTTTGCCGCTAACAGGCTCGCCGGTAGTTCCCGGCATTGCAATTCTTGGCATCGGGGCAAATGGGCATCTGGCTTTTCACGAGCCTGAAATAAATATTACCCTCAACTACGGATGTGTTCAGCTTTCTGAATCAACCTGCGCAGGATTAGGAGTAACCGCGCCGACCTGGGGGCTCACTTATGGTGCCGGCCACTTTGCCAGATGCAAGGCTCTCTTAATTATTGCAAAAGGCAAAAATAAACGACCCATTCTCGAAAAAGCGATGTCCGAAATCGAACCAACTTCAGCTCTTTCTTACATTCTGAAGATACACTCGAACTGTACATTGATCATTGACCGAGTCTAAATCTGCGGCTATTTTACTTTTCCTACGGAGAGGTGGGAGAGTGGCCGAATCCGCTTGCTTGGAAAGCAAGTAGCCTCGAAAGAGTCTCGCGAGTTCGAATCTCGCTCTCTCCGCCAAAATGTACGCCGTACCTAATCCCCCTCTCAAAACATCTAAAATTTTGAAATTTGAATTTTAAGTGTGGCGTATGTGTGGCACTAGGCCATTTTGTTAATGGTTTCCGGTTCAGTTTCTTTACTCTTATCTACTTTCCCGAATTGAATGATTTGAGCTGATTTTTCTAAGTGTTCAATCGAATGGTGAGCATAGATCAAAGTATTTTCGATGCGCAAATGGCCTAATAACTTTTGCAGATCAAAGATATTTCCATTGTTTCGCATATAATGGGTAGCAAAGGTATGGCGTAAATCATGAAACCGACACTTATCCAGCTCCGCTTTTTTAACCAGTGGGTCAAAGTACCTTTGCTTAAAGTGGTCGGGTTCCAAAACTCAGCCTTGTCGTTAAACACAATTCTTTGAAATGGGTTCTTTAGCTTCAACTCTTTCAAGTATTCAAAAACAGGCTCGGTCATGGGTATCAACCGATCAAAGTGTCTCTAAATTTACAATTTCAGCTGACCTTGTATTTCAAGACGCAAAGTCTGGAAAATGGATCACATCTCTGCCTGGTGGGATTTGTGGATATACAAATAAATATGAATTTTCAAAAAATGGCATGGTTCAAAAGAAATCGTCACCACAGAGTAAGCTTAAAGAATACTGTGATGTATTCCCCGAAAAGACCTACAAAGCTTTTCTCGTATCGGATGTTAATTTTCCCAATGTACCAATGGGAAGCTGTCAGTTAGTAACTGTCAGAACAAATATGAAATTTAAAATCTTTATATCTGCACTGTTGTTGTTAAGCGCATCATTTAATATTGTTTTTTATTTTTCGAACAAATACCCATCGCTCGTATCTTTATCTGGTCCGTTTTGGGTTAAGCACAGTGAAAACAGCTTTAGTTATAGCTTTGCTGGTTACTTAAAGTGGAATGACCAATCAAAACAGTCAACCACAAGACAGTTTTGGAACATACAATTAGACGTTAACAAAAACAGCTACACTTGCAAAATACTGGATATATGGGAAGAGCTTAAAATCTTTGACAAGAACATCTCAATGTCCTCACCAACTGCCCAAGTAACTCCATCCACTAGCATAGTTTCAGAGGTAATTACCTGATTAGCGCATCCACAAAATATCACTAATAAAAAAAAGGTTAAAGCATACTTCATGTTTTCAAATCTCAGTCGACAAGAAGCTATCTTGATACTTTTCGTAAATCACTGTGGCTAGCAAGAATGAAGTATCTGTCACTGCCTATATTATTTTTTGTGGGTGTGCTTCCGCTGGAAAAATTCCCCGATTTTTCACCCGGCTTATTAATTTTAATTGTTGAACGGATATTCGATTGCCTAATTAATAATCACATATTTGTTTAGATATCACGATTAACGTCCTATTTATTGTAAAATTTCGTATAAATTCGATATATTTTGTATAATTTTGTATAAATTTGTATAAATTTGTATAATTTTGTATAATATCGTAAATATATTTGAAATTTAGAATAAGACCGGTTATGGTCGCGGGACTAAATAAATGGAAAGAAAACTACTATCAATCGCAGAAGCAGCCGCAATCCTAGGCGTTTCGCGAATGACATTTAATACAATTCGAAAAGAGAACCACTTTACTGAAGTACCAGTAGGAAAACGTGTTCGATTTTATAGAGATGAGATCTTGGCAATCGGATCGAAGGCCCATGCTCGGGAAAAAAATGCTCCGAAGGCACCCGCAATAAGACACGATGTAGTTCTTAATATTTTTTCGAATCATACTGTTAACATGATCGAAACAAGCAAGAATGTTTTCGATTTAACAGCACTTTCACAAATAGACCCGTATGGAGCAGTATCTTTGTTATGCGTTTTAGTTGACCGCGCAAGATCAGGCCATAATGTTCAGTTAATTGTAAACGATGGCTTGGTCTGCCAGACACTCAAATCATTGCACTTTTTTTATCAGATTGAAGCACACTGTCTTGGAAAAGTATCTTGGGATAGAAATATATTAGTCGGTCCAACTTTTAGCGAAACTACCCTCTTAATGCCCATAAGAGCCGTTAGCGTTAAAGGTGCTGACCGGCCATTGTCTGAGGAACTAATAACTCTTTTACGTAAGCAAGGTTTCAATGACTCCGTAGGCCGCGGTATTGCACAAATTATGGGTGAGCTGGCTGATAATGTAATGACACACTCAGCACAAGTTTTAAGCGAACGTGTCTGTTACCTAGCGGCGCAAAGATTTCTGTATAGAGAGAAAAATTGCATTATAGTCGGTCTAGCCGACGCAGGCTCAGGAATCTTTAAAACCCTGAAATCTCATCCTAAGTATAAAGATTTTTCAGATGAGAAAGCATTGGTAGAAGCTTTTCGACCGTATGTGACATCTTGGGACTCAGCACGCGGCAAAGGACTTGCAGACGTATTAGGAATAGCTTGGGGAAACAACTCGTACTTGCACGTTGATGTGGGTCCATTGGCCCTACAAATGGATTTTAGCAACAGAGAAAAGCCATCCATAAAATTCAGCGCTCCAATGGCTAGTGTCACTGGAACAAGGTTTGGCTTGATTTTAATAGATACTCAATTTGAGCGGTGCTCAAGAGAAGAAGTTGGTAAAATGTTAGTTAAAATAGAGAGTGAATTATGATGATTATAAATTTAAAAAAATATGGCGCAGTCTTAACCGGTCGCGAGTTTGGAGCTGACGTCATGAATAAACTTAAACAAGAGTTAAAATTTCCCGTCACATTAGATTTTGAAGGAGTTGAGTCCCTTGGTTCGTCATTTGGGGACGAAGTAGTGCCCGTCATCGCTAACGAACAGGGAAAAACAATCAAAATCGTGAATGCAAACAATGACGTCAAAGGCACCCTAAAAGATATAGCCTTTGATTCAAAAATTACTATCGTGATGGAATAGAATTCCTTAATAATATTTTACATAATTTTGAAAAGTAGCTGCCGTTTGAATTTGAGTAATAATCCGAGTTTCTTTATCTTCGCTAAAAAAATGTTAGGAGCAAAAAAGCGTTGAGTGTTTTGTTTTACTCGAGGGCAAGCGGAAACTAAAATGCTTAATATGATAAGAAAAATAATTCGCATAGATAATTATTGCATATGTTAGTTTAAATAGAAAACTTCATAAAATCTCCGTTTAATTGGTTTTTGATTCGCGGTCTTAATATGGACGACCCATCAGAACAATTCCGGAATTTGATGCACAACCGACTAAAAATAGACCTGCCAACAATACACATCCTATAAAAACACCTGCTCAAAGAGCCAACCATAATAATTCGGGGTGATTTTTTATATTGGTTGGCCCCGGCCTTTTTATTTAGAAAAATAACTTCACACCTAAAACCATTGTTTGATCAGATTTAAAATTAACGCCAGCGCCGATCTGTACGGACGAAGAGAGATTAAACCCAATTGATGCCGCAGTTTGCGTGTCAGTGGTTGTAACCGATCCTGACGTGACACTTACATAAGTTCCGGACAAGCCCGCTTCAATTTTTGGCGTGACCATTCCGCGCAGGTTCAATGAAATAGCATTGCCGTTTACGCTTGCGCTTGAGGCTCCAACTTTCACGGAACCAGAGGCAAGCTCTGCGGAAATAACCGCATCAACATTCGCTGAAATTGGCGTATGAAAACCAAGTCCGATTGAACCAATGCCAATTTTTGCATTTGTAACCGCTTGAGAGCTATCAGCATAGCCGCCAATAAAAAATGCGCTAGGAGAAAGGTCTTTTGAAAAACTGAGGCCAATTCCTGTCAAATCTGCGGAGCTGCCTTTGTATGTTGTCTTCGAGTAACTAACGCCGACAGAATTGTATCTAAGTAGATTTTCCTGTGCGGAGACTTCTTTTGGCGCTTCGACCTGTGCCATTGTCGAATCGCAAATAAAAACGGCTAACAACAGGGCTAATACTTTTTTCATAAATTCTCCTTAAATGTTTTCATAGTATTCTAACTTTTTTAATTGATATTTCAATGGTTCCGCTAAAAAAGTCGTCTTTTAAAATCTTCTGAATAGGTTCTTGAGGGTCGTCCTTGCCAAATAATAAAAAATGCATCGTAACCCCTAACATATTAGCCACTTTTTGAATCTGCATTAAACTCGTTAAATTCGTAGCGATTTTGATACTCACAGAACAAACATTCATATAGGTTTCCACTTCTGGCAAACCAGCTCCGATGACTCGTTAATAATTACGCTGAGTCGATCAAAATGATCGACATTCAAAAGGTGTAAAAATTAGGCATTAAGCTTAAGCGGCCTTTTTCTTTTTAGCCTCGGATAAACTGACTTCGTAGTGAAAGTTCTGTGATCGTAAAATATCTTGTAGGGCGAGTTTAATCCAAAAGTCTTCGGGTTCATGTAGTTTTTTGGCTATACGGGAGGCGCGATCCGGAGAGGGAATTTTACGGCCCTTTTCTAAGTCGCAGAGGCTTTGCTGTGAGATTCCCAAAAACTTTGCAAAATCTTTTTGGGACCTCTCAGCTGACAGCCTATAAGGTGCCGCAATTAAAAAATTGATCATTTCTGAGGGCCATTTGAGGGCTACTCTCTTTAAAAAAGCTTCAAAATCCTTAACAATGCTCAAAAATCAGGAATGTTTTCTATGTTGATTGTTGTTCATTAGACTTATTCTAACTCATTGATATTACTTGTACTTTTAGATACAATTTTTACGGATTGCTGAGAATTTAAAGAATGGGTCTTTAAAGCCTTCACTTTCCGCCATTTGCGGCTTTTTTATATTCCGCGAAAACTTCAGAATACAGGTGTCGTTTGCAAAAAACAGAAACGGTATTAACCTCAGAATTAAGCAAAGCTCTAGATTCTTTAAAAAAAGCGAATGATCTTTATAAAAAATCGATAAGTGAAAAAGCAGATATAGAGATTCAGAAAGCCTTTCGGGATGCCTGTATTCAAAGATTTGAATACTGTATTGAGTTTTCATGGAAGGTGAGCGTGAAGATGCTGGGCTCTGATGTTAAGGCAGCAAAACCGGCGGTCAGAGAAATGGCTCGGAATAACTTAATCAGTAATCCAGAGAAATGGCTGGGCTTTATTGAATCAAGAAATGATACGTCTCATGCCTATGATGAAGCGGTGGCTTTAAAAGTTTACGCTGAGATCGAGTCTTTCTTGCCAGAGGTGACGCAACTTCTTGAAATGCTAGAAAAACAAAAATAATGAAATTCGGCCTATCTGAAGAACAATTTAAAATTTTAAATGAAATACTCATTCAGCCGCTAAAGAAAAAAAAAGCCAAAGTCTATATTTTCGGCTCTAGAGCCAGAGGAAAATCTCACCCTTTTTCTGATGTGGATGTTCTGTTTGAGGAGTCGGCAGACTCTTCGATATCTGCAGCAGAGCTTTCAAAAATAAAAGAAGAGCTGGAGGAGTCCCGGCTGACCGTCACAATTGATATTGTAAGTTCTAAAGACTTAGCAAAGTCATTTGTTGAGTCTGTACAGCGGGAGCGCGTCGAAGTTTAGTAATGATTAAAACCGGTTCTACTCGGTCGATGGTGGAAGTGCATCCAAAACCCCAAACGATTCAGACATTAGGTTTTTGAAGACTGCTCTCTTTAAAAAAGCATTAAAAAGAGACATGTTTTTTATCGGCTTCGATAAAACTCCTTTTTTTAACTTTCGGCTGTGTCTAGGTGCTAAGGTCCAGATTTCCTGGACCGGACTTTTAGAGGAGCAACCATATTTGATGCTGATGTATTAAAATAATACAAAAAATGATTTTAGGTTAAGCATGTATATTTCATAATTTTACGCGAATATATTAAAAAAAGTCCTAAAATGTATGGATCACGGCATATTATAAAATACTGTAACATATTGAAACTACAAGAGTTTATTAAATTGTTTGAATATTTACCTATTAATGTTAATATTATACTATATTCTAGGTATAATATTAAATTAAATGAGGAATCTGCTGCTATTTTTAATACATTAAGTCAAAAATTAGAATAAAATGGCAAATTTGTATATACATAAAGTATTAGTAAAACTCTGTAAAAAGTATAGATTTCATCTATTTATAAGAATGTTTGAATTAAATGTAGATTTTTAACTAGAAATACATATACATATACATATGAGTAACGCTGGAGAGCATTTAATTCGGTACAGAGTAGAAAACGGTTTATCTCAAAGTCAGTTGGCTTTGAAGCTGGGTATTTCTCAAGCGCATATTTCAAGGATAGAAAAAGGCACTTCTAATATTCCAGCGAGTCTCGCAGAAAAAATCCAAACCTTGATTAAACGGCCCGTGCAAACTCACGAGTTTAAGTTGGACTACACCGAAGAAGGCAGGTGGCGAGTTGCCTCATTTAAATACCCGCAAAAAGTAAGTGGAGACAAGATATATATAAATACAAAATCTGCTGCCGACAAACTCTGGCTTCTACATTGTGATGCTGTTGGTTCAAGTCTTGCTTCAAACAAAGATGGCGAGCTATTGATCTCGTCCTTCGAGACAGTCATTAATTCAAATCCGGGATTCGGAGTTTCAGCTGAAAGTGTTTACGTAAGCATGAATAGAACAATTAAGAATACAAAAAACATGTGGAAAGGTGAGCCGAGCGCAAATATTATTTCGCTATCTAGAGATTCAAACAGGATGGATGTGATTTGCGGAGGAATGCCCAATCCAATATTTTTCGAAAATAAAGCAACCGCAGGCCAAAGAGTTTCAATGCCAAAAGATGCAGCTCTGTTGGGATCAATGAGTGTTAAAGATTATCCAGTGGCACATGTTAAATTTTTGAAAAAAGATGATTTTATGTTTTTTGCGTCTGATGGATTTGAAGACTTTTACAAACAAATATCGCGCCTACCTTTGATCGAATTATTTATATCACTTGGTAGAGTTCATAAAGGTGACGTGGAGGGAATGGGCGAAAAATTTTTAAGAGTGATTAGTGAGTTTGCGGGGTTACAAAAATCAAACGACGACATGTCGTTTCTTTTAATATCAGTAAGGTAAATTTAAGATGTCAAAGGAATGGAAAGTCTCCAGAACTGAGCTCTATCGACACCCAATATTTAAACATAAGTGGCACAATGCGCAGAAAATGGCAGAACTAAGTAGTCAAATAGAACAAGTTAATAAAAAATCTGAGTATGACGATTTAGTTCAAAAAATGTGTAGAAAAATTATGGAAGAAGTCGCCAATATTATTCAACACAACTCATCGTGGAATGATCTTGCTGTCCAAACCAAGTATAATACGAGTGGTACCAACTTCAGATTTAGAATGAAATATGATGGAGGTCAGTATTATGACCCAGTTAAAAATAATCTGAAGAACGTACATGGTCCTTATATACATAAATTTAAAAAATATATAAGAAAAGCATCAATAGATAAAAATGGCTATGTGGAAATTGTAGTTCATTTTGCTTTGAATGACGAAGTTGACGACGAAGAGGGCGAACAAATATGAGTTTACTGGAAAAAAGAGCTTTAAATAACGAACTGAGTTTAAGAATAGGCTATATTTATTCAATCCAAGGAGTATTGGGACACGGTACTCCAGACAATGAAATTGTAAAATTCGATAGCAATTTTAAAAGTATAAATGATGAGTATAAATCGGAACTAATTTTAATAGATGTTAGAAGTTTATTAAGGTGGGAAACTATCGGAATATCTCTTGTGGTACCACTCATTATTGCTGCAAATAATGAATTGAGACTCAGAGGAAAGCCTCCAATAGGAATTATTGGAGATAAGGAAAAAGATCCATATGACGCCGTTGATGAACGTTATTCTGATAGTATAGCCGCGGGCAATATTGAATGGTTTGAAAGCATAGAGGCTTATAATGCAAAATATGCTGCTGCCAAGGATATTCAAACAGGAGCACCTGTAAAGCTTTTGAGCGAGCTATAGGCTAGCTAGAAATTGCTTTAAATTGCGCGAGCGTATCTTTTGAAATCGAATGAACAACCTGAGGCCTGCCCCGATAGCGCAAGGGTAGATAATAGAAAAATAATATCGATTCTCAACTGAAGCCATCCCATAGTCGCTGGCTAGCCTACCTAAGAGCGGGCCGATGTACAGCTGTAGACATTTAGACAGATAAAAAATACCCGGCAGACATTGACCAAGCCCTAAGATCTCAGCCAAGCTGATTTTATGAAATATGCAGCTTCGATTTCGTTGATTTATACGGCCCTCGTCTTGACCCTGATGGAATATTTTTTTATTCCGCCGCGTGCAGAGGTTTGGTTAAGTGGCAACCGTTTTACTAATTGGCCGGTGCCTTCAATGGAAGCGGGGATTGCCTGGGGAGTAAGTTGTCTGATCGGTTTTTTTGTGATTCCCGGCCTTATAATTTATTTCGTCTCGGGTTCAAATCTTCGGGCACATGGGTTAAATTTTTCAGGCTTCAGGTATCATCTGAAAACATATCTGGGCCTGTATTTATTAATGGTGCCGTTAATTTACCTGGCCTCTTTACAGCCGGAATTTCGTAACACATATCCTTTTGTGCCAGATGCAAAAAAATCATTAAGTTCATTTTTAATCTGGGAACTTGCTTACGTGATGCAGTTTTTCGCGCTTGAATCTTTTTTTCGGGGTTATTTATTATTTACTCTTGAACGCAACATGGAGAAGTGGACGGCAATCTGCGTGATGTTGGTACCCTATGTGATGATTCACTTTCATAAGCCGGTCTTTGAGTGCCTTGGTGCAACGATTGCGGGTCTGGTGCTCGGGCACTTATCCCTGAAGTATCGTTCGTGGGTTGGCGGCGCGATCCTTCACGCGCTGGTCGGTGTAACTTTAGACACGCTGGCGACACGTCTTTAATTCAATTTATTTACAATCGAGCAGCATACCGAAGCCGGGCTCATAGATCTGGCCAACCAGCTTCTGGTTCTTATCGAAGAACTGAATGAAACCTGAAGTACCGAAAGCCGGATTGAATTCGGAGAGGTAATGCACTTTTCCACTGGCAACTGCACTGGTATCGAAGGCGACAATTTGACGTCCGCGTTTTGCGTGATATCTGATGTAAGCCAGACTAAGTGGTAGGCCTTGTTCATACTTGTCGAGAGGGCCAAAAGTCGATTTCAGACACGCTTCAAAATTTTCATCGCTATCTGCTCCGAAGGTGCATTGATCGACCTGTTTGGCGGTAAAATTCAGAGTGGTTCTGCGCAGAACTTTTTGCGGTGAATCTTTATCGATTTGAACACTGCCACCGGTTGGCATGTATTGAGTTAAATGTACGGTTTTTTGACCTTCAGGTGTGCTGACAACACAATTCGAAGTTGAGGCTGAGGCCACAAAAGAAAAAAGTAAAATACCAAGACTAAAAAGTGCGATTTTCATGCAATACTTCCTAAAGTCCGGAACATATTCTGAAAGATTGATTTAGAAAAGCAGCAATTGCCAAGTATCCATTAATTACACTACCCTTGAGCTATTACAGAGGAAAAAATGGCCCAGATTATGGTATTCGAACCGGACGAAATTGCTGCTACAGCTCTGAATAAGGCGTTTGCGGATGACACTGAAGTTAAGCTGGTTTTTATTTCCGACTTTAAAGCCGCAAATGAAATTTTGAACGGAAATCCGGTCTTTAAAGCCGCTTATCAAGAATTACAAGCAGGCGCAGATGCGGCTAAAAAGGAATTGCTGGCGGCGGCAGCCTCTGAAAGTGGCGCGAAGAACAGTCATGATAATTTAAAGGAAATTCTTGAAAACTTGCAAAGCGAACTAGAGGCCACCAAGAAATCCGAGGTTGAGAAAAAAGACTTGGAGAGCGAGCTCAGCGGCAGACTTGTGGAATTAAAAAATTTGCGCGAAGTTCTGTTCGCTGCAACGAAACTGAAAGCCGAAAAAGAAAGAATCTTTAACACCAAAGAAGCTGAGGCAGATTTAGCCAAAGCGAAAATACCTTCACAAGAGGATCAGCGTTACGGTGTTTTGCTGATTTCGAGCCAATTTATTTTGCCCAAAGTGCAGGAGTGGCTTGAAGGCTTTAGAAAGTCTCTTCTGCCTGAACCCAACAGCGCGATTCGAGTTGTGATACTGGGTTTTGACGCTGCAGAAAAAACTGTAAAAAAATTTCTGATTCCCGGAATTTCAGATTATATGATCAAACCGGTAGATGAACTTTTAGCCCGGCAGAATTTAAAATTTCTGGCCTTGGGCGAAAGCAATACTAAACGCGAAGTTTATTCGCTGCAAATTAAACAGCCCGTTGATCTGATTTTTGAATACGAACTTGAAGGCTTAAGCGAATTCAGTTTCGTAATTAAGTCGAAAGATAAATTCGAGATCAATGAATTTAGAGCTTTTAATTGCGAACTATTTTTACGAAAGAACCAGATCAGTGTTTTGGGCAAATGTCTCAGTTCAACGGAAATACCCGAAGGCGGGTTTGTGAGTGAGTTTTGGTTTGTTGGCATGGATACCCACCTGGCATTTCAGATAAAAAATGTTTTAAAGGCAGCCCGTGTATAAAATATTGGTGATTGATGAGGATCCGGTAAATAATAAAAAATTTGAAGCGGCAGTGAAAACTCGGACGCAAGTGCAGCTGACCTTTGCAAAATCGACTGAAGCCGCTCTCGTTTTGATTGCCCCGAACCAAAAAGACGGCGCAGACCTTGTTACACTGCCGCCACCCTTGGGGCCGAATCTCATATTTATCGAAAACAGCAAAATTATCGGCGCTCCAAAAGAATGGTATGAAAAACTCTATGAAGCCTTAAAAGAGGGCGGGGGCAACGAAAATGTACCGATTATTTTACTCAGCCAAAACAGCGATCCTCTTTTTATCCGAAATTTTCTGGCGCCGGGTGTTCAGGATGTCTTTGTAAAACCGCTGGTCAGCACCATTCTTGAAAGCACCCTGAGTTTTTATCTGGATGGCGGCAAAGAAACCCCCCGGAAAATAATTCCGATAAAGGGTACTGTTGAGATGTATTTTCAGGGGGTCGCGGTCGAAATCAGTGAATTTGAGATGAAAATTTCGACCGCTAAAAAAATCGAAGTGGGCGATTTTAAACCGCTCTATGGTGATTTTTTTCAGTGGAGCCCCAATCGACGGGCCATTGGACGCTGCACCGAATGTAAAAATGACGAACTCAACAAGGGCGCCTTTGTTGAAACGTTTACTTTTGTTGGGGTTCCCCCCGGAATTACAAAAGAAGTACGTATCTGGTTGCGCAATGCCTATGTAGCACAGAAACAAAAAGAGTGATCAAAAAACTAATTCTGAAATAAATTTTGTATCTTTTAAAATTTTTGGATTAATAATAACCCTGAAAGTTGAACCTTTTCCGGGTTGTGAGACAACTAATTCCAGACCGCCACCGAGCTGCCTTGCGAAATTAGCCGATAAGGCAAGGCCTAGCCCGGAACCGCCATGGCGTTTGGAATGTAAAGTATCAGCCTGCGAAAAAGGTTGAAAGAGTTTTGCAGCTTCTTTTTCGGTTAGGCCAGGGCCAGTGTCTTCGATTTCGAGATATAAAAATCCTGAATCTTTTTGAAAGCCCGCCCTGACAACTACGGCACCCGCATCAGTAAATTTGATGGCGTTTCCGATGACATTACCCAAAATCTGCTGAAGGCGCGCCTTATCTGAAACAAAAAAATCGGGCACTTCTGACGTCAATACGAAAGTCAGTTCAATTTTTTTACCACGAGCCTGCGGCGAAAGTGTCTGATGTAAATCTTTAAAAAAACTATTAAGGCAGATCTTTTCATTTTCTAGTGCAAGCTGGCCATGTTCAATCTTGGATAAATCTAAAAGGTCATTGATCAGCCGCAAGAGTTGATGGCCATTGTTTTTAACCCGCTGGCCCCAGTCGAGACGTTCTTCGGGGGTGTGGTCTTCCATTAATAAATCTGTAAAGCCGAGAATAGCGCTTACCGGAGTTCGAATTTCGTGACTTAAATTGGCAAGAAACTGGCTTTTGGCCTGATTGGCTTCATCTGAAATCTTATTTAAAAGAATCAATTTGGATTCAGAAAGGCAAACTTTTTGATAGTGCTTTGAATTGTACAAAGCAATTGCCGCCCGCCGCGAAACTTCTTCAGCAAGCAGGATGTCTTCAGAAGCATAATTTTGTGGTAAACCGAAGGTCAGTAATCCGAGAACTTCTGAACTGTGAATAAGTGGCAAGGTCAGAAGATTTCCGGCAATAGGGGAAGGGGCTTCGAGAATTTCAGTTGCGGGATAGCCGTTCTTTATTATGTTTGAAACAACGGGCCGACTGATATAGGCATTGGCTTCATTTTGAAAGTACTCTGTTAAGCGACGGTTTTGAATCGGGTCAGGGTGAAAACATCGGGCAAAAGTAATTGTAGAGAATTTCTCATCTGAGATGAACAGGCAACTCCAATCGGCCAGTAACGGAACCGGCACCTTGCAGATCTGAAAGATTGTTTCTGATAAGTCCAGAGAAGAACCCAATTCTTCACTGACTCGTGCAAATAAATTAACAACTTTTTGCGGGTCATAATTAGAATTGAAGATAAGCAACCTCGGGTGAAACAGCTGGAGTTTAGCCAGTAAACTTAACAATTCTAGAGAGTGTTGTTAAGAAACTAGTTGGATTTGAAATATTTCGGGGCAAAATTCCTCATTTTTCCGATAAAATGAATTGAGTGAGCCCTTTGAGGCTCTGTAAAGATCTTTTTTTTAATGCCATTTTTAAAACGCACAGTGCTTTTCAAAGGCTAATTTTTCGTTCGGAATAAGACACTGTATATAAACAGGACGTTATTTAAGTATTTTTTGAACTTGCCGATAAATATCTTATGGAAAAAATTAAAATCGTTGTTTTAGATTCACCGTATTACTCATGGCACGAACCAATGGCGGTAAAATTTTTCACGGATTTAATAGGAGTTAAACTGCGCGCATATGGAAGCGAGTATCCGCATGGAGTTCTACCGGTAGATGGCGCTGATTTCATTTCGACTCACATAGCAGTCTGCCGAACCGAGGATGATGGTAGTTTTTTTCCAATTCTGTGTAATAGATGGACCTCACTTAAAAGATGTCGATCACATTACGTTAATTTTCCAGGACTGAGTTTATTACAGCAGGCAAATGCACCCGAGCATATTCGCGCGTTAGAAGAAATAATTTCCAAAGCGGATGAACGAAATGCTGACTTACTTTACTCAGGCGGACTAAGTATTGATCCTCTCGCTAGAACAAAAAATAAAGAAAAATTAAAAGAAGAATCTCTATTTTTTCGTGAACTTTTAACGTTGATGTATGTTAATTATCAGAGAGAAATAAATTGTTCTGAAGTTATAGCTGGTGGGACAATTAGATTTAAAGTAGACAGACTAACGACGGAAATGGGGCACAAGCCGCTAATGATTGATAATGTTGAACTTGAACCAATTCAAGTAAAACATTTGGCCGGCGAGGCCGTAAAGATTATGCATCTCAAAGAATTCAGTTTTGAAACCTTAAGAATCGCAAAAAAGTGGCAGCACCTTTGGGATGATCGCCTCATAATAAATGAACTTAATTTTAGTGATTTAAAGAAAACGGGTTAAGTTGGGCTTTCGTTGCTTCAGAAAAATCTATTTCTAACGTGCAGACAGTGTCGCCCATGTGAACGCAAGACGTCTTTTTTACTTTAGCCGCCGGTAACCCCAAGTAACGGGGAATTACAGCTGCATGACCACAATTAAGTTGGCAGACATGGACGCTGCCAAGATGCCT
This sequence comes from Bdellovibrio sp., assembly GCA_031428535.1. GTDB lineage: Bacteria > Bdellovibrionota > Bdellovibrionia > Bdellovibrionales > Bdellovibrionaceae > Pseudobdellovibrio. The sequence continues at coordinate 14,870 of JANPPN010000046.1, read as the reverse complement.
CACGCCTGATTCGGCGGCCACGTTTGGATTTGTGTAATACTCTACGGTTAAGGAGTTGTCGTCTATTTCGGTAACAGTGTATTTACAATTTTGTTCAAAAAGCTTCATACAGTCGGTGAAGAAAAATTCATAGGCCTCTTTTGGAGAACTTAAACCCGAAAAAAGCCGCGCTATAAGAGTATTTTTGTTAGCTTCATAGGTGTAAGAACCCATAGCGAAAAAATCTGCAGGTTGAAATTGTCGTAGGTGTAAATAGTTGCAAAGACTGGTAATAAATTTCATGCTGATTGGAGCGAAAGGATCTTGCAACATTCTCTCGGATACCGACAACTTACGAATGGCATCATGCCGCAAGCCCCAGCCGACATATTCTTCGAGAAAATCTATTGACGTAATTGACGTGCGTTTACGGCCATAGGCAGCTTTTGAATAAACTTCCGGCATCGCTTGAGAACCTGTATCAAAACTTAGGCTGAGTGACTTATAATTAATTTCTCCGCACATAACAGCATCAGTTTTTAGATTAAAATGTTTAGCAACCCGTTCAATGAGTTTTTCAGTTGGTTTCAAATTTTCCAGCTTGATATTCTGATATTCGGTCCATGATAATTGCATAAGATCAAACCACTCGTTTGATCTTATTGAAGTCGTTACGCGCAAGCGTTCAAGTGTATCCTTGATGGCGGGCGTAGATTTTTTGTTCCACATGTATGGCGACAGCTTCATGAAATTCCTTTGTACCAAAAGTATATGCAGGTTTCATTCTTCTGGTCAAATTATAAGCAGACACAAAATCGGTGGAATCATTTCTCAGAGTAAAAATTACTTACTTTTCTGTAAACTTACAATGAGATCCGACTATTAAAACTTTTGCAGGGGTTTTAATTTTATTTAGAAAAGAAATAGCCACACCTAAGGTTAAGCGAAACGAATCAGAGATTGCGATAGTTCCATGGTTGCTCTCAATTATCTGGCTAGAAAAGTATTGTGTTTTTTCAAGTTCATGGCGGTGCTCAATTAGTGATAACTCACAGGGGTCGTCAGGCCCAAAGCTTTGCTGGCTCAAGTTTCGTATACCATATACGGCCTCACCGGGCCTTGGCTCAGCTACAACACACCCAAACTTTGGTGTAAGAGCTATTTTAATTCCGAGCAGAGAGTGGCCGGTTCCAACTGCTCCTATAACAAAATCTAGCTTTGGTAAGGCGGGGGCTAGTTGTTCTTCAGCCCATTTTTGGTAGTGTAATCTTAAATCTTTCCGTTGCATCTGATTAAAGCGCCAAGTATTTGAGGATTGACAAAAATTTTCATATTTCTGGTAGGCCTCGCTGGGGATACATTCTGTTAAATAAGCGCCATTTTGAACTAATTTTTTTTTCAGACCTTCATCAATATCAAAAGGAACAAATAGCTGGCATTTTAAATCGTATTTTTGTGCGTAAAAGGCTATCGAAAGGGCCGTGCTGCCAGCACTAATTTCAGAAATATTATCTATACCCGATTTTTTTAACTGAAGCAGTTCTGGCAGAACCATTCGATCCTTTATAGAGCCTCCTGGATTTTCGCCCTCTAAGGTGGTCCATAGTTGATGATCCTGAGGCAGATTGATCTGCTTATCAATAAGTTGTACGACGGTTGTCGGAATCAAGTTGCATTATTCCGTAGTGGTTTTATTTCGCGAGCCTTGTGTGACGCCTCGAATATTTCGATTTTTAAATTAACAGGATCAATAAATATACCATAGGGAGCACGAACCCTCTCTCCGATATTGAGGATATGTTTTGCAATTTCTGTAACGGCACAGGCTGCAGAAATTTCGACTCCAGGAACAACAAATGGAATATGTGACGTGCGATTGAAGGCTTTATCCATTTGGACCTTCATATAATCGGGAATCTCCGGGCAAATAAACTGTGCGAATCGTCTGATGTTCACTTCAAATGGAAGAGATGAGTCCAGTCCAGTTAATTCAGCAAAGGTTGGGGTGTCTTTTCCAAATATAACAACGGACCCGCTAAAGCCAAGGGCCCCACAGCTTGCAAGTGGCAAACCCCGACGTGCCGCCTCTACGTTCAAAGCTAATTTTTCTTCTAATGCAAACACATCAACAACATCGATGACCCAGTCAACACCCTCTAGAAACTCATTTACATTATTCTTGTTAATGCCCTCCGGAAATGTTCGGACTTTAACTTGTGGATTAATATCTAAAGCTTCGCGAAGTAAGGATTCATCTTTTCTGGCGTCGATTGTGGATTCCTTTGCCATACGCTGCCGATTAATATTGGTGCGTTCATATTTGTCGGGATCTGAAATATGAAATTTCTCAAAGCCCATTCGAACAAGATTGAGAAAAATAGAGCCGCCTAAACCGAGTCCTCCAATGGCAACTGTTGTTGAGCGAATTACATCGAGCTTTTTTTCATCCATTATGCCGATACAGCGCAAAAAACGTTCTCTATAAAGCGTGTCCATCGCGATCCTTTTCTGTTTAAATATGAGGACTAAATTATATGAGTTATCTGAATTATGTAAATAAGTTTGTTTGTCAGTTATCAAAAAGAAACTAATTATTCAGAAATGATGGCGGGGGCACCGTTCGACTTAAAATCGAGAAATGGTTGACGTCTATAGGCCATGCTTCTTTAATAAAAAATGGCAACATCTATGGAATGATCGCTCAGTAATAAATGGTGATAACGGAATCGAATAGTTTTTTAATTCTTTTGGACTCCCTGAATTTTCAAAATTAAGTTATTATGGTTATTCTGATCGGCCTTTTTTCAGGATTTTTAGCCACATTTTTAATGGATGCGTTTGCTATCTTTGGTATTCGCACCGGGGTCTATAACCTAAAAGGCCTGCAAGTTGTTCCCCCACTATTGGGGCGTTCACTCAGCCTGATAAATCACCTGATTTACGGGTTGTTTCTGGGCATCTTTGCAAATTTGATTAAAATCTTAGATTTGACGCTCTTTTAAAAATTTCTATTATCTTGCGTTTCATACAATTTATTATTCTGATTAGGTATATCAAAACAGGCGGTTGTGCATGAAGCATTTCTTAATGACAGTGATTTTTTCAGTGGGATTTTTGGGTCCGTCACAAGCATGGAGCTGGGGGGCGCTGGCGCACAAAGCCTCGGCAAAAGTGGCGTGGCATTTTCTTGATTTTTCGACCAAAGAAAAAGTAACCGAACTTTTAAATGGCGGAACTATTTCAGATGCCGCTGTCTGGGCGGATTCTGCAAGGGCCAATCCAGAATGGAAATTCACGATCTGGTATCATTTCGAAAAAGCTCCTGACAATTACACGTATCTTGATAACCTTATACGCCAAGATGACAGAACCCGCAAATTGGGTGGGCTATTAGAAGCGCTGTACGTGGCTGAAGACGCGATGAAAGATTCATCGGCTTCAAAAGTCGATAAAGAAAATGCGCTTAAATTTGTGGTGCATTTTGTGGGAGATATTCATCAACCGCTCCACACTGGCCGCGTAGAAGACAATAGCGGAAATAAAATTCCGGTTAAGTGGCTGGGCTTTGATACAAATCTTCACAGCGTCTGGGATTCTCAGATGATTTATCTGGCTTATAAAAAACAGTTTGTTGATCAGGCGGCGGATCAGTCGCAACTGTATGCGAATGCGCTGCTGACCAAGTTTAAAGACCTCAGACCAACACCTGAAATGTTTGTTAAGTATGATGATTGGATGCATGAATCGATGGTGCCGCGAGTGGACGCATATGCTTTCAAAGATGAGAGCGAACAGGAATACACGAACAGATTTATTGATGTGGTCGATAAGCGCGTTTATTTGGCGGGCCTAAGAATCGCGTACATGATGAACAGATTTGTTCATCTGGAAAAGCCGACAGATCCGATAGCTACGTTGAGAAAAGCAATTGTAGCAATTGTCGGAAATTTTTCGGAATTTGTATCGTTGAAGCCGAGACCGGTATCTGTTACGTCAAGGAGCTTTTAGAGTTGTAGTGCCAGAACTTTGGTAAAAGCCACACGCAGGCCAAAGTTGCGATGACGCATAAAATACCACCGGTTAATATTGAGATAAAATTTGAAGAAATCGAAGCAACGTAACCTGCTCTTGCGCTTCCGAGCATTGGTCCGCTCATATAGCTGATCATTTCGATCGATGCTAAACGTCCCCGCTTGTCGGTAGGGATAGTTTCATTCCAGATTGTGCTTCTAAAAACCGCGCTGATCATGTCGGCAGCACCGGCAAGCAGAAGGCAGCTGAAGGCCAACCAGAGCGAGTTTGCAAAGGCCAGGGCAATAATGGCAAAGCCCCAGATCGTGGCCGCAATGATAACGGCAGCTCCATGCCGCTGGATTTTTTGAGTCCAGCCGCTGAAAAGTGAAACGATAAGGCTACCGGCCGGAATTGCCGAATAAAGCCAGCCTGCGGCAGTAGCGCCGCCCCAGCCTGCTGCCATCGATGGGTAAAGCGCCATGGGCATTGCAAAAACCATCGCGAGAATATCAACAAGGTAGGTGCCGATCAGCTCGGGTCGCGACAGCGCGTAACGGATTCCGTTTTTCACTGAGCGAAATGCCGACTCAACTTTATCGCGTACCATAAAGGCTGGAATTTCTACTTTCAGCAAAAAGAATATTGAAAGCATAAAAGTGAGGAAGTCTAAAAAGTAAATCACCTTTAAGCCGAAGCGGGCAATGACCAACCCGCTGATTGCGGGCCCAAGGATCGCGCAGAAGCTGAACTTAAACGAATTTAATGCGGCAATTTGCGTGAGATCTTCTTTGGCCACAATTTGCGGGGTAATGGCTTCCATTGCCGGCCTGTGAAAACCCACCAACGCACTCATGCAGGCCGCAATAATGAATATGAAAACCACAGCGGGCGCAGTCGAATAGCTATTTACGAATAATCCAAGCGACGCTAGCGCCAGAAAAATCTCGGCAACAATAATAATTTTTTTGCGATTCATCGAGTCGGCAGTTACGCCGCCCATTAAGCCGAACACGAGCAGCGGTACCAACTGTATCGACCCCAGAATCCCAACCCAGAAAGAAGACTTCGTTAGTTCATAAATCTGGTAGGGGATCGCTACGTAAGTCATCATACTACCAATATAAGAAATGAACTGGGCAAGATAAAGAAACCTGTAGTTGCGATTGGTCTTCAGCAGGCTTAATTTAATAAACATATGAAACTCAGATTTCTTTCTTTGGTCTTTTGGTCGCGACGATAAGAATAGTAATCAGAGTTCGTTTTAGTATCAATATCTAAAAATAAAAGCTTTGTGGTACCCGGCGCCACACGTTCTATTTGGGACTCAAGAATTTTTTTCAGAGCAACATGATATTTAGAGTTCAACTTGTACACGAATTCGTGCTCTGCAAGACCCGATTGCGCGCTCAAAAGCAGGTCGTAAGCCTCTTGATCAATCTCAAAACTGTTTTGTAAAATATGTGGGCCCACCCAGATCTGAAATTCCATTTTTGAGCTGCCGGTGGTGATCAGTTTTTTTAAGGTTTTCTCGGTAATTCTGTTTGCAATCCCGCGCCAGCCCGCGTGAATAGCGGCAACCCGACGGGTTTGCCTGCAATAAATCATGATCGGCATACAATCGGCGGTGGCAATCAGCAGGGCTGAGTTTTTTTCGGAGGTATAGTGGGCATCAGCTTCGAGGACCGAGTCTGATGCTTCAACAACCAGATCCGAATGAGTTTGGCGAATTTTCTTTAACCGAAAGTTGGGATAGGCTGCCTGAATTGATTCAAGCGTATTGCGAGAGTCGCCGAAAAACACCAGAACTTCATTTTGATAGCTTATCATGTTCAAATCCGAAACCCTGTAGTTTAAGGTTGTCGGCTGCCGGCCAACCAACTTTAAAAAGCATCTCAGTAGTTGTTTTGGGGTGAACAAAACCGAGTTCGGCAGCGTGAAGAAAAAATCGATTTACATCGAGTTCCTTTTTCTTTTTTTGAGAGTAGCCGTAAAGAGTGTCGCCCACGAGCGGGTGCCCGGCTTCACTCATGTGAACGCGGATCTGATGGGTTCTTCCGGTCTCGAGTTGAATGCGAAGGTAGCTCATATTCGAATGCTGCGCGATTTTCGAGAAATGAGTAACAGCCCATTTGCCGAAGGGAACTTCGGCATTTTTATTGGTTATAATTTTGTTATTTTCTTTCAATGAGGCAAATCTTTTGCGATCAACGGGGTGTCGGGCCAGAAATGATTTAAAAATGCCCGACGTTTTCGGCAATTGTCCATCGAGCAGCGCGTAGTATATCCGATGGCTGGTTTTATTTTTAAATTGTATTGATAGGTTTTCATGGGCGCGGTCGTTTTTGGCCACAACAAGCAGCCCACTGGTTTCTTTGTCAATCCGATGAACAATGCCGGGCCGTAACTCGTTTTTCATCGAGAGTTCGCGGGTGTGCGCGATGAGCGCGTTAACGAGAGTGTCTTGTTGGTGGCCTGCGGCCGGGTGAACCACCAATCCACTTGGCTTATTAACGACCAAAATGTCAGAGTCTTCAAAGCGAATATCAAGTTTGAAATCGTAAGGCAGAAGTGCAGTTTCGGTAATTTCCGGAAGTATTATTTCCACCGATTGGCCAGTTGCCATCTTGTGGGAGGCTTTAATGCTTTTGCCATCAACAAGGACGAGATTTTTATCAATTAGATTTTTTGCATAGTTGCGGGAGGAAATTTCTTCAAGCGCGGCTAAAAACTTGTCTATTCTTAAACCGCTGTCTTCTTCTTGAATTGATAAGAATAATTTATTTTTAGTTTTCAATCATTTTTCTGAACAGGCGCATGTAGGAATCGGTAACAACTCTCTCTTTCAGGCCTAGAGCTTTCGAAACCTGCAGAATGTAACCACGTACAAATACTTCAACCGGCAAATTAGCAGGATCCATATCTTCAAGCGCAGCAATGTACCAGGGGTTAATTTTTGTAATATCGGTCAGTTCATCGAAAGAAAGTTTGCGGTATTCACGGACTTTTTTAATGTCCTGCCCAGTCCATTCTTTTTTTGCGGCCCATTCATTTTCGAGGGATTGGTCCACAACGGGGGCTAATTCAGGCTCGGTTCTAATCTGAGGTGGAATTGCGCGTTCAAACAAATCAGCACTTGCACTCTTGATGGCTTCGGCAGTCAGATCACTTTCAAGGAAAGTATTTGCCAGCAGACGCTTTTCGTAAATATTTCGAAACGTATTGTTGCTTAAAACTTCAAAGGCCTCTTCGATCAGGGTTCGAAGTTCGAGGGCTTCAACCGGGCTAAAAATAGTACTAAGTGCTTTATTATCAGCAGAATAGGTTTCTCTCGCCTTAGCATAAGCAGCATGAATTTCTTGCTGTGTTGCGTTTTCTGTAATTTCTAAAATTTCATAATAATTGTGTCTATTTTCTGTGTTCATCTAATTAATGTTAAGGCAATTGATAATAGAATCAACTTAAAATTTACAAAATGCTTACTAAAGAGGCTGATACTTAATACCCTGCAAATTTTCCTCTGCTTCCGACGAGCGAAGATAGAGTGGCACAAGTTGGTTCCAAGGGTGCTTTAATTCTAAATTTTGAAATGCAAGTAAACCCGTAGTTTTTGCGTGGGGTTCGTCGGTTACTTCTTCGATGCGAACACTGTTCTGCCGAACGGCCGCTGAAAAATATTTTTCGTAAGTTAAATAGCCATCGCCACAGACAATGGCCTTTTCTGAAAAATAACTATCGAGATTTTGAACGCGCACTACTTCTGGGGCTTTGACTTCGGTTAAGATACCATTCTGAAAACGGTAGGTGGCTATATATACCATATTTTTATAGGCATTGATCATAGCTGTGACCGGCAGATTTTTGAATTCACTGAAAGCCGGTGAATAGGCAGCTTGTGCTGCCAGATTTTTCAGGGAATTAATTCCAACGACTGACCGATCGAAACAGTACGCAAGAGTTTTAATTGCATTAAGGCTAATGCGGATTCCGGTAAAACTGCCGGGGCCAATGCCACTTGCAAAAAGACCCACATCCGAAAGTTTTTTACCAGATTTTGCCAGGACATTTTCGATAAAAATATTCAGGACGTCAGAGTGTGAACCCTGCCTGAGTGAATCTGCATAAGCTAAAATCTTATTATCTTCAAGAAGGGCAACGCTTCCGAGAAGCGTGCTGGTTTCGCACGCGAGGATGATCATGACTTAAATAAGAAGCGGACGATGTCGTTAAACTGGGCCAGAACCATCAGCGCCATCAGCAACACAAAGCCGACCTGCTGGGCAATTTCCATTTTTCTCAGGCTTAGCGGTGACCCTTTAATTAGCTCGATCGTGTAAAAAACCAGATGTCCGCCATCTAGAACCGGAATAGGCAACAAGTTAAGAATGAACAAGCTTACAGAAAGAATACCCATTGTCATCAAAAAGGCCTGAGTGCCCATTTCGAAAGAATCTTTAGCGGCCTTGCCGATTGAAACCATTCCGCCGACATTTTTAACAGAGACTTGCCCCTGAAACAATTTTACGAAAGACATAACCGTCATAACAGAAATATCAATGGTGCGCACGGTGCCTTTTGTAACAGAGTGAACAATTGAGTCAGATTTCACAATTACAGACTCGGGTTCTGAAAAAATTAAATAAGGCGTGATTCCGATTGTGAAGCGCTTTTCAAGGCCACCGAAAGCTGTGGTCAGTTCGGTAACTTTTGGCGTGATCATCTTAGTAACCTGAGCGCCGTCACGGCTAACAAGAAACGCCATTGGCTCTCTGCCATCGAATGACTTTACCGATTCAGAAATATCTTCCCATTTTGCAATTGATTTAGAATTAATTGAAATTATTTTATCGAATTTTTTCAGGCCGGCGGCTGCCGCAGGAGAATCTTTCATTATCTGGTCCAGATACAGTTCAGTGCTGTCAAAACCGAATTCCGCAAGATTTTTCGTCGTGCGTAAAGCGTCTGCCGGAACCTGAATATCCAAAACTGTTTTGATTGTCTTTTCGGGATTTTCTTCGAAGCCGTACCGGTTCAGCTTAATTTTGAGAACACCATTTGGATTCAGCATCAGTTCATTGAGTTGTGACCACCGAAGAATTTTTTTCCCGTTAACTTCGGTGATTACATCACCGGTTCTGAATCCGTTTCTATATGCAGATGAATCCGGGAATACCGCTACGGCGGCGCTGGTCGCATACGGTAATAAGCCTTCAACATGGCCCAATCTTGATTCCAGCGAAAAAATATTCGGGTTTTCTGTTGAAGTAATTTCGAGAGAAAGAGTTTTCTGCTTTCCGCCCTCATCTTCAACAAGAACGGTGGCTGACGAGCCCTTAACCTGGTTCAGCCCCTTTTGGAACTCTTCATAGCTTTTAATTTTTACTGAATTGAATTCGATAATCTTGTCGCCCGGCTTGAAACCCATTTTGGCCGCTGGCGAGGCGACGGCAACATCTGCAATAACAGCTGCGCGAGTACGTTCGCCAAGTTCAGCTACCAGCGAAAATACGAAAATTGCAAAAAAGAAATTCATCAGTGGGCCGGCAAGAACAATAGCAATTCGCTGCCACGGCGTTTTGTGCGAATAGGAGACTTTTTTATCTTCTTCAGTGAGTACGGCCTCACTGCCTTGCTCTCCGAACATTTTGACGTATCCGCCAAGAGGTATTAGTGAAATACAGTAATTGGTGCCACCACGAACCACGCTAAAAATTTTCTTCCCGAAGCCGAGTGAAAAAACTTCAACCCTAACGCCACACATTCGCGCCACTACAAAGTGGCCAAGCTCGTGCACGAAAATTAAAATTCCGAGCAGAATAATGAAAGGTAAAATATTCGAATAAAGAAAACCTGAAATAGCAGCTAAGTACATCATGGTTTCTATTTTAAACGATTAAAAAGAATCGTCTAGCCTCGGTGTGTTTAATTAGCCTAAACAAGACGCGTCGAAGGTCTGGTAAATAAAATCTGTATTATTCTGTATTATAATGAGAAATTACTGGCAGCAAAATAGAACAATGGTGCCGCAAACAAAACGCCATCAAGCCTATCGAGAACTCCGCCGTGTCCCGGCATAATTGAACCCGAATCTTTTACTCCGGAAACTCTTTTTATTAAGGATTCGAAAAAATCACCGATTTGTGCAAGAGTTCCGCCGAGTAAGCCACAGACAGCAAGTATATAAAGCGGCGTAGATGGAAGAAAATATTTAAAACTCAAACCGAGGATCAGCGAAAATATCAGACCGCCAGCAGCCCCCTGGACCGTTTTTTTCGGCGAAAGAGCCGGTGCAATCGTGTTCTTTCCCATAGTTACGCCAAAAACGTAAGCCCCTATATCGCCGGCGAAAACCACACTTAGAAGGCATAAAAACCATTCGATTCCGTTATTGGTTTGAATTGTCCAAGCAACAGTTGCCGGAAGCAAGCAGACATAAACCAAACCCAAACTGCTTTTAGCTACGAAGGTCAGTACCTGATCTAAATCTTTAAATGTTTTGTGAAAAATCACCCCGTAAGAAGCAATTAAAACAAAGCCCGAAATCACCGCAAAGCTAGAGAGGTACTGCAAATTTTCCTGGGTAATAAAAATAAAAAGCGTCGTGTTGAGTATTACAAATAGCCATTTTACCGCAGGAGGGTAGGTGTTCGTAAAAAACATGCGTGCCATTTCAAAAGAACCCCGCACAACGACAAACAGGCATAGCAGGTAAGCACCCGTATGTTCGCCGAAATAAATCGCACCGACAACTATAACTAAAGCAATAAGTGCAGAAATTGTTCTATATGAAAGGTTCTTCATTTTTTTGGAGTACCTTCCCGAAGCGCCGCTCGCGTCCTAAATAACACTGAATGGCTTCGTGAAAATCCTTTGTAGAATAGTCGGGCCAGAGAATTGGGCTGAAAAACAACTCGCTATAGGAAGCCTGCCACATGAGAAAATTAGAAAGGCGGGATTCGCCGCTGGTACGGATAATAAGGTCAGGGTCTGGTGTGCCGGCGGTCATCAGGCAATCGGATAAACTTTTTTCGTTGATCTGGTCAATGCTGAGGTCGCCTGCCACTACTTTTTTAACCAAACTTTGAGTGGCAAGGACTAGCTCCTGACGAGAGCTGTAGCTTAATGCAAATGAGAGGTTAAGTCCGGTATTGTTTTTCGTCAGCTCTTTTGTGAGAGTAATCGCTTTTTGGATTTCGGCGGGCAACTTGTTGATTTCACCGATGACAGTAAACCGAATATTTTTTTTGTGCAGGTTTTGAGATTCTTTTTTAAGATAGCGGGTCAGAAGGCGCATCAAAAAAGCAACTTCTGTCTGAGGCCGTAACCAATTCTCTGAACTGAAAGCGTACAGAGTCAGGTTTTTCAATCGTAGATCCGAAGCTTGGGTAATTATTTTTTTTGCAACACGTGCGCCTTTGACATGGCCGAACGTACGAGGCTTGTTTCGCAACTGTGCCCAGCGCCCGTTTCCGTCCATAATAATTGCTATATGTTGCAGTTTTTTTAACATGAAATAATCGTCAACTTTAAATAGTTAAAATTGATTTTTCTTTTTCGTCGGCGATTTGATCGATCTTCTTGATAAAATCATCTGTGATTTTCTGAACATCGGCTTCACCCTTTTTAGACTCGTCTTCGCTTATCACTTTGTCTTTAAAAGCTTTTTTTACTTCTTCGTTGGCATCCCGGCGCACCAAACGAACGGCTACGCGGGCCTCTTCTACGATTTTTTTTACTTGTTTGGCCAGATCTTTACGGCGCTCTTCTGTGAGGTCCGGAACTTTTAAACGTATTACTTTTCCATCATTAATGGGCGCCATGCCGATATCGGATTTAACGAGAGATTGTTCGATTTCTTTTAGAATCGAAGACTCCCAAGGTGCAATTAGAAAAGTTTTAGCATCTGGAGTTGATACGGATGCGACCTGATTCAGAGGTGCTTGCTGGCCGTAGTAATTTACCCGTACGGAATCGAGCATAGAAACCTGTGCTTTACCGGTTCGGACTTTTTTAAGTTCTTCACCTAAGGATACGATTACTTTATCCATTTTTGCTTTAGCATTTGTTTTGGCCTGGTCTAACATAGTTTTCTCCTTTTTCTACTGAACAATAGTTCCGATGCTTTCGCCCTGTACAGCTTTTAATATGTTCCCTGGCTTTGCAAGATCAAATGTCAGAATAGGGAGCTTATTGTCCATGCATAGACTGATCGCAGTTGAATCCATCACCTGAAGGCCTTGCTTCAGTACATCAATGTAACTGATACGGTCGTACTTTATTGCATCGGTACTTTTTGTGGGGTCTTTATCGTAAATACCATCCACCTTCGTGGCTTTCATCAGAACTTCGGCGTTAATTTCCATCGCTCTTAATGCCGCCGCAGTGTCGGTTGTGAAATAGGGATTACCGGTTCCTGCGCCGAAGATTACCAATCTGCCTTTTTCAAGGTGGCGAATGGCTCTGCGACGAATATAGGGTTCTGCAATTTCAGCCATTTCAATCGCGGACTGAACCCGCGTTGGGACATTTTCTTTTTCGAGAGCGTCTTGTAAAGCGAGCGAATTAATACACGTTGCGAGCATGCCCATATAATCTGAGCTTGCCCGGTCCATGCCCTGCGCGGAAGCGGCGATACCGCGAAAAATATTTCCGCCGCCGATGACGAGGCCGATTTCTACGCCGGTATCGTGTGCTGCCTTAATGTCCTGGGCAATTTGTTTGATAACAGTAGTGTTGATGCCGGTACCTTGTGTTCCGGCAAGAGCTTCCCCACTCAACTTAAGAAGAATTCTCTTATAAATTGGTTTTTTCAAAAAAGCTCCCGCGTATAAGGTTAATTCAGCAACTAGTGAGTTTTTGTCTGAGCGGCAACTTCAGCCGCAAAATCAACGACCTTTTTTTCAATTCCGACACCGAGTTCAATACGAACGAAGCGCTTGATTGTTAAATCGCCGCCGGCTTTTTTAGAACACTCTTTAACGTAGGCACTAATTGTTAAGTCGGGATTTTTAACGAAGTTTTGATCTAAAAGGCAGTTTTCTGCCAAAAATTTTCGGATCTGGCCTTCAACTATTTTATCGAGCATTTCGGGTTTCTTGCCGGACTCAACAGCTTTTTGTCTCAGGATATCTTTTTCTTTTGCAACGACTGCAGGATCCATTTGATCCTGAGACAGGGCCATTGGGCTCATGGCCGCGATATGAAGACATACATCTGAAGCCAGCGTTTTTGCTTCTGGGGAATTTGCGGCCGCCGCAGTTGACGCCTGTACTTCAATCATTACACCGATTTTGCCTTCACCGTGAATATATGTGTGAACCAGTCCGGTTTCACTTGTCGTGTATTTTTCAGTTCTGCGGATGACTGTGTTCTCGCCGATGGTTGCAATCGCTTCTTTCAGAACATCGCCTACTTTTTTACCCGGAGCCCCGACAAAATCTTGCTCAAGCAAAGGTGCAGTCGAGGTGGTTTTTAAAACATGTTGGGCAACTGAGTTTACGAAATTTTTAAAATTATCAGTTCTTGCAACGAAGTCAGTTTCAGAATTGATTTCAATGACAACCGCATTCTTTCCAGTAGTTGTTGCGAAAACTGTTCCTTCTGCAGCAATCCGATCAGCCTTTTTTGAAGCGGCTGACAGACCTTTTACTCTTAACCATTCGATTGCAGCTTCAAAATCGCCTTTTGATTCTTCTAAGGCTTTTTTGCAATCCATCATTCCGGCGCTTGTTTTTTCACGTAATTCTTTAACCATTGAGGCAGAGATAGACATAGGAAATCTCCCGTTTTGTAAGAAAACCCCAGCCGGTTGTGGCAGGGGTTTTAAATTAATTTTTTTCGTAGAGCGAAGCCTCTGAAATTACTCGGCTGCTTCGTCTTTAGTTTCTTTTGTTTCGTTTAATTCTGCTTCGATTTCGACTAAATCAGCAGTTCCGGCAGCCACGAGTTTTCGAGTTTTGCTGGCCTTAACAACAGTTGGTCCAACAGCAGGTTTTTTATCATCTGGACGTGTACCGCGAGGGCCACGAGCCGGACGAGCCGCTTCTTTAGGAGCGTCTGCCATTTTTTCTTTAGCTAAATCAGAACCTTTGTCAGATTGAGAGCGTAATTTCTGTTCCCAGATTTTAGCGCCTTCGATGAACGAATCTGCCACGAGGTTAGAGAATAATTTGATCGCGCGGATAGCATCGTCGTTTCCTGGAATTGGGTAATCAACCGATTCAGGGTCAGAGTTTGTGTCAGCAATGGCTACAACTTTGATACCAAGTTTTTTAGCTTCTGCGATGGCGATGTGTTCTTTAGGCATATCAACAACAAACATAACTCGTGGAAGAGTTTTCATGTCCTTGATACCTTCTAAATATTCAGTCAAACGGATGGCTTCTTTATCAAGACCAGCGCGTTCTTTTTTTGTTAGTAAATGGTATTCGCCTTTTTCTTTCATCACGTCGATTTTGCGTAAACGATCGATTGAAGCTTTGATAGTTTCAAAGTTAGTTAACATTCCGCCGAGCCAACGCTTGGTTACGAAAAATTGACCACATTTTTTTGCAGCTTCCTGAACGGGCTCAATGGCCTGTTTTTTGGTGCCGACAAAAATAGCGGCTCCGCCCTCAGCAGCGATTTCTTTAACGAAATCTGCAGCTTGGTTGGCGCGTACTACGGTTTTCTGAAGATCGATGATGTGAATTCCACCTCGAGCAGCAAAAACGTAGGGTTTCATTTTCGGGTTCCAGCGCTGTGTTTGGTGTCCAAAGTGTACGCCGGCGTCTAACATTTCCTTCATGGTAACTTGTGCCATGTATATCCTCTTCTTTACTAGTTTTTCCTCCGAATGACAGAGCTCGGTCGAGTGAAGATTCGGATAAATCTGTACACTC
>JANPPN010000045.1:0-5378 GCA_031428535.1 Bdellovibrio sp. | reverse complement strand
TTTAAGAGCATCCAGCCCTATTACATTTAAAATTACATCACATCGCGGCGCAGTCAGCAAAGACGATTAGTTTAGTCTAGACCGAGGTCGTTTAGTTTCTTTACTATTTTTAGACTAAGGTCGTGAGATAATTTTTAAAGCAGTACCTTCAGGAAAATTATTTTTTTTAAACCAGCCCTTAGACATTTCCAAAGCATACATTGCAGGTTGCTTGCTCGGGTACGCTGGAATGTTCAACTGCATAACCGAATTCTCGGCCTTCATCTGCTGAATATCAATTAAGACTTTTTTACTATTAAAATATCCGATATCTAGGTCAATCAAAGTGTTTTTCATCCAAAAGGAGCGGGGTTGTTCATCGGCAAATACAAACAGCATGCCCTCGTTGAGATTCAGTTTTTTACGGAACATCAGTCCATGCTGGTGTTGCTCCGGAGTTTCAGCCAGTTCAACCTTGATAATTTTCCGGATCTTTTTGAACGATAGTTCAAGACTGGCTTTTTTAAAAACGACTTCAGGCCCCGCGGCTGTTGCAATTCCGAAGGTCGTGCTAATCAGAAGCAACGTAACGATGATATATTTCAAGCGCAACTCCATACCGGACACCCCGGGTTGATACGATTATTTCATCTAAATTGAATCGCACCAGCGTTCGCAAAAGAATAACAACCCCCACCAGAATAACATCAGCCCGGCCCGGGGGTATACCCATTTCTATCTTTTCATTAATCGAGCTCTTACCGAGTATAGTCAGCCAGTTTTCAAGCTTTGATCTGGAAAGCCTGTACCCGTCAATTTTCTCTGTATCAAAAAATCCGAGTTCCGCTGCTGCCAAGGACGTCGGGGTGCCGGCCACCGCAATAATCTGGTCCAGCTTAAAATCAACAGGCATCATCGCTATTGCCTTTTCAATTTCAGGGTCGACAATTTCGATTATTTGCTGAATTTCGTTCACAGGGGTCGGTTGACGGGTAATGTGCTTTTCGGTCAGGCGCACACAGCCGATGTTATAGCTTGCGCCTTCTATCAGGGTTTTATCCCGACCAAAAATAAATTCGGTCGATCCGCCGCCTATATCCAACACCATTAGGTTTTTATCGGCGTGACCCGTGCCCGAGACAGCTCCTTGATAGGTAATGGCCGCTTCGCTTTCGCCGGGAATTATTTCGAGTGGAATATTATATTTCTCACAAAGAGTAAAGAGCTCCTGCTGATTGGTTGCATCTCTGGCGGCAGAGGTGGCCATTGCTAGAACTCTTTCCGGCATATGTATATCGATGTGGCTTTTAAAATTTTTCAAACAACTGTCGGCCCGTAAAAGTGCATCTGGATGAAATTTTTTTGTATTTGCCAGCCCTTGCCCGAGCCTTACAACTTCAACCGTGTCAGAATATATTTGTGAGACGCCACTGCTGTTTACTTCGGCAATCAGGCACAAAAAAGTATTTGAACCCAGGTCAAGCGCCGCGATTTTCATTTGCCGGCGTCCAGCTTGGTTTTCAAAATCTGGTTAACAATGTCTGGATTGGCCTGACCTTTTGAAGCTTTCATCGCCGCTCCGACAAAAAATCCGAAAACCTTGGTTTTTCCCGCGCGGTACTCCTGCACCTGGCCTGGGTTAGCCGCCAGAATTTCGTCGATCATTTTTTCAATGACTCCGGTATCCGAAACCTGCACAAGCCCTTTCGATTTTACAATTTCTTCGGCCGATTTTTGAGTGAGCCACATTTCAGAAAATACAGTTTTTGCAATTTTTCCGGAAATAGTGCCGGCGTCAATTAGCTTGATCAACCGGGCAAGGCTTTCGGCCTTAATCGGCGAAGCCGTAATTGAAACTTTGTTGTTGTTCAGCTCGCGCATGAGTTCTGAGGTTATCCAGTTTGCTGCAAGTTTCGGATTGCTGCTGATCTTGCTTACGACTTCAAAATAATCGGCAATTTCCCGTTCGTCGGTCAGCAAAACGGCATCATACTCTGATAGTCCCAAATCGGATTTAAAGCGGGCCGACTTCTGCGAAGGCAGCTCGGGCAAAGCTTTTCTGATTTCTTCAAGATCAAAGTCCCGCAAATTGATTGGCAGAAGATCCGGGTCGGGAAAGTAGCGGTAATCCTGCGCATCTTCTTTTTTACGCATCGAAAATGTCCGGTTCTTGTCGGCATCATAAAGCCGGGTTTCCTGAATAATTTTTTTTCCGGCCTCCACTTCATCAATTTGCCGGTCTATTTCAAATTCAATGGCTTTTTCAACGAAGCGAAAAGAGTTCAGATTCTTCAGCTCAACCTTTGTGCCGAGCTTCGTTTCGCCGATCTTTCTAACGCTGACATTGCAATCACAGCGCAGTGAGCCCTCCTCGAGATTGCCATCGCAAACTTCAAGATAGCGAACGATCTGTCTTATGGTGCGGCCGTATTCGGCGGCCTCCTGAGGCGTGTTCATATCCGGGCCTGAAACAATTTCAAGCAGGGGAATGCCCGCGCGGTTGTAGTTCAGCAAGGTGTAATCACCGAAATGCGTCGATTTGCCGGCGTCTTCTTCCAGATGGGCCCTTGTGATGCTGACTTTCTTTGGAATGTTATTAAGGGTAATCGTCACTTCGCCATGTTCACAGATCGGCTTATCATACTGAGAAATTTGATAGCCCTTGGGCAAATCCGGATAAAAATAATTTTTTCGCGAAAAAACCGATCGGTCTCTGATCTTACAGCCCAGCGCCAGTCCGGTCTTAATCGAAAACTCGATCGCTTTCCGATTCATTACGGGGAGGGTGCCCGGCATACCAACGCTTACCGGAGAAGTGTTTTCATTATCGGCAGCATCAAAATTAGTCGGATCTGCGCAGAAAATTTTTGAATTGGTCTTCAGCTGTACATGCACTTCGATTCCGATTACAGCTTCATATCCACGATAAGTGGTTTGCGCAGACTCAGTAGACATCTGGAGTTCTTTCTTTTACCGGCGACATCGCCTGCAGAGCATACGCAATGTTCAGAATTTTTTGTTCCTGAAAATGTGCACCCGTGAGTTGGATTCCAATCGGCAAACCTTCATCTGATAATCCAAATGGTACGCTCATACCCGGAAGCCCCGCCAGATTTGTTGCGGTTGTAAAAATATCATTTAAGTACATCTTTAGCGGATCTGCCGAGCGTTCGCCGATTTTAAATGCGGGCGAAGTTGTAACCGGGCTCAACAGTGCATCGCAGGTTTTAAAAACCGCGAGATACTGCTCGCGCAACATTCTGCGAACCTGGCAGGCCTTGTTGTAGTAAGCATCATAATAGCCCGACGAAAGACAATAGGTCCCAAGCATAATTCTGCGTTTAACTTCTTTTCCGAAACCCTCACCCCGCGACTGCGAATAAAAATCATCCAGCGAAAGCGCAGAAAGATCTTTAAAGTCCGAGCGATAACCATATTTAACACCATCATATCGGGCCAGATTTGAAGAGGCTTCGCTCGCAGCAATCAAATAATACATTGGAACAGCAAATTCTGTCAGTGGAATCGAAACATCCACAAATTCGGCTCCGGCTTTTTTCAGCTCGGCAATCGCGTCCAGATAAGTTTTAGAAATCCCCGGGTGCAGTTCGCCCTGCTGATATTCTTTTACGAGCCCGATCTTCATACCTTTAACATTTGCAGTTAGTTCTTTTGAAAACTCCGGAACTTTCTGAAGCGAAGTTGTTCCATCTTTTTCGTCGTGACCACAGATCACTTCCAGAGTAAGAGCCGCGTCTTCCACTGAAGAAACTATCGGACCCGCCTGATCGAGTGAAGATGCATACGCCACAATTCCGTACCGGCTGACGCGACCGTATGTCGGCTTGATCCCTACCACTCCGCAAAAACTTGCTGGTTGTCTTATTGACCCACCTGTATCGGTGCCGATCGTCCCAAGCGCAAGCCTTGCCGCCTGCGCAGCCGCCGAGCCACCGCTTGATCCGCCGGGCACAAAATCGGTATTCCACGGATTATGGCATTTGCCGAAAAAAGATGTTTCGGTGCTTGAGCCCATTGCGAACTCATCAAGATTTAATTTTCCGAGCACAACCGCGCCCGCCCCTTTTAAGCGCTGAACAACGCTTGCATCGTACGGCGGAATAAAATTATTCAGTATCTTCGAAGCGGCTGTCGTTTTTATCCCTTTGGTGCAAAGCAAATCCTTGATGCCAAATGTAACTCCGGCAAGCAGGCCAACGTTTTCTTTTCGTTGAATTTTCTCATCTATCTTGCGGGCCTCTTCGAGTGCTGATTTATTAATCGTTATGAAGGCATTCAGTTTTGGGTTTAGTTTTTCAATTCGATCTAGAAAAAATTCGGTCACTTCAACTGCTGAAATTTTTTTGCTTTTTACCGAATCACTGACTTCTTTCAATCCTGCTTTTTTTAAGTCCATATATTCTTTATACAACCGGCGGCACTTTGAACAGGTTGCCGGCCCTTTCGGGCGCGTTGGCCAACATTTCTTCGGTTGTTGTTTCGCGGGAGCTTTCGTCCGGGCGGGCATAGAAATCAATTTCCGCAGGCGTTACCAAAGGCTCAATCCCTGTTGTGTCTATTTTGGAAATTTGCTGAAAATGTTCGAGCACTTTTGTGAGCTGCTCGCCGTACTCAGAGGCCTCTTCAGTTGTGATTTTCAAGCGGGCAAGTTTCGATATCTGTTCGATAATTTTATCGTCAATCATTTTAGACTCCGGATTGCATAGAACAATATCAAATCCGGGGCTTTCTTCAAGCTATTACACCCAATAATTGCAATCGGACTAGCCGTTTTGCGGGACTTTGTGTTACACATAAATCATGCCGCAAAACTCTTTGCAAAAACGTCACACCGAACTGAAAAGGCTCATCCGGCATCATGATGAGTGCTACTTCATTAAAGACAGTCCTGAAATCAGCGACTACGACTACGACCGGCTTTTTGGGGAGCTGCTCGAACTCGAGCAGAAAGATAAAAATTTAGATATTTCAGACTCGCCCTCACAAAGAGTCGGCGGCGAGGCCATTTCTGCGTTTAAGAAAGTCGCACACCGAAAACCCATGCTGTCGCTGGCCAACAGTTACTCGCCAGAGGAAATTATTGATTTTGATTTACGGGTGAAAAAGTTTTTGCGCGCAGATGACTCCGTAGAATACCACGCCGAACTGAAGCTTGACGGGCTTTCAATGGAGCTTGTTTATGAAAACGGGCTTTTGGTTCGGGCGCTCACCCGCGGCGATGGCACCGTCGGAGAAGATGTTACTCATAATGTTAAAACTATAAAAACAATTCCGTTGCGTTTGCATTCTGAAAACCCGCCACGCTTGCTTGAAGTGCGGGGCGAGGTCCTTTTATTTAAAAAGGATTTTGTCAAAATGAACGCCGCCCATGAAGAGGC
>JANPPN010000044.1:0-8545 GCA_031428535.1 Bdellovibrio sp. | reverse complement strand
AATCGCGATTAAAGTTCCGAGCGACAAGATATACGAGAATTTTATTTCGAAATATGTCGATGATTTTGTAACTGTAAGTGAGGGCGAAATTGCCGAAGCCATTGTTTATCTCTTGGAACGGGTTAAAACCGTGGCCGAGGGGTCGGGTGCCGCAGGCCTCGCTGCGGTTTTATCCGGAAAATTAAAATTGGGAAAACGAAATTGCATTCTTGTCAGCGGCGGTAATATCGACCTGAATATCGTATCGCAGGTGATTCAACGGGGGCAGATTCAGCGCGGCCGCCTTAGCGAAATGTCGGTCATCGTGCCCGATGTGCCGGGTAGCCTTAGCCAGCTTACGCGCATTTTAGCCGACTTCAAAGCCAACATCATGGAAGTGCATCACGACCGCGTGGGATTTGGCCTTAATCTCAAAGAAACCAAGATCGATTTCGTCATCGAAACCACCAGCCACGAGCATATTAATCAGATCAAGGATGCGCTAAAAAACTGGGGCGCTAAAGTCCAATAAACTGGCCCCTTGAATCTACTTTTTGCAGCAGTTTTGAAGGCAAAAGAATGCCATGACTGGGACAGTCTGAAAAGGCGAACAGCAGATTTTACAAACAGGCATAGGTTGAATAGGACATTGTTTTCATTTGTGCAATCGGGGTTTAAACTGTGCCCGTGGAGCGTGAAATAATAGCATTGGTCATTTCAGCCAAAAGAGAGACGACAAGATTCGGGGCTCTACGGTAAGTTTTATGGAAGAGACGGATACAACGAATACTCGAGTTTAAACACGAAGGCCAGAAGTCTCGAGCAGCAACGCCACAACCTGCAGTTGGATAGATGCATACACAGAAAGGACAACGCACAAAACCTTTGAATACTGCTACCATAAAACATCAACAAAAGTGATAAATCTCGCATAAGATAAGACGAGCAGAAGTAGTTCATGGCAGCACACACGGACATTTGCAATCAGGCATCTTTTTGATATTTAGCAACCAATTGGTTTAAGGATTTACTTTGTTTTTTCATCGGGCAATCTTAAAAAGAACCAGTGGATTAATTTTCTCATTATAAGCGATCAGCTTGTCGGTTGAAACTTTATCAATGCGGTGATGTACAATTTCACTCACGCGAGCTTGATCGATTTCTAAAAGTTCAGCGAACTCAACCTGGCTCATATCTTTTTCAACCATGAATTTTAAAAGATTCTGGCATAGCTCCCAGCGAAATTTCTCAGCCGGTGTCGAGCTTGGTCCGACCATGAGCGTGCCTTCAACGTTTTTTAATTTTTCATCCATCTGTTTAAGACGAGCCTTGCTCGGAAACTTAATTTCAATGGATTTATTTGATTGTTTCATGTTACCTCCTGTAAGCGTTTACAACGCCGACAAAAAACTGCTGGTTATGTACGAGCCAGATTAATTTAAAGAACTTTCCGTGAAGTTCTAACTTATCATTAACGAAATACTGAAAGCCTTCTTCATCGGTATCTACGGGCTTGAAGGTGCGTCCGTCCAGCAGTTGTACCAAAGACAAGATAACTTCATCGCTTATCGAGCCGGAGTGCTTTTCTTCATAGTGTGGGTCGATAACAATCTGCGTGTAGGTCTTACCGTTGATGTTAAGCTGAAGGTCATATATGCGCCGACTCACTTAAGTATCCTATCAAATCTTGCAATATATAGCAAGATATATGTTCATGTGGACATTTGTGGTCTATGGAAAAATAGACCTTAATGATTACGAGGGCTTACGTTCGTGTAATAAGCCCATCCAATTTCTTTTCATTTTATGTCGATATGACGGCTAAAAAATAAAAATTAGCCTTTGCTACTCACATCACAAATTAAATTAGAATCTACTTGTTGTAGCAGATTTTACAAACAGGCATAGGTTGAATGGGACATTGTTTTCATTTGTGCAATCGGGGTTTAAACTGTGCCCGTGGAGCGTGAAATAATAGCATTGGTCATTTCAGCCCAAAAGAGAGACGACAAGATTCGGGGCTCAACGGTAAATTTTATGGAAGAGACGGATACAACGAATTCTCGAGTTTATTCTTAATGATGACGAAAACGATGTGTGGCAACTGGTTTTTTTGGTTGACCAAAAACGCGTTGTCACAAGCATGGCCATTTATAAAAATTGCTGCGAAAAATAAATCAACCCCAGAAAATTTCAACCACATCGCCTTTTTTCAGCTGGGTTTCACCACGGGGCAAAACCTGGTCGTTAACCTTTAGCGAATTCGGCGATTTTTCGGAGTAATAGCTGTTCTTAATGTTGATCTTCATGCCGGCATCGGTGTTGACGCTGAAGATCAGATGGCTGATGCTATCTGCGCGCTTCATTTTTTTCATTTTGATTGAATTGGTCGTAATCAGGTTTTCGAAGTTGTTCAGCAGTACCGTCTGGCCTGAGAACAGATTACTGGAGTGGCAGACTTCGGTATGAATTTCAAAATTCAGGAAATTGACATACTCAAAACTCGACTGCGATTTTCGAACATGCGAATTGAGCTGTTGCAGGTTGTAATCGCACAGCTGCACGCAGATGGCTTGCAATTCATAGTTGAATTTTCCGGTAACATGGGATTTTGAAACAATCGAGCGCGGCGGCAGAATCACTTTTATTTTGTCGAGGATAGACTGGGTGAAGAACTCGCCGATCTGGTAAAAATCGATGATGCGTTTGACGATGGCACTTTCGGCCACGTGCGAAGCTGCATAAATTTCGGTAGCCAGATTTGTATTGGTAAAATCAAGCGTGATCAGCTTAAGGTTCTGTTTTTCTTCGGCACTCAGTTTGAGTTTGAGAAACTGATTCGGCATGACGCGATGGCTGCCTTCGGTGCTGCCGTGGGCTTTGTTTCCGAACTGAATCGAAAAAATTTCCTGAGTGGCTTTCAGCCAGAGCTGCTGGTTTTTGGGATTTGAAATGACATCAAGCTGGCTTTTGGATTTGGTAATGCGGTCGAACTGACTTTTCTGGGTTTCAAAAAAATGCCTTAATTGTACGGCATTTTTGTTTGAATCGACCAGGGCCTGCCAGACAAAATCGTTTTTGACCCCGAGATCATAAAGCGGCGTCGGGGGGATTTTAAAGTCGATAAAATGATCGTCTTCGTCCCAGATCAGAAAAACCTGCGGGGTCAGACACGAAATAAAAATAATTTTCGAAAATTGAAAGCCGCCGTTTTCGGGATCGTTCATCACGAAAAGATCAAGGGGTTTCGGATTCAGATACTTTTTTACAATTTGAAAGGCAACCAACCGGGTGGTGGTCAGTAGTTCAAGATTCTGATCTTTCGAATAGAGTAGGGTGCCATCGGCATTTACCAACGAGCACGACTTGTAACTTCTCAGCAGGTTTTTCAGGTGCGCTTGATAGTTTAAAAATGTCATTGGGGCACTTTCGCAACATTCATAATTTCGCGGGTCCACGAAAAGACCTCGCCCTGTTTTTGGTTTTTCTTATCTTGCATGAACACGTCGGCCAAAGGCCCGAATATCAGAGTGTGCTGGGAATTGCTATACGTTGTAACTTCATTCTGTAGGGCCGCTAGGGCATTTTGCTTCAGTTCTGAAACCGAGACAAAAAGTGCCGGATTTTTCTGACCCTTTTCAAGAACCGAGAACATGTTCGAGATTTTTGTACGGAGCGTATCCAGCGGCAATTGTGTAAACAGGTTCTTAGCAAGGTCGTTTTCGAGAAGTTCAGAATAAAAAAGGTCAATGAACAGTGGTTTTATCGCGCGGCCCGCAACAACAGGGCCGGGCTCGAGTTGCTGTGGATTGTTTTCGATCTGCAGCAATGAAAGGTGGTTGAGTTTAATTTCAGAAAATGGATGAATTGCAAGATCGGAAAATTTATAATGCTCGATGGGAATGCGGCCCCAGGGGCTTTGCCATTCACTGACAGTTTCGGTCGAAATAAATTTAAGTGTCTCGATGTCAAAAAAAGCGCCCTGTGTGTAATTTCGGGATTTGATATAATGGGCCAGAAAGTTATTGGCACTGGTGAAAAGCTCGCAGTTTTCAAATTGCTTTTGAAATCCGTTGTTACAGTAAAAACTCACTAAAGAGTTTTCGCCGAAAGTTTCTTTCAGGTCGGTAACGATTTCCTCTTTGGTGCCTTCGCTGCCTGCATTCAGCAGGGTCTGGCGCAATTGGCTTTGAATATGAGCTGAAGTGCAATGAAAAATTTTAAGTCCCGCTTTCGAGAAAAAATCGAGCAGAAGCTCCATCTGTACTGCAGTGACACTTTCTTCAGGTATGGATATGACCACTTTATTCAGATCAGGATTTATTTTTCTGATCCGCTCAAGTTCCTGCGACAAATGGATTTCGTTAAAATCGGCTTCTTCGAGGGAAATAATCAACTGGGCCGCCGCCAGCGAGAGCGATTTAGAATCGGTCAGCGTGTACGAGTTCTCGAAGCCCTTGATAATGATCTGAGAAATACTTCCCCCGAGGCGGAATTGTTTCAGGCGATCAAAATATTTTGTTACCACATAAACCGGAACCGGGGTTTCATTTGCCGGAAAAAGTTCTTCGAACTTTATTTTAGTCTGATTGAGTAAGTTTTTCAGTGAAACCTGCGGAAGAAAAATGGCTTTTTCATGCACTGGCGCCGATTCATTATTAGAAGTATCAAAAAGTCCGATCATGGCGTAGGATTCGCCTAGATACAGAGCAATAGCAGGATTCGACATATTTTTCGTTTAACTCGCGCTTTCTTTTGTTGTAATCGGTATGTTATGAATTCAGATGAAAAGGGTCAACCATGAAAGTTTCGGCAGAAATATTAAACTTAATTCCGTATAAGCCCGGTAAGGCCATTTCTGAAACCCAACGTGAGTACGGTTTAACCGAAGTTGTTAAACTTGCCAGCAACGAAAACCCACTTGGACCTAGCCCTATGGCGATAGCGGCTGTCCAGAAGCATCTTTCGCAGCAGCATCGCTATCCAGATCCTTCAGGCTACGAACTAATACAAAAAATTTCTGATAAATGGAATGTGCCGACCACTCAGGTTGGCCTTGGCAACGGATCAAACGAAATTATAGATTTATTGATCCGGATTTTCTGCGAACCAGGCGATGCCATACTCACCTCCGAAGCCGCCTTTGTGGCTTATCAAGTTTGCGCTCAGGCCGCACGCGTACGGGTAAGAACGGTACCTATGAAGGCCGATTTTAAAATTGATCTCAAAGCCGTTGCCGACCATTTTTTCAGAAACCCCACAGCCAAGATAAAAATGATTTTTATTCCGAACCCGAATAATCCAACCGGCACGTTAGTAGGTGGTGAAGAGCTGGATGAATTTCTGATTCGACTCGGCAATCGCGATGATGTTTTGCTGGTCTTTGACGAAGCCTATACCGAATTTGTGCGCGATAAAAAATTTAAAGAAGCCGCGAAGTTCTACAAAAATTATTCAAATGTTCTGGTTTTAAAAACCTTTTCAAAAGTTTACGGAATGGCCGGTTTCAGGCTGGGTGCCTTACTTGCGCCGGAGTATGTTCTTGAATATTATAATCGCGTTCGCAATCCGTTTAATGTGAATGATCTGGCGCAGGTGGCAGGCATTGCAGCTCTTGAGGACCGCGCGTTTATTTCAGAGTCGCAAAAAACTGTATGGGAAGGCCTTGATTACTTTTACGGTGAACTGACACGATTAAAGTTGCCATTTTATCCGTCAGAGGCCAATTTTGTATTGTTCGACACAAAACGCAAAGTCGAACTTGTTCACGAGAACCTGCTTAAAAAAGGTCTTATTTTACGGCCAGTTCAAAATTATGGCTTTAAGACGCTTATGCGCATGACAGTCGGACAAATGGCTGAAAATAAAAAAGCGATTCTCGGAATCGAAAAAATGCTGACTGAGGTTTCTGAAATCGGGTAGGCTTTCGAAGTTGTTCTAAAAAGCAAGTTAGGAATTTATGGGATTCGTTATCACAATTGATGGGCCGGCGGCCTCAGGAAAATCGTCTGTTAGCCGCGAACTTTCCCGTTTATTCAAGGTGCCTTGGGTTTCGACGGGTGCTTTTTACCGTGGTCTTGCCTATGTAGCCATTCAGCAAAAAATTGATTTAACGGATATTGTAGCTCTTACTGAACTGGCCATGTCGGATATCTGGCGCGTCGAAATGACGACGGAAAAAACCCGTGTCTGGTATAAAAATCAGGACGTAACCGATTTTATTTTTCAGGAAGATGTCGGTAATGTGGCAAGTAAAATCAGTCATTATCCTGAAGTGAGATCTTCACTGCTTGATCACCAGCGCCTCTGTGCTTTTGCAGATCGCGGTTTGGTAGCAGAAGGCCGCGATTGCGGAACTGTGGTTTTTCCGCAGGCTGAAGTTAAAGTTTATCTGACAGCTTCTTCTGAGAACCGCGCGCAACGCCGGGCGCAGGAACTTGGCCTCGACGAAAAAGAACTCGCTGTTCAACAAAAACAACGCGATGAGCAGGATTCAACCCGCAAAGTGGCGCCCTTGCAAATTCCCGAAGATGCGCTGGTTGTTGATACAACAAAAATGTCATTAAATGACGTGATCGAAAAGATTTACCAGTTTGCAAAAAACAAAATAAATTAAGACGTGAAACTTGGTATCAAACGGGGCGCCGGCGAACGTGAAAGTTACGGAGCCTAGCGCTGAATGCGGGTTGTTGAGGCACTGAAATTGCTTCTTGATATGAGTATTGTGCATTTAGCACATATATTATTAAGGAGGATTTTATGAAGGTAATTGCGATTTTACTGGCCTTTTTTTCAGTCACCGCTATGGCAATTTCGGATGCCGAAGTGAGCTTGGAATCGAACGGAATGCAGGCGTCACCGCCGACGGTTGAAACCAGATTCGCAGCGGACAGAGAGCTCGGTAGAGCTTGGATTGTTTTGACGGTTAAAGAAATGGCTACAGGAGACAGTATTGCACAGGCCGAGTCTGTCAAAGTTCGTGTTGACGGGCTTTCCTACGATCCGGTCAGCGGTAACATTACCTATGAAGGTCCCAATCAGCAAAAAACAGTTTGTGCTGAACAGCGCCGATTTCTCGCATCGCGATTTTTCAAAAAAACCCGCGATTGTAAAATCAACGTGGCCTTCGACACCCGAAAAGTTGACGACGGGTTTAATTTAAGAGAAGAGCGGGTTGCCAATATTGTTCTGGACGTAGCAAGAAGATAAATTTAAGGATTTTTTTACGGACGTTGGAGAGTGTGGAATTCGGATGAAGTCATTTCATACCTGTAGGTGTCTCTCCAGCGCCCTTTTAGTTCTTTATGCCGGATAATATGACCGACTTTTTTCATTCCGCATTTTTCCATCACGCGGTAAGACGCCGTATTTTCCGAATCGCAGGTTGCCCAGATCACCAAGAGTTTCAGCTCATTAAAACCGAATTCAAGAAGCCGGATTGCCGCCTCGGTTGCAAGCCCCTTTTTTTGAAACAATGGGTTAATTGCATAACCCATATTGGCAACCGAACTCGATTCTGAATCGCGTTTGATTCCGGCGCCGCCGATAACTTTACCGCTGGCGCGATCAACAACCGCAAAATCAAATTTGTAGCGGGGCTCGCGCTGCTCCTGCTCAATTGAGCGCCGGACATATTCTTTTGTGTCGGCTTCGGTGTTAGGCCCCCAGAAATCGTATTTCGAGAAGTCGGGTTCCTTTGCATATTCATGGATTGATATCCAATCTTCATTGAAGTGATCACGTAAAAAAAGTTTTTCGGTTACAAGTTGCATATGCAGTTAAAATAGCTCTAAGATAACAGGTATGAAAAGTATTTTTATATTTCTACTTCTGACGCTTGCAGTCCACTCTTCTTTTGCGGTCGTGGCCGACCTCAATCTTGGAATCGCACAGGGCGGATTTGCAAAAGGGACCGATCAGAATATTTCGCGCTCAATTAACTCTGTGGGCATTTTTGCCAATCTCGGAAAATCGGATGCAACCTCGGGCTGGCTGCTCGGCTGGTATATGTCGTCGGTTAACAATTCCGACGCTTTTCAGGGTGTTTTGAATCAAACTCTGACGTCCGGTGATATGGGCCCTTCTTTCCGCTGGCAGACACAGGCCCGGCAGATCTTTTCGATCACCTATGCTTACGGTATTATCTGTAAGGGTAACTTTAGTGACGGTACGATTACGGAAGAGCTCAATGGTGAAAGCCACTTGCTCAAAATGGCCATCGAAACCAATATCAGCGATAGGATCTTGATCGGTTTCGGCCTGAATCTCTATACGGCCAACTACAAGACCTCTCTGATCAGTTCGGTACAGAGCAATGTTAGCTACAAAAACAGCTGGACCTACCCCAGTATTTCACTTTCATACCGGTCATTCTGATCCCACAAAATAGGCAGCCAAGCCCTGTAACTCTCTGATTGACCGAGGCCTCAAAACCCCCTAGAACTACGTGTTCAGCCCTAGAGTTCCTAGAGGACCCTTTGCGCAGGAGGAAAAAAGAAAGAGCATGACAAAACAATTAAGCAAGAGCGAAAAAGAAAAACAATCGGTTTTAGCGTTACTGGATGCA
>JANPPN010000043.1:0-3559 GCA_031428535.1 Bdellovibrio sp. | reverse complement strand
GTGCCTTCGTTGACCATCGGTTCGACCGTAAAACAGGTCCAAGGACGGAGTTTTTCGCCTTTGCCTTTTTTACCGAATGCCGGAACAAAAGGCTCAGAGTGAAAAACGCGGCCGATGCCGTGCCCGCCGATTTCTTTAATCGTGGTGTAACCTTTTCGAGTAACGAATTTATTGGTTT
The DNA here is from genome assembly GCA_031428535.1 of Bdellovibrio sp. Taxonomy (GTDB): domain Bacteria; phylum Bdellovibrionota; class Bdellovibrionia; order Bdellovibrionales; family Bdellovibrionaceae; genus Pseudobdellovibrio. Next base: position 3,381 of record JANPPN010000043.1, on the reverse strand, counting down.
CAAAACCGATATCGCCCGTCCAGCCGTTTGGCGTGATGGTTTCAATTCCAATTATCATGGCTTCATAGGCCACCTGTACGAGATCTTTTGCAACAGGAGAGACTTCGCCGACCATAAATGTTTTTGAAGTGTCCCCGAAAAAGCCGTCTTTTTTTACTGTGACATCGATATTGAGGATGTCGCCTTCTTTAACAATGTAATCGCCAGGTAAACCGTGACAGACCACTTCGTTGGGTGAAATGCACGTCGACATGGGATAGCCGTGATAACCGATGCAGGCTGAAGTACCGCCAAGTGAGAGAGTGTAATCATCGGCAATTTTATCGAGTTCGTAAGTTGAGATACCGGGTTTGATAAGCTTTCCGGTATAGGTAAGAACCTGTGCTGCCATCTTACAGGCCACGCGCATTTTCAGAATTTCATCTTTGCTGAGAGGTTTTTGCATCGAGAAACATATTAAACGAAAAAACCCCTGAAAGCCAGAGGCAATCAGGGGTCAATCGTAAACTTTAAGTTAATTAAAATTTATTTTAAATGCTTAGAAACAAGCTTAGTCATTTCGAACATTGATACTTGAGCTTTGTTGAAGATTGGCTTCAATTTGTCATCAGCATTGATGTTTCTACGGTTTTTAGCATCTTGAAGATTGTTCTTCTTGATGTAAGCCCATAATTTTTTAACAACTTCAGTACGAGGAAGTGGCGTGCTACCAACGATAGCTGCTAAAGTTGTAGAAGGAGTTAAAGCCTTCATGAAAGCTGCGTTTGGCTTTCTTTTAGTAGCGGCTTTTTTAGGAGCTGCTGCTTTCTTTGGAGCTGCTGTTTTAGTAGCGGCTTTTTTAGTAGCTGTCTTCTTTGCGGCTTTTTTAGGAGCTGCTTTCTTCGTAGCTTTTTTTGCTTTTGCCATTGTATGTCCTCCGTTAAGGTTGGCTTTTTGTTATACTCTTTAGTCTCTAGACTAAAATCCAATGGACTCAGTCTAAATCGAAGTTTTTCTGTTTGTCCAATATAAAAATACAAAATAGTTATTTTTTTTCATTATTATGACGTTTCCCCCTCTTATTTCGATGTTTTCCCAGAGGAGGATTTCTATTTTACACGGGTTTTGTGAGGATTTCCTCTCGAGAAACTCACTTTTCTCGAGAGGAAATCCTCTAAAAAGGACCATTTCTAGACTGAAATCAGCTCTGAGCAAGCCTTTAAGACAGTGAATTATCGGTACAGATACTTAGGTTTTGTAGCGATCTTCCGATAAGTATTCATGCTTACTGAGAGATCATTTTCAGAAATTCTGACCAATCTAAAAGATCCCACACCCGATTTTTCTTCCGGTTGGGAGAGTCACTTAGACCCATTCGGCATGGCCCAACTCATCGCTGAGGTGAAAATTGCACCTCTATGCACAGCTTCAATCCACAAAAAGTACCCGAAACCATCGACTTCAATGTCAATCCACAAAAAGAGCCATCTCTTAAACGAAGTGCAGCAGCATGCTTTTCATTCGCTTGCCTTTCATGCCCGCTCACTCCGGGACAACTTCAATCTGCACGAACTCAAGTCGGCCTACCGGACTGCCGTGCTTAAAACTCACCCTGACCAGGGCGGAAACAGTGAAACTTTTCAGGATGTGAAAAAAAGCTATCAAATCTTATTGGGGTTAGTTAAAAAGTAGAGCGTGAACCCAATCCAAACTGCCGACATTTTGCTTTGTACCCTTAATTCCACCTATCAGCACTCCTCGTTCGGATTACGTTACCTTTATGCGAACCTTGGGCCCGAGCTGCAGCCGCGTTGTAAGATCATCGAATCGACCATTAAAGAGAACCCGCGCAACCTGATCGAAAAAATTTTGGCGTGTTCACCGCGAATCGTCGGCTTTAGCGTCTACATCTGGAATACGCTTGAAACACTTGAAAGCATTATGCTTTTGAAAAAGATCTCGCCCGAAACAATCATCGTGCTCGGCGGTCCGGAAATTTCCTATGAAACCGAATCGCAGGAACACCTGAAATGGGCCGATTACATTATTAAAGGTGAGGCGGATTTTTCATTCCGGGAATTTTGTCTCGATATTCTGGTCCGCAATAACCGACCAACAAAACAGATCCTGAGTGCGGAACTACCGGATATCTCAAAAATTGCGCTACCGTACCGGCTCTATTCAGACGCCGATATCAAAAACCGGGTGATTTACGTAGAGGCCTCACGTGGCTGCCCTTATAAGTGTGAATATTGTCTTTCTTCACTGGATAAATCGGTTCGCAATTTTGATCTCGAGCTTTTCTTAGTCGAAATGAAGGTTCTTCTTGAGCGCGGGGTCCGTTGTTTTAAGTTTGTTGACCGAACGTTCAATTTATCCCCCACCTCTTCGACCCGCATCTTGCGATTCTTTCTTGAGCATATCGAACTTGGTTTGTTTTTGCATTTTGAACTGGTGCCCGACCGGCTCCCTGCCGATATCCGAGAGCTGATTAAATTGTTTCCGGCCGGAAGTCTGCAATTTGAAGTGGGGATTCAAACTCTGAATCCGGTTGTTGCCAAAAATATCTCGCGCAACAACAACCTTTTGAGAGTGGCTGAAAACTTCAGTTTCATCCGTGAACAGACTCACGTGCATACCCATGCCGACCTGATCGTTGGACTTCCGGGTGAAACGCTGGAAAGTTTTGCTGCGGGATTTGATCAATTGGCGCTTTATGGCCCGGATGAAATTCAAGTGGGAATACTGAAACGCCTTAAGGGCACCCCCATCGCAAGACATGAAGCCGGTTTCAAAATGCTCTACTCAGAAGCCCCGCCCTTTCAGATAATTTCAACCAGCACAATGGATTACGGCACGCTTCAGAAAATGAATCGATTTGCCAAATTCTGGGATCTTTATGCCAATAGTGGTGAGTTTAAACATTTCATGACGTGGCTGAAAGCCGGTTCACCGGATTCTTATTTTACCGGTTTTTTTGAATTCAGTGAGCATCTTTCAAAGATGTTTAACGATACCCACAGCCTGGCTCTGGCAAATCTTGCAGAGAAAGCCTGGTTGTTCATGCTGCTGAAAGAAGTTTCAAAGGCCGAAGCGGCAGAGATTATCGAGCAGGATTACTGTTATGGAACCAAACGCCGTGATTTACCGCCATTTTTGAAAAGTCTCGGGCTTCCCAAAATAAAATTAGAGTTCGTTCCGAACTCTAATTCATTGAATCAGCGTCAATTGAAGCATCTGCCACTAGGCTAGTTGTTTAGCTAGAGTTAGTTCGGTGATTTAAAGTCTAAATTTCATAGGTTTTCCACAACATTTTTCTATTTTACTGGCTATAATTTATTTTTCTGTGGATAAGTTCGTATATTTTATTTGATTTTCTCAAATCACTTTTCATTATGCTGG
>JANPPN010000042.1:0-36516 GCA_031428535.1 Bdellovibrio sp. | reverse complement strand
TATTGAAAATTGATTCGTCTATTCCGGGGGATTAGGTACGGCGTACGTTTCGGATAGGTCGAATTTCATTCGTTCTTCAAAGCAATTAAATTCAATTTCGCAGGATCTCAGCGCTATTGCATTTTGTTGATAGGGTAAGCTCGCGCCATATAGTGAATCTCCGAGTATTGGGGCCTGAAGATGGGCCAGTTGCGATCTAATCTGATGAGTTTTTCCGGTTAAGAGGTTAATTTTTATCCAACTCAGATTCGGTGCTATTTCCTTTTGCGCAAGGATTTCAAGCTCACAAATTTGCCAACCTTCAATAGGTACTTGTGATAGCTTTTTTGGCGTGCCTGCCGCCGGGTCCATGTAGTGAGTTAATTTTTTCGGAAATATCTGCGTGCTCTCCACTAAGGCTGCATATTTTTTTCTGATACTGCGCTCTTGTAACTGAATATTAAAACTTCTCACAAATGATTGTTTCTTCCCATAGACAATAAGTCCCGAGGTTAAACTGTCAAGCCGATGAGTTATAAAAAGCGGAACCTTGCGGGCCAAGCTCGTCTGAGTAAGAGAATTTTCGATGACATTATCAACAGATGGATGACTCGGTATTCCTGAAGGCTTATTCAACACCAGAAAAAAATCATTCTCAAAAACAATCAACTTGCTCCACGGGAAGTCACAAATAAATCTTCGCGGATTTGTATGCACGCGAAAAGAACTGTTCGAAGCCACAAATCGATCTTTGGTTTGGCGTTCCTTATTAACATAGATCGCACCCAGCTTAAGCAAAGTACCGAACTCTTCCGTGTTCACGGCAAGCGCGTCGTAAAGAATTTCACTCATGAGATCGGTTACGTGAGTCGTAAAATGTTTAATACTGTCCTCAGTGCCAGTCACGAAAAATTCGCAATCTGATCTGGAGTTTCGGAAGCCAAACTCGCACAACCTTTAATTTTAGTTTTTTCTGCAAGAACCTGATCCAGGACTCTAACCAAGGCGTGCTGAGTGGTGCTAAAATGTTTTAGTTAAATTGACTAAAAATTATTTACAGCTAAATCCTGCTGCCGTTAAATTTTTCACTATTTTCTCGCTGACGCCGGCACAATATGTCGTTTCATTAACTGCCGTTGCAATAGACTTAGCCTCGCCATTTTTAGAGTACATAAGCTCGCAACCTGTGCCTGAAGAATTTATTTCAAGACTACGACTGTCGGTCCCACTGGTGCAATTCATCGCGCTCGCTGTAGTAGAAGCTGTTGCAGGTACAGAAGCTTTATCCGCTTTTTTTGCCACTGGGCTCGACTTCATAACAACGGCCTTCGGTGCGGCAGCAGTAACTACTTCTGTGGCTTTAGGCGTCTCTGTTTTCTTTGCATCCGAAGAGCAAGCAGTCAGCGCGAATGTTAATGACAAATTAAGAGCGATTGCGAAAATTAGTGATTTCATAGAGCCTCCGTAGAATTGTTTAATTTAATGCTTAACTAATAGAATTTGAGTCGGTCACTTAGTCAACAAATGGTAGCAAGTGCCTGTTTTTACAGCTTGCAGGTCAACACATCAGTACGCCGTCATCAGTGGCTTGGCCGATGCCGAAACCGCCAACGTAACAACTTCGCTACAATTAACCAGTTTCCGAAGCTGCGCACTCTTGGCTTCAGCCACCGTCTGAAGTACTGCAACTTGCTCGGGAAACACTTCGTTCACTGCAGACACCTGTGATGGCACCTGCACCGATAACGGTTCCGTCGAATGCGGTGCGCTTTCGTGCAATACTGCGAACAGGGTGCGCCAGTAAAGCTCTTTCAGCTGTATTCAGGGCAGTATTCAGGGCGGTATTAAGTATCGTATTCTGAATATTTGGGGGATTAAGTACGGCGTACTTAATCCTTTTTCTTTTTCATTTTGATGCTTCACCGTGCCGACGGTAAACTTCAGGATTGAATACCCCCTGCGGCGGTTTCGTAGATTCAGAATTCTGTACTAGGAAATAAATGGGTTAATGAAAACGAGCTAACTTCCTGACACTATTGAATCTAGGCCTCTGGTTTCGACAAATTTCGACGGCAGCACATTTTTTCGGGCAATTTTGGCGTGCCTGCAGCTAAACCTGCTAACTGGCTCAATCCGAAGCTCCTGATGTCTTCGGATAAAATCCGGCAAACGGGCTTAAAAGAAACCATTTTTTAAAAGATTGTACATATTTACCGGTGCCGTTAAGAGTAATTTTATTCTCTTTCTTCGCCGACTCCAGAGTACAGACACCCATCCATACATCAGTTAAGGCTTTCAGATTTGCCTCTATAAAAATATCAGCTTCAAAACCCGGATGGTGAACACATAAATCAACAACTCTGTTATTTATCACCAGCCACCAGTTTTTTCGTTCATTGGGGGCGCCCTTTAAGAAAAATTCCGCGACAAAACGCCCTTTTTCCGGAAAAAATGAAGTCTCGATTCGTCTCTGAATATCCCACATAAGAAGCGTCGGATCGAGTTCATGTTTTTCAAACTCAGTAACTACAAATTTTTGACCCCAGATTCCGAGTGTTTCAATAATCGGACTCAGTTCTTTGCCTGAAGCAGACAAAAAATACTGAAATCCACGACCCTTAGACGCGATTTTTTTGTCGATTATACCGGCCTCATTCAGCTCAATTAATCTCTTCGACAAAAGCGAAGGTGACATCTGTGGCAGTCCCTTTCTCAGATCATTGAATTTCGTGCTCCCGGCGAGTAATTCTCTTAAAACTAAAAGAGTCCAACGCGAGGCAACTACTTCAGCTGCCCGTGCAACTGAACAGAACTGGCCATAGCTATTCAATTTTCCCATAAATATCTCCTCAAATAGCAATTATTGATCACTAAAGCCATCTAAGTACAGAAAAAGAACTAATAAAACAAACAAAAAAGAGATACTCATGAGGTTAACAAATAACAGGAGACAATATGAAATTACTTTTACCGCTGATTCTCACATTATCCATTGCAGGTTGTGCAACACCCGAAACGAAAAAGCCTTCCGATTCCGAACAGGTTGCAGGCCTTCAAACCATGTGCAAAGACTCGGACCTCGCAATAAAAGCCCGACAGGCTAAAAGCTCGCTCTACACGAGACTCGGCGAAAAAGAAAAAATCAGAACCTTATCTACGAATCTATTCATGACCCACTCAAATAATAAGCAGATCGGCCATATGTTTACCCATCTTGAAAAAGGCCCATTTGTCGACAATGTAACTGATTTTTTAGTCATCGGTACCGGCGGCGGCGGAAAATACTCCGGTAGAAATATGGAAGTCGCTCATAAGCATTTAAAGATCACCAATGCGGATTTTCTCTCGGCAGGTGGCGACGTACAAAATGTGATGAAAAATCTGAATTACGGTGAAAATGAAATTCAGGAAGTAATCTGTGCCTTAGTCGCATTTGTTCCCGTTGTTGTGATCAAATAACCAAACATAAAACCAAGGTGATCAATTTGATGTCTCACCTACAGATAGGACAAAAATGAACACAATGAATGCTGAAATGAAAACTTTAAAGGATAAGTTAAAAACTACTTGGCAATCCGGTGACTATGGAGTTTTTGCTAAATATCTTGAAAAGGGTGCTCTAGAATTTTTTGATCGACTTGATATTGCTCCCGGCACACGTCTTCTCGATGTTGCATGCGGTGCCGGACAATTAACAATCCCTGCCGCTCGCCGCGACATCAAAGTGACAGGTCTCGATCTTGCGGCAAACTTGGTTGAACAAGCCACAGCCAAGGCAAAATCCGAAGGATTGAATGTTGAGGTCTTGGAAGGGGATGCTGAAGCCCTGCCCTTTGAAGACACATCTTTTGATGTCGTTATGAGCTTGATAGGTTCGATGTTTGCACCAAGACCTGAACTCGTGGCATCTGAGATGATCCGAGTTTGCAAGACTGGTGGAAAAATCATCATGGGTAATTGGACACCAGAAGGTCACGTTGGCCAGATGTTCAAAGTCATTGGTAAACATGTTCCACCGCCCCCTAATTTTCCATCGCCGCTTTTATGGGGCAATGAGAACACTTGCCGTCAACGGTTGAATCACGGCGTAAAAGATCTTCGCATTAAACGTTATATGTACCCTTTTGAATACCCGTTTTCACCTGCCCAGGTAGTCGACTTTTTCATAGAGTACTATGGACCCACTAACCGAGGCTACGCCTCACTCGATGAAACCGGAAAAAAATCTTTTCACGAAGATCTAACTGCACTATGGAGCCGTAATAACGTAGCCACTGATGGCACAACTAAGGTGCTTGCTGAGTATATAGAAGTGGTTGGATTTCGAGCTTAAATATTTTAAATCGGCCTAGCAGATTGCTGGCGCTCATTCAGAACTTTTTGATTTTAGCTATCTAAGTCTTTTATTAGCACAAATAAAAAATCCGCTGATCAAGCTGATTAAATTGGATGGGGTAATGAAACCACTCCAAGTTGTTGATATTACTGAACCCCGAATAGCCATTTCGACAAGGGCTATTTATTTTTTGCGAATCCCCCAGTAAACTTACAACTCAGGTGGCCGCGCCGAGCCTGTATTTTCATTAAGAAAAATCGCATTTAAGCCGATCACCCTACTATGAAATCGAGGAGGCTGGGCACGCATTTGCAAAAGCCCAAGTCCATCGAGGGACTGAAAATCTACAGACCGTAGAACGGGCCCCCGACATAAGTTCCATTACGAATGGTGACCAACTCTCGACCATAGCTATCCGCCATAAATAAATTGATCCCGCTGGCCTGAAGAGCGCCAAACGCCGAAGAAGATGTATCAATCGCCGCGAGTCCAGTGATGCTGGAACTCGTGACCGTTCCTGCTACCTGAGTCTGCACATCAGTAGTGCTCGTGCCGCTGCCATTTCCGCTGCGGAAGTACGCCAGTTCGCGAGAGCGCAACCCCGATGGAATTGTCCAGCTTACGGGAAATGTTCCACCTGCACTGCCGAATGCAAAAAGCGCAGGACGGTCCAATGAAAGAATTGGCGCAAATGAAGCAATAGAAAGCTCACTATTTAAATAAGGCCGTTTACTCAATTTTTCGGTGTAAGTCGCTCTTACCGTATCACCACTGAAAGAATTAGTACCATTATCTTCCCACAGAACAATTGTGTAGGTCGAATTGTCTGGAATCAGCGCAATATCCACATCACTCATCGGTATTTGTCCATGTCCATAGGTATTAAAATGAACCGTGCTGGTTCCGAGATAAGCCCCTCCGAGTGGCGCAACCTCAAAAGAGTTGCCAGTTCCCTCGTTAAAATAAAGAGCACCACCAACGGGAAGACCCGGTCCGGTCACGATAGCATAATCGGCGCCCAACGCAGTCTTGTCATCGATTGGGAAATACAAGCCGGTGTCGATATTATTTACCACTGGTAAACTGCTTATATAGACATCTTGTAATCTGGCAAAAGTTCGTGCTTGGGCACGATAAAGCCTGCCGTTACCATTTATTAACCAGTTGCCTCCGGATTTCACCATTTCGAAGACCATATCATCTTGAGGTGTGCCACCTTGAATGACGACAAAACTTACTTTCATACTCGTTGGCCCAACCGAACCAGGCACGATCGAGATGTTGGAAAAACTTAGTCCAATCATAGAACTGTCAGTCGTTATTTCAGATAAGAATTGCGTACGAGTCTCACCATCCATTAAAAAACCTGGATCAAACAAGGCAACTAACGCTGGATTACTAGGTAGAGGAACCGAAACCTTAAATAAATTAGCAAAAGTTGTAAATCCGGCCACAACTAATTGAAAATCAGTTAAGCCAGCAGAAACACCAGTTGCATCAATCACTGTCGTATCCGTTTTGACAGTGACATCATCCGTGATGCTGAAACCATTAATGATACTGGTGATCGTCGCACTCGATCCTGTATAATCCACCCGTAATACATCAAGTGCCGCATCAAGCCCTGTATGATCAACTGCAAATGAAGATCTCAGTAGGTCTATCGAACCACTCACGCCTGCAGCCGATAAAATTGGTAAAAGTCTGGCCTGCAATGCTGCCGTCTGAGAGTTTAATTCTGACGTTGTCAGCATTGCAAAGCTTCCGGAATTAAAAAAAGTACTAGCCAATTGTCCAGCGATGTTCGCCACAATTAAATCCGTTAAAGGTGTAACATTGATGTGGCCATTGATATCGGCTAGCGTAGCGGCTGAAAAAATACTATAACTTCGCCCGCCGACACTACCCTCGGCACGTAACATGAACGGCGGCGCTAAGCCCGTAACATCAATAGAATAATTTCCATTGGCTTCAATGGTAGAAAATTTAGTTACTCCAGCGCTGTCTTTTATCGTTACTGCCCCAATAATCGGTGCACCTGCTACTGCCGCTCCGCTTATCACAGTAGCTGTTGCAGCACCGCCGCCAGCACCAGCACCACCGCCAGCAGAACAGTTTTGAAAAAGTACCACCACAAAAGTCAACAGGACTAATAAAACACCTGATCTTAAATACATATTTTTCGTCATAAAAATTCCGCCTTTTTTGAGTCAACCCTATTGTTATTAAATAATCTGATGTTTGAAAGTCCAGAAAAAAGTCGGTCAGAATAAAATAACTCTAAAATAACGAAATTGGCTAACGGTTCATTGAAAGCAGGCCTTGTTGCTGGTAAACGAGTCAATCGTTCTGCCGCACTTGAGTTTATAATACACGCGGTGAAATATGTATTTCCCGCTGAACTGGAGTCACTCGCCGCCGGTGTACCAACGACGACCTCGGCACCAGCGCATAAAAACTCTGTTGTTCAAAGCGGTGATGATATTTTTGTATGGCATTACCTAACGGCAGCAACATCAACTTTTGAAAAAATATCCAAAGAATAACGCAGAAATAGTAGGTCTTCATTGTAAGCTTGTTTAATAGCAATGATCGGGTTTTTAAAGCCCAGTAACAAGGGAACGTAATCATGTAGCGGTTTCTGTGATGCTGGCAAAACAATAGCTGCCCGTCCCGCCAGAACGTCTTCATTTGCCAGATTACGATAACTTTGTCCGCGCATTAAACTATAAGAACGCAGTTCTTGCGATTTTAGAATTGGGCGCAGATTATCAATGTGAGTCATATGATGCGTGGTATCTATTTTTCAGTTCAAATCTAATAAATTGCATATAAAAACAATTATTTCTACCAATATAGTAATAACTTGCTTATTGGCAATACCGATAACCATGGTAAAAATATAAGTTACTTCGTCAGCAAAAAAGGTTACGAGATCGCGCCCGCTTATGATTTAGTGAATGTCAAAGTTTACGAAGAGTTTGATCAAGAGCTCGCCTTCAAAATCGGTGACACCTTCATTTTAGAGGAAGTAAAAGCATTCCAATTTGCCGAGATGGCTCAGCAGATGAATCTCCCCCCCCGGTTTGTCGCTTCCCATTTAAAAAAAATATGCGAAAGCGTACTGAAACACTTAGATGAAATAAAATTAAATGATCTATCAAGCGAAGAAGAATCTTTTCTGAAAAAGCTAAAAGAAAACATAAAAATGCGGACAGAAGGTTTTTTAAAACAATCCGGCTTGATAACCCATCGTGGACTGTGAAATAAAAAGCTAAAGCTACAGGATTCGGGGGCATCGATGAATTTTAGGGATGAGACGTAAATACCGGTTTCTCACGCTTCATACTTGCCACTGTTAAGTTTCGGAAATTGTTTTGTCACCGCTAAAGGATCTGAATCATCCCTGGGATCCCAACCGGTCTCAGCTCGCCAGTGGTATAGCGTTTCAACCTGTTCTTTAGCCCACGGATGTTTCCTGAGAAAATTGAGACTGGATTTAATACTCGGTTCAAGGTTGAAGCACCTTATATAGATCTTCTCACCTAGTATCTCCCAACCGTAAACTTTGACGAGCTTAGTGACCATCATTTCTAATGTGACACCTTCGGCTGGGTACTTATTCTTTCGCGGCTTCTTAGTTTCTTGCATTTTTTATTATTTGTTTCAAACTGATTTTTTTGCAAGAGATTGAATGTCCGCAACCTCGAAAATATGATTGGCAGGATGCGAGCGCACACATGTCATCATAGCCTGCCCGACTTCTTCGAGGGTACAAACGGAACTCGGAAAAAACGTTTTGATAAGCGGAAGTAAAGGCTCAGACATTATTCCAGGGCGTGCGTGAGCACGCCCTTTTTTTCTGATAACTTTATAGTAAATATTTTTATTCGAATTGATAGCCTATTTAATAAATTAACGGACTGGAATTCACAGCTTAAACACACCGTGCCGACGGTCAACTTCGGGATCGAAGACCCCCGAACTAGTCTCTATATGAGCAGAAGTAGTGTAGTGATGATTTTTTTTCACTTGTGCGGATGCACAGGTTTTTCATTCAGCTCAAATACAAAAACCACCTTCTAAAAAATAACTAATTCAAATTTTTGGTCATTAACGAGATCTTGCTAATAGGAAAAATGGTTCATGTGTTCCCGCGGCACTACCATAGCCGTTACACGCCATAACCTTGATGCTTGAGATTACAAAATAGGTGCAACTCATCCGACCATTTTCTGTGGCGGGGCTAAGAGCTAAAGTAAAAAGCCCATTGCTAAGTGCGTGCACCGCAAAATTACCTATTGGAAAAGTTTCAACGCCGAGCGCATCTGTTTCGACATCCGTAATTTTGTTGGCGGCACCATTGCCAGTTGATGGCATTGTTATTTTCACAGGAAATATCTTGTCGCCCCCGGAACTTCCATCAAATACTAAACCTGAGTAAGTAGCGGCTAAGTCTGATTGGGTAACGGCCGCTGTGTGTTTTGGTGCTGCAAAAATAATATTGTTATGGGTAGTTCCATTAGACGAATGGACCAATGCCCCGCCATTTTGAGTAAAGAACATATCAACTGTTTCACCCCCTCCTGCCGGGAATGTTAACTTTCCATTGGCGCAGGTCGTGTAATCAAAATTAATTGCATTGGTCCCAAGAGGTGCAGCCGTTTCGGCCGATAATTTATCGATCGTGGCAGTCGAAGTTGCGGGTGTTGTCATATTAAATACAGCTTTACCGAATGTGTCTTTTGTATCATTTAAAATAGTTCCACTGTCGAATTTTGCTATAATCCAGTTTGCATCAAAACCGGTACCGCTCGGACAAGATCCAGCATTCACCATAATAATTGGTTCTGAATTGTTAGACCCAATTGGCTTTAAGAAGAATGCAAAACCTGGTACTTCAAATCCGTAAGCCTGATCGCCGGCCACTGGCGCCCCTGTTCCGGTTGCGGAAGTGACCGTTAATTTTCTGAAACCGCTTGAATACTGAACATAGGTTCCATTCACTGTATTATCTGCAGATGTAGAAGTTGCATCCGGAAATTTTTCAATTATAAAATTAGTCGTGGTAAATGTCGCCGACCATCTTGATCCCGCGCCCTGGTAGGAGCCAGCGGTTCCAACAACAGTTGTAGGAACATCAGATGAAGTTGTCGTTTTACTGCAACTTACAAAACCCAATCCAATTGCAAGACAAAAACCCATAAAAATCAGCATCTTTTTCATATGTCTCCCTTAAAGAAATTCTTATAGATATTTTCTTGCTTATACAATATGTCATACAACGTTTTATTTATGGATATGGATTTTAGTCGAGCTGCCTTGTAATGAAAATTTCCTGCCACCTAGCCTTGTAATCCCTCAAAACCCCAATAGGACAGGGCACATATAAGGTTACCCCCGAATTTCAGCCAGTTCTTGCTTGAGTGGCTCTGCGTTGGTTAGTCATTAAATTCCTTTTCAAATTCCTTCGGAGTTTTCATTCCAATCGAAGAATGCGGTCTTTCTTCGACGATCAGTGGCTTCGGAAAATTCAGGTTTGATTCTGCAAATTTTGTTGATCTTAAGGCGGAACATTAAAAAAAATAAAACTACAGAAGCACGCTCCGAGGAAACGGCGGAAATGTAAGCACAATTTATTACTCAGGTGTAGATGTTGCCACTCTGCAAAGCGCAGAAATTTATTTGGATGGTTTTTAAAGAAGCGACAACCTACCTCGGAAGTATCTCCACGCAAGAAAGATTTGGCTATCAAACAAATATGGGCTGGTATTTTTTAGATGAAAAAATTGCATTAGATTTTTATTTTAGAAAAGAAACCCTAAAAATCATTTTTACAGACCCAACAACAAATTCAGTCGATACTTTCGAAGACCGAAGTTTGACTTATGTCGACGCCAGTTTAGTTTTTTATTTTAAATTTTTGGAAAAATTGCTAGTCCGGCTTCGTACAATCCGAAATTCGGAAAAAATGCACCGTGCCGACGGTCAACTTCGGGATCGAAGACCCTCGAACTGATTTTCGTGGATTCAGAATTCGGGCTGAAATTGGATGCGGCAGCTACATGTCGGCTAAGCCATTGAAATCATTATCTTACAATTTGCGATTTCGACAAATTTCGACATGGTTGCTGTTTAGCTCCTCATACTTGCCTTATTCACACTTTAACAAGGCCTATGTCCTAACTTAAAACGTTCCATTAAAATAGTACCAAAACGGTTTAAGTTCCATTATTATAGAACAAATGGCAAGAGTTAAAAAGAAAGACATCCATCATTCAATACCAGTCGAACAAGCCTTAAAGCAATTGGGGCGCAACATCGATTTAGCCCGAAAAAAGCGTCGAATGCCAATCCGTGATCTGGCTAAGCGTATGATGGTTAGTCCAACTACAGTAATTAAACTTATCAAAGGTGATCCCGGAGTTCGTCTTGGAGCATTTATAACTGCGCTTTGGATTTTTGGTTTACAAAAAAAAATGAACGATATATTAGATCCCGAGAACGATCAGATTGGTTTATCAGAAGATCTAAAGCGAGTAGCTATTCGTGTACGCAAGAAAAAATCAACCAATAAAAATATTGATTTCTAAGGTTAGGCAATGGCAACAAAAGATATCTACGTTTATATTTACTTACCGAATGATACCGAAGCTACTCCGGCGGGGTTACTTTCGGTTACTGAAGATGGACGCGACACCTATTCAGTATTTCGTTACGGTAAAAAATATTTAGTAAATCCTAAGCGTATTACTATTGATGCTGTCAGTCTACCATTGCACTCTGCAGAAGACGAAGTTGAGTACCGCACAGAGGAAGGTTTTAAAATTTTCGGTGGTATTCGCGATGCTTCTCCGGATGGATGGGGACGTCACGTTTTAGAAAGAGAAAATAATAGATTAGAATTGCTTGAGTCGGAATATTTACTTTTAGCCGGCGAGCAACGTGTAGGTGCTTTGGCATTCGGTTTAGATTTAAATGGCCCCAGAAAAGATTCTGAAACCAATAAAACGACCAATGTGCAGTTAGAAGAATTATTACTAGCAGCAGAAAAAGTAGATAGCGAATTAGAGTTGAGCGAAGATCACCAACAATTTTTTGTACGCGGTTCTTCTCTTGGTGGTGCTCGACCGAAAGCTGTAACAGTTTGGCAAGATAAATGGTGGTTAGCCAAGTTTGCGCGTAAGGACGACCGATACGACATTGTGCGCTCTGAGTATGCCGTCATGACTATAGCTAAAAAATGTGGAATCAATGTTCCCGAGGTTCAAATTAAAAATATTTTGGGCCGCGATATATTTTTAATCAAAAGGTTTGATCGTCATGGGCCGGCCACTAACCGTCAGTACGTGCGACAACATTTTAACTCTGCACTAACTATGCTGAATGCTCATGAGTCAGAGTCATCAAAAAAAAGTTACGAAGACATTATTGATATAATTCGCCGATTTAGCGCAGACGCTGAAAAAGATGGACGCGAACTTTTTAGCCGTATGGTATTTAATATTTTAGTCAATAATAACGATGATCACTTAAGAAACCACGGGTTTTTATATGAAGGCGAGCATTGGAATTTGTCTCCTTTGTACGACGTTGTGCCAAATGTGCAAATAGGAACTGAAAGAGATCTAGCTTTACGAGTAGGAAACTTTGGCCGTGCCGCTACACTTGAAAATGCATTTTCAAGAAGTGCAGCATTTTATTTTTCAAAAGAAGACGCCAGAGCTGAAATTGAAAGGCTGAAATCAATTGTTAACAGTTGGAAAAAGCACTTCATAAGTGCAGGTTTCAGCGCCGAACAAGCAGAAGGATTTGCTACATGCTTTACCGCTTTGAAACAGACATTTTGAAGCCACCATCAAA
Organism: Bdellovibrio sp.; assembly: GCA_031428535.1. GTDB lineage: Bacteria > Bdellovibrionota > Bdellovibrionia > Bdellovibrionales > Bdellovibrionaceae > Pseudobdellovibrio. Next base: position 24,338 of record JANPPN010000042.1, on the reverse strand, counting down.
CACACCGTGCCGACGGTAAACTTCGGGATTGATTACCCAGAACCAAGATTCGTGGTTTCAAAATTCGGTACTGAATGCTGAAACCATGGCCAAGTACCCTTATGCAAATTGAAATAATCCTTATGGTAGAATTTTCGATTTCGACAACATGAGACCTCTCATCATCCTCAGGCATCTTTTCATGAATTACAAAATCGTAAATGTCCTCGAAACCGTCGATCCCGTATTACCCAACTGGTCAGTCGCATAAACGCGAAGTTGGTGCGTTCCCGCACTCAAAGACATAGCATACGGTGAAGTACATATAAACGTAGGCCCCGCGTCTATCGCACAATAAAAAGTAGCCGCTTCTGTCGCAGTGAAAAATGCATTTTTTGGACTGACATAAGATCCACCTGCTACAGGTGCTGATACTACGAGTAATGGGCCCGTGGCATCCACCGTAAAATCTACCAGCTCACTTGTTTGATTTCCGTAATCATCTACTCCGGTCACAGTCACTCGATGGATTCCGTCTGCGAGCGAACCCATTACAACACCCGAGCCAACAACAGCAAAGGCTGCCGGGCTCGTAATGTTCAATACCGGCCCCATTGCATCAACCGTCCAAGTTATACTGTTAATTTCACCGATATCGCCGGTTGAGCTTATGGCTTGTACTCCAAACGTGTGAAGCCCGTCCGAAAGCCGGATAAAGCCACGCCTAATGGATCGCAGCCTGACAGAGTGGATCCGTCAAGATGGCAGACATATGTTACCCCAGCAGTAGTTGATGAAAAAACAAACGCTGCCGTGGGTCCCGATGTTGAACTTCCCGCTGGCCCCGCCGTGAACGTTACAACCGGTGCCGAAGCAGCTACTACCACAGTTGCAGTTTCGGATTTTGAGCATGCGTTAAAAAACCAGACGCCGCTGGCAATAATTGCAGAAAGAGCCAGAATCTTAAGTTTACCGTTCAATTTCATTCTGCACCTCTGTTAAGTTTCGGAAATTGTTTTGTCACCGCTAAAGGATCTGAATCATCCCTACTATCCCAATCGGTCTCACACCGCCAGTGGTAGAGCGTTTCAACCTGTTCTTTGGCCCACGGAGTTTTTCTGAGAAAATTGAGACTGGATTTAATGCTTGGATCAAGGTTGAAGCACCGAATGTAGATCTTCTCACCCAGTATCTTCCAGCCGTAAACTTCGACGAGCTTAGTGACCATCATTTCTAATGTGACACCTTCAGCTGGGTACTTATTCTTTCGCGGCTTCTTCGTTTCTTGCATTTATTATTATTTGTTTTAAAACGATCAATTTGCAAGTGATCGAATGTCCGCACCCTCGGCAATATTGATGCCATACCCTCAAATAACTACAAAATACTACAAATCAAAATTCAAATATACTCAAGTTATTTCAATATGTTACCGATAAATTAAGTGTAAAGTTGACTTTACACTTAATTATGTTAGGATGTGTATATGAATACGACTGAATTTTTCAACAAATTAAAATTAGAAAACCTCTCTAAACTTGAGAAAGATTCACACGTAAGCCGCCAAGCTTTACATTCAGCTTCAAAAAATCGAAATATGAAGCTGGATAACTTAAGTTCAGTCGCAAAAGCACTCAATTTTCAAGTTGTATTAACACCTCGTCGAACCGAAGAAAATTTAATGGCCAGCCTTGCTCTTTTAGGAGCCCCATTAGCCCATTCAAAAAACGGAACACTTTCTTTAACTGAAAGTGTTGGCGGAGCCCTAAAGAAAGCAAGACAAGATGGCGTTTATGAATCACTCGTCCCCTATGTTCTTTGGAAAAATGTAGATCAACTTAACCCTCTTAATCTAGTTGCCGAAGCCTACTCTGCAAACCAGGTAAATGTATTCGGATATTTTGTTGAGATGGCTCAAGCTTTTCGACCTCACGAAAAATTCAGCTTCATGTTGAAATTACTGGAACCTGCACGATCACCAAACGAAGAATTTTTAGTTCCCACAACCAAGACTCACTTTCCTGAACTTTTTTTGAAAAACACTTTGGCCCGCAAATGGAACTTAAAAGTACGTGGTTCAGTTGATGATCACCTGCAAAGATGGGAAAAATGGGCTCAATCACCGTCCAACAATTAGTAAAATTGTTCAGTCGCATAGATGCGCGATTAAAAAAGAAAATTAACCTTTTCGTCATTGGCGGAGCTTCAGCTATTTTAGGTTACAATGTCACCAAAGCTACAAACGACGTCGATATCGAAGGCAATATTGATGAAGAACTTAACACAATTTTTTCCGAAGAAGCCGCAAAATTAAAAATGGATTTGTATCTATCTTCTCGAGGGGGAGTATTTTTCCCGCCAGATGGTTACCGAAGCAGGTCAAAATTTAAAGATTTTCCAAAAAATAATTTACGCGTTTGGTATCTCGATAAATACGATCTCGCTGTAAGTAAAATTGAAAGAGGTCTTGAAAAAGATTACCAAGATATCGAACGGGTCCATGCAAAATCGGCATTTGAGTTAGATCGATTAATTCAAATTTTTAATGATGAGTATATTAATGTCGTGGCCACAGGAAATAAGCGAGAAAAGATGATGAACCTATTGGATCTTATAGGCCGTCTTTTTGGTGAAGCTACGATCGACGGCTCGGCAAAAAAAATTGGTTTTAATAATAACTCAGAGAGTTGAAATTGGATGGGGTAGCTATGGCCGCCCTAACCTGTTGAAACTTTGGGGATTCTGAAGCAAGAAAACGGTAGACATGAACGAATGCACTTATCCTTGAAGAAAGATTTACTTCTTAGGCCATCGGTAAATTTTCTAGACCAGCAGGAAGTATTTGATGACTACATTGATGATTTTAATAACGAACGCCCGCACGAAGCTCTTGGAAATGAAACTCCAGGAAAAATGGAAAAATAAATCTAAAGCCAAAAAAATCATCTCATATTTGTACGTCATTAGTTGGTCAACCGGTGGATTATCAGAAATTGAAGATGATGTTTGGCGATTGCAGTTTCTCGATATTGTTTTAGGACACTACGACGCCTTAGAAGACAAATTTGCACCAATGAAGGAGATCGTCAGACTATAAAAGTGTTACCTGTTTCCCTTGTCAAAAGTGTAACCCTTGTTCTTGACTACACACAAAAGTTGTCCATAAACCTACATAAAAATAGTAAGTCTCTATATGAGCGGAAGTAGTGTAGTGATCATTGTTTTTTCACTTGCGCGGATGTACAGGTAAATTTATTCATTATAAATCGAAAACAACTCGGCATCCGCCCGCAAAATAATTGTCGATTGTAATTTGAAAGCCCTTCTTAAACCGGACAGTAGTGCACACCACGCCGACGTTAAACATTGGGATTGCAAGAGGATCGGAAGGGGCGTTTTTCCCCATTTGGCGACAAACCCTACCGTAATCCAAATTACTGGACATTGGCGTTTTTTTGCCCCATGATGCATGCTGTCTAATAAATTTCAGCGAAGGGGAAAGTGGAAAAAACATCGGTAAACTCCCATTTCAGCAACACTCCGAAAACCGCTACTCCAAAACGGTCCATTCTCGTTATTGACGACTGCCTTGAAATCTTATTTGTCCAGAGAACATTGCTTGAGTTGGAAGGATTTGAAGTTTTTACTGCACAAAGTGGCACAGAAGCTTTCACTGTACTTTCCGAAATTGATCCACCTGACTTGATTCTACTTGATATGCAGATGCAGGATATGTCTGGCCCAGAATTTTTAACATGGCTCGAAGTTAAAAAACCCGAAATTAAGGCAGCAGTTCCGATTGTTTTTGTGACTGGAATGCCTGAAGTTCCCGAGGGAAAAACCATCGGAATTATAAACAAACCTGTCGACCTCGACCAATTCATTTCTGACGTTCATCGCTTTATCGAAATGGGTTCCCGTGCCCCTTTTAAGCATTAAGGAAATTCATTGAAGCCGACTAAGAAATCTCGCCTGACTCAGAAACCAAAAAAAACAAAAAACAAAAAACCTTTGTCCGTAAAATCAAACCCTAGTTTTCCGATTGTGGGAGTTGGGGCTTCAGCCGGTGGGCTTGAGGCCTTTATTGCATTGTTATCTAAAATGCCGGTTGATACAGGTATGGCCTTTATTCTGATTCAGCATTTAGATCCGACGCACCCAAGTCTGTCGACGGAAATCATCTCCCGTTCTACAAAATTACGAATCGAAGAAGTTGCAGATAAAACCCGTATCAAGCCAAACCATATCTACGTCATACCGCCAAACTACAATATGAAAATCCGTGATGGCGTTTTAAATCTGACAGTCCGAATCGAAGGGCCTAGCCCAAACATGAGCATCGATTTCTTCTTTCAGTCGCTGGCCGAAGTAGAAAACGGCAGAGTGGTCGGCATTATCCTTTCTGGAACTGGCGCTGACGGAACCGTTGGTTTGCGAGCTATACAAGCGGAGGGCGGAATCACTTTCGCTCAGGATCCGAAAACCGCAAAATACCGGGACATGCCTCAAAGTGCTATTGATGCCGGGGTTATCGACTTAGTTTTGAGACCCGAAGATATCGCAATTGAGCTGGCAAGAATTGCAAACTACCCCAACCTTGCGATAAATAAAGCTGATAAAGCTTTAGACCATCAATCTCAAGTGGCAATGAGAAACATTTTCGATTTACTGCTAAAGCAGACTAAAATTGATTTTAATGAATACAAGCCAGCTACAATCAAACGCCGCATCCAGCGCAGAATGATCGTACACAAAACAAAAACGTGGTCGGCCTATGCTAATTACCTAGCAGCTCACGATGAAGAAGTTATCGCGCTTTACAAAGACGTCCTCATCAACGTGACTGAGTTTTTTCGGGATCGTGACTCCTTTGATGCGCTAAAAACAGTTGTTTTCCCCACCCTCGTAAAGAACAATGCAGAGCGAACTGCCATTCGAATTTGGGTGCCGGGATGCTCAACCGGCGAAGAAGTTTATTCTATTGCCATTTCCCTAATTGAATTTTTAAATGCGGCCAACAAAAATATTCCGATTCAAATTTTTGCAACTGACATCAGTGATCAAGCCCTAGCCGTAGCCCGCAAAGGTCAATATTCCGAAACTCTTTTACAAGGGGTATCGAAAGAGCAACTCAAGAATTTTTTTGAAAAAGTGGAAGGCGGTTATAAAATCCGCAAAAGTGTTCGCGATCTCTGTTTGTTCTCTAAACATGACTTAGCCAGTGATCCGCCATTTGGAAAGCTCGACCTCATTTCGTGCCGAAATTTATTGATTTACTTTTCAGCGGCCTCCCAGAACCGCATATTCCCCATCTTTCACTATGCGCTGAATTCCGGAGGTTTTTTATGGCTCGGAAAATCAGAAAGTCCCGGCGAATTGCCTAAATTGTTTAACTGGGTAGAGAGATTCCACAAAATCTTTTCTAAGTCAGGCATTCCAACCCCGATCCCGTTGCACCTGCGGCTTCCAAAAAAACGATCGATCGAATTCGAACATGAATCATCCGCAAATGAAGTGCATCTTAAGCCGCATGAGGTCGATTTTCGTAAAGATGCCGACAAGCTCATTCTGTCTCAATTTGCTCCGCCAAGTGTCGTCGTGAATGCAGATCTCGAGATTTTACAGTTTCGAGGACGAACAGTTCCTTTTCTTGAGCCGGTTATCGGCCACCCTAGTCTGAACCTTTTTAAGATGGCACGGCCTGAGATCGTATCGGCGTTACGTGCAACAATTCAAGCAGTCAAAAAAGAAAATAAACCGGTTATCAGACATGGTTTACAATTCGAAGCTGAAGGCAAAAACATAAAACTAGATATCGAAGTGCTGCCTACGAACCCGCTGGTTGAGCCCAAGCACCGCACGTTTTTAGTTATCTTTAAGCCACGTAGTGAGGCGATAAAAGCAACCACCGGTAAGCAGATAAAAATCAGAAAAAATTCACAAAAACTGAATCAAGACGAAAAAGACCGCCAAATTATCGAACTCACCAACGAGCTATCGGAAATGAAAGACTATCTGAAGTCTCTCGTTCAACAATACGAATTCATTCAAGAAGAGCTGACCGCCGCCAACGAAGAGTTACAAAGCACCAATGAAGAATTCAAAAGCACTAATGAAGAATTTCAAAGCACCAATGAAGAGTTTCAAAGCACCAATGAAGAACTTCAGACCACGCAGGAAGAACTCCAGTCTACAAATGAGGAGCTCGTAACGGTCAACGATGAATTACAAATCCGCAATGCCGATCTAACCACACTCAGCAGCGATCTTAACAATTTGCTGGCCAGTATAGAGATACCTTTTTTGATAATGGGAGGTGATCATAATGTCCGCCTATTTTCACCTAAAAATAAAAAAAGTGCCTTTAACCTTATTCCGACAGATATTGGCCGGCCCGTCAGTGATATCAAACCCGATTTTGATTTAAATCTCGACGCCTTAGTAACGGAAGTTATCGAAGACTTAATTCCAAGGGCGATCGAAACCCAAGACCTCAACGGCAAATGGCTGAGCGTACAAATTCGGCCTTATAAAACAGTCGATAATAAAATTGATGGTGCCATTGTTACATTGATTGATATTGATTTTCTGAAGCAAAAAGAAATCAAAACCAAGGAACTGCTCGAATATTTTAAATCGGTGGCCGAAACCGTGCCGATGCCCCTTGCGGTGATCAATTCTAAATTGCAAATTCAATCGGCGAATCAGTCTTTTTACAATTACTTTCAGCTTTCTGATAGACGCATTGGTCACTTCTTCTCGACTTTGAAAATCCGCGAAACTTCTTTGCAAAATTTAGGCACTTTAGTTTCGCTGGCGATGAAAGAAAATAAACACTTTGCCGACTTCGAAACTGATTGCGAGGTGCCTCAGCTTGGCACCCGTAAGCTGCTTCTTTCGGGAGGAAAAATCCATTGGAACGGAACTGAACAAGAAGCCGTACTTGTTAGTTTTGTGGACGTCACAGTCCAGCGGTTGCTGGATGAAGAGCTAAAGCATATAGCAAAACGAGAAAAAGAAGCGCGCAACCAAGCTGAACAAGCCAACAAATCAAAAGACCTATTTTTAGCCACCCTTTCGCACGAGCTCAGAACCCCGCTGACGTCAATTCTTACGTGGGCCCAGTTAATCAGCCAGGGTAAAGTCGATTTTGAAAAAGCAAAACATGGTGCCGCGGTAATAGAAAAGTGCGCTAAAACTCAAAATCAGCTTATTAACGATCTTCTTGATATTTCACGAGTCGTTGCCGGCAAACTCAACTTAAAAATTCAGGCCGTCGAAACTGCTACGGTTATCCAAGCTGCCATCGAAGCTGTGCGTTCTTTAGCCGATGACAAATCTATTCAAATTAAAACAAGTCTAGGCAACGAGCCGGCAACAATTTACGCTGATCCAATTCGGTTGCAGCAAATAGTTTGGAATCTTCTAACCAATGCAATTAAATTTTCTTCTGAAAAAGGCGTCATCGACGTTGAGCTCAAATGCTTAGGCGAGAAAAATGCACGCTTTGTGCAAATTACAGTTTCTGACCACGGCAAAGGAATTTCTCCGGAGTTTCTGCCGCAAATCTTTAATCAATTCAGCCAGGCAGACAGCGCCACAACCAGATTGCATGGCGGTCTCGGACTTGGGCTTTCAATTGTGAAAAATCTTGTTCAATTACAAAACGGCACTGTTAAAGCCGAAAATTCTCAAGCATCTCATGGCGCAATATTTACCGTAACTTTTCCCCTCATTTCTTCGCTGGCGGCCGCAATTAGGCCAACTGAAGTTGCCAGCGAATTTGATGCGCAACCCAAGCTTGACGGTCTGCGAGTCCTCATTGTCGATGACGATATCAGTACCCGTGAGGCCATCAGTATCTATCTCCGATCTTTCGGTGCTGAAGTACAAGATGTAGAATCCGCAAAAGCGGCGCTCAATACATTTCCTGTTTTCAAACCCGACGTTTTGGTCAGTGATATCGCCATGCCCGCTCAAGATGGCTACAGCCTGATTCGCGAAGTCAGGGCCTTACCGCGTCAGTCTGGGCGCGATGTTCCCGCGGTAGCCGTTACGGCCTTTGCAAATGCTGAAGATGCCCGTCATGCGCTGAATGCCGGCTTTCAGGCTCATATGGCAAAGCCCGTCGAACCCAATGAACTGGGACGAGTTATCCTGAAAATTTTGAACGCAAAAAATTAGACACGCGCATTACTGCCCCGTCACTTGCTTAGAAATCCTAGGTGCAATGTTTCAAGATTTCAATTATTGAAACATTCAACCCTCATGATACCGTAGGGGTCTATGAAAAAAGATAACACCGAAGAAGCACTTCTCGAAGTCAGTGAAAAATTCGAAAAACGCACAGATAGCACTATTAAAGAATCACGAACTGAGGCCGATCAAAAAACCTCTACATCTCGTTCTGCGTCTGACAAACTTCGGGAAATTCAACGCAACAAAGTTGGCGGCGACCTAAAAAGCGAAAGGAATTACAATGACCAACTGTTAACCGGAGAAAGGCGCGAGACCGATAGCGCAACGACGAAGCAGCATACTCATAGCGATTCCGCAATATCCCGCGAGCGCGAACTAAAAAATTCAATCATGAGTGAATTTCTCGAAGAAGAAAAAGGCCAAACCGACTCCGAGGCTCTGCGCGCCTCGCACGTGTTGTCTGACGAAGTTACAGCGCACTCAAAGACCAAAATTTCGCTCACCACCCGAGATGAGTTTCTGGCCATTGTCAGCCACGATCTCAGAAATCCGATCGGAGCCGCCTCCGCCTGTGCCGAAATGCTCTTAACCGGAAATGAATTTGCACTGAGCCCGCAAACCAAACCATGGATTGAATTAATTAAGCGAAACACCGATACCGCTTTGCGCCTGATAAGCGATCTGCTTGATGTTGAGCGCATCGCAGAGGGAAAACTCGAACTCAAGTTAGAATCCAATAGTCTTGATAAAGTGATCCGTGACGTGATTGAAAGTTTCACTTTTATGGCCTCATCTAAGAATGTGCTTTTACGGTTTACACCTTCAGAGAACACGGCTGAAATTGTTTTTGATCGTGATCGAATTACTCAGGTGCTTTCTAATCTGATAGGCAATGCTCTCAAGTTTACACCCGAAGGAAAACCGATTGACGTCGGCACTCTACAAACTGAAACCGGGATTCAAGTGTTCATTCGGGATACCGGGCCGGGCATCCCCGCAGAAAAATTAAATAATATTTTTGATCGTTTCGCGCAACTTGGTTCCCAAGATAGAAGTGGTTTAGGCCTCGGCCTGTACATTTCAAAAATGCTCATCGAAGCGCACCACGGAGAACTTTGGGTGCAATCAAAAATAGGCGAAGGCAGCACCTTCTATTTTACCATTCCTCAACAAAAAGCAAAGCCCAAAGACTGTCTTCATTGACGACTTTTAATGGCGTCGCCTAATCTTTTTAGCTCGACCGCAATTTTATCGGGTGGAAGTACATAGTCAACACAACCTGAAGCCTGCGCACTACGGGGCATTCCATCCACCTCGGCCGATTCGTCCTGCGCAAAGGTTATTCCACCCCTTGCTTTGATTTGCCTGCAGCCTTCAGTTCCGTCGCCAAAATATCCAGAAAGAATAACGCCAACCGCACGATCGCCCATGGCTTCGGCTAACGAAATCAAAAAAATATCGACCTGCACATTTCCCCTTTTGCGCGGGGAAACGACTTTGAAGCTGTAGTTCTCAATTAGAAGGTCAGAGTTGGGAGGACTTACGTAGACGTGATTCGGCTTAATCGGCATCGACGCTGAAGCTACTTCTACCGGCATTTTCGTGTGTCGCGACAGAATTTGAGCTAACTGACTACTGGCGCTCGGAAGAATGTGAGAAACAATAACAAATGCCATGCCTGTATCGGGCGACAAAGCGTCAAGTAACGCCTTGTATGCCGTAAGCCCGCCGGCCGAGCCACCAATTCCCACAATGAAGTTAGGTTTCCCTCTCATACATTACTCATTTGCTTGCTTGCTTGCTTGCTTTTTCATTTCATTTGCTCATTTTCACTTTGAACAATAGTTTTCCCCGTCCTCTTTTTCCGATTGCGGATTGAAAGGAGTTTGTCACTGTATTCCATGTCTTCTAAGGTAATTCCATCATCGCTCATTATCAACTTGTGAATGTCACTCGAGTGGCTCGCGCCGCGGGATTTAACAATGAAGAGTCCGCGTGTGCGTTTTTTGCCTGCATCTTCTTCTAATTCTCTAACCACGATCCAAGTGTCGATAAGCGATGACACGCCAATTTCGCCACTCGTGTCATTTTCTGCGGATGTCGAAACCAGGCTGGTAAAAAACGTTGTTATGCCATTGGATTTTAAAAGATCAATCATACGAGTAATCATTGATCGAACATCCCGTTGGTCGCCCTGGCCAAGAAGGCTAGTTAAGGGATCTATAACTACACATTTGGGTTTAAAATCTGCTACCAACTTATATAAATCGAGTAAATGCATCTCTAAACCAAAAAAAGAAGGTCTAGTCGATACAATTTTTAAGGATCCTTTTTTAACCCAGGGCCCCAGATGAATGCCGATAGAACTCATATTTTGTACGAGTTGCCCCGGAGACTCTTCATAAGACAAGAAAAGACAATGTTCTCCGCGTTTACAACTTGCTAAGGCGAACGCTGCCGCGAGGCTTGTTTTTCCAGTGCCGGCGGTGCCTGAAACCAGTACCGTGCTACCCACGGTGTATCCACGTCTACCCTTGAAGAGTTCATCTAAAGATTGAATTCCGGTCGAAACTTTATGTTTTGTGCCTGGCTGATCGAGCCCCGCAGCAGTAATCGGAATGACAGAAAGTCCATTTTCATCAATGACGAAAGGATACTCGTTTGCACCATGATTTGAACCACGGTATTTAACCACCCGAATTCGACGTACAGCAATTTGCTCTTTAACTCTGTTATCAAGCAGAATGATACAATCGGAAATGAACTCTTCGATTCCATGCCGAGTGTAATTGTTTCCTAGCTCGCCGGTAACGAGTGTCGTCACTTTTTTTTCTTTAAGCCATCTAAAAAGTCTTTTTATTTCTAAGCGCAGAATCCCAAGGTCGCTGACGCCCGCAAAAACAGATTCAATAGAATCTAGAACTACGCGTTTGGCACCAATGGTATTAATAGCATGGTCCAAACGGACGAATAGTCCCTCAAGATTAAATTCACCGCTTGCCTGAAGATCGCGGCGATCCAGTTGAACATAATCAATTATAATTTTTTTTTGTGAAACAAGTTTTTTTAAATCCAGGTTGAGAGATTCAACGTCTTTATAAAGTTCTTCTTCTGTTTCTTCAAATGACATAAAGACGCCGGGATCTTTATAAATGGTTGCTCCTCTGATTAAAAAATCAAGACCCAAAAGAGTTTTTCCAGTGCCGGTACTTCCACTAATTAAAGTGGTTCTATTTTTCGGAAGCCCACCCTCTGTAACTTCGTCAAAGCCTGTTATGCCGGTGGGGCATTTTTCTAATTTATGAGAGCTAGCGGTACTTTTTTTCTTAGTAGTTTTAGGCATAAAATATTCCTCGGCCCGCACAACAGCGTAGGTACTTGTTTTTTTTGATTTTGATACAGTCAGTCCATGTTTTGCAAATAATGCGCCATAGTAGAACAAGACTTGGTGTACCGACGGTCAACTTCGGGAATGAAAAGCCTCAATCTTGTTTTCAAGCAGTTTGAACCAAGTACTTTAAGAAAGATACGAGTGAACTGATTTTAAAAACTGATCAGTTCCTGCAGATTTGTTTATCAGCCCGACGGCTTTGGTTTGCGGAACTTCCTTTTTATCCATTCCGGTCAGAAACACGACCGGGACTACTTTTAATATTTTCGGCTGCTCTATTTCTAGATGTTTCAAAAATTCGGGGCCGCTCATATCACCCAACGAAAAATCCTGCAAGATCAAATCAACTTTTACTTCATCCAGAATCTTTAAGGCTTCAGTTCCGCTGGCGGCCGTAAAAACCGTAAATCCGTCCATTTCAAGAATTGTCTTCCTCAATTCCAGCATATCGGTGCTGTCGTCAATGACGAGGATTGATTTTTTAAAAGTCTGATTCTTTGAGGTAGAGTTTAAATTTTCTAGGCTTTTTTGCATTTTTCTCCTACACGGCCGTGCTAAAGCTGATTGGGCTGGTGAAAATCCACTTCTTTCTTACCGAATGCGGCTTTTCTGAAGTCATTCGGAAGAATAATAACAAATGAAGTTCCCTGCTTTATCGAACTTTCAACGTTTATTCTACCCTTGTGAGCTTCTGTCACGGCTTTGACTAATGCCAGACCAATCCCCCAGCCCGTTTGACCCTTCGTGTCCGCGCCTCGCTCGTAATCATCAAACAAGATAGGAATGTCGTCTTTTTTGATCGGATTTCCTTTGTTATGCACTTCTATTTTTGTACCTCGAATAACCTGGCTAACTGAAACAGTAATTGGAGAAGATTTAGTCCCGTATTTAACTGCATTTGAAATTAAATTTTCTATAAGACGACGCAGACCCTGTTCACTCCAATACCCAAAAATACTATCCTTGGCTTTAAAAACAATACGATCCCCAAAAATAATTTTTAATTCGTGACAAATTTCTCGCGATAACTTAGCTAAATCCATTTCGTGAAATTCCAATCCCATATTTTTTCCAGCCCTAACCCGGGTTGCGTCGAGCAGTTCATCAACCATTGAATCAATCCGGGTCATGTTAGCAACAATTTTACTTGCAAGGTTTCTGGTCGCATCTTTCCCATGTTCTTTTAAAATTAATTCAGCTGAAATTTTCGCAGTGGAAACTGGAGTTCGTAAGTCGTGGGTAAGTGTGACGATAGTTTTTTTTGCATTTCCCGTAATTCCTTTGCAAAATGGGTAGCCGAGTCATTAACTGCCTGCTCAATCGATGAAATGATGACGTTACGGTCACGTATTGAAAGCGGTTTCGTTTCCTCCAACACTTGAAATACGACTTCTCGCAAAAGATGAAATTCAAAAATAACTTCGTCTATAGAATATTCAGAGCGGATGGCCCTATCATGGCCGTGCTTATGACCAACCCGGGTGCTATCTGATTTGTCTTGGGCGTTTCTTGCGACTGTTCTTTTAACTGTCACAGACAGAGCCTCTGCCATTTGGTTGAGATATTCAGGCAAAGAATCTCGCAAAGCGAGCCTTTCCAGCGGCAAAGCCTCGGTTATTTCTCTTTGTGCACGAGTAGACCAAAGTTTCAAAATTTTTTCGGTATTTTTTTTTTAAGCGATTGGCTGTTAGGTTAGACATCTATTTTCTCCACGATATGACTAAATTGATTGAGCAACAAGCATGCCCAGAAAGCTTGGCACGCCTCATGCTTCTAATTAAATAAATCAGTAAAACCGTTTATCGGTCGAGTCAAAAAGCCCCGATCGTGCTGAGGTGACTCGCGGCTTTTTTGTAAAATGGAAAAGAAATATTTATATGACTAAGGCTCCAAAAAAAAAAAAAAGAACCTAACTTCGTCGTCGGCATAGCCGGTTCTGCCGGAGCATTTAACGCTTTCAAATCCTTACTAGACACCCTGCCAACAGATACAGGAATGGCATTCATTTTTGTATCTAAGATAACTCCCACCGTGGACAGTCACTTAATTCAGATACTCTCGCAGCACACAGAAATGAATGCGCTGCTCGTCACAAATAATTTGAAAATAGAAAAAGATCACGTCTATTTGATTCCGGCACACGCAGACGTTACTATTGAAAACCATCTTTTCGAAGTGACCTCCCCTCGCACAAGCCGAAATAATCAAATAGACTTGCTTTTTATCTCGCTTGCCGAAAATTATAAAAATCAGGCGATCGGCATCATTCTTTCCGGACACAACGCTTACGGCACCGAAGGGTGTAAGCGCATTAAATATGTCGGCGGAAAAACTTTCGCCCAGGATGCTTCCGCAGAAGAAACAAGTATGCCCAACCATGCGGTGGCCGCAGGCTGCATCGATTACGTTCTGCCGGTAAATAAAATCGCGGCTCAGTTAGAAAAATTGGGCGGTACTGTAGAACACCAACTTCAAGGATGACAATCCTGCTCCAACTTAAGGTACCTTTTGCATATCAGTTCGCAAAATCGTTCCCAATTTCCTCTCGGTCCGAGGTTTGCATTGTTTCGGGGATTAACCCACAATTGGAAAGGAAGTTTAAAATGAATTTAATGGATATAATGACAGGTGGACGAGGCAAACCAGATTCCGACATGAAAATGGTACTAGCAGAACTTGCGTTGAAAGGTGGAAAACCAATTGAAAGTTTATCGGCCGAAGAAGCGCGAATGCAACCCACTCCCACGGACGCGGTCAAAGAAGTTTTAAAAAATAAAAACAGGGGCCAACAGCCCGAAAAGGAAAATAAATTGGCAGAAGTTCGTGACATCGAGGTTCACGGTGCTGCGGATAAAATTTCTGCACGACTTTATATTCCTGTAGGCGAAAAACCATTTCCGGTTATAGTTTACTTTCATGGTGGAGGTTTCGTTATTGCCACAAATGACGTTTACGATTCAACACCACGGTCGCTAGCGGAACTGACTGAGGCCATTTTTGTTTCAGTTGAATATCGTAAGGCGCCCGAATCTAAATTTCCGGCCGCGCATGATGATGCGTTTGCGGCTTACAAATGGGTTCTGGAAAATGCCTCTTCTTTCGGAGGCGATCCCAAGCGAGTTGCCGTTGCGGGGGAAAGCGCAGGAGGAAATCTGGCACTGAATGTTGCAATAAAAGCGCGCGACGAGTCTGTTCAGATTCCAACTCATGAGTTACTGATTTATCCGGTGGCCAGCAACGACATGAATTCAGAGTCTTACATGGAGAATTCCGATGCTAAACCCTTGAGTAAACCAATGATGCAATGGTTTATGAAACTTTACACAAACAGTCCGGACGAAGCACAAGACACTAGGCTTAACTTAGTTGCCGCCAATCTTAAAAATCTCGGACCAGCGACCGTGATTACGGCTGAAATTGATCCTTTGAGATCTGAAGGCAAGCTGCTGGCTGAAAAGCTAAGACAGGCCGGTGTAGAAGTCGAATACAAAAATTATGAAGGCGTAACCCATGAATTTTTTGGAATGGCTGCCGTCGTGCAAGACGCAAAGGATGCGCAACAGTTTGCTGCTAAAGAATTGATAAAATCTCTGCATTGATAACATGATGCTGGGAGCGAAAAATTTGGGATACAGACCCTACGAAATTCAATTCGAGGGTCTTCAATCCCGAAGTTGCCCGTCGGCACGGTGTGTTCAGACTAGGACGGAAATAGGAAATGTAGGAAATGTACGCCGTACCTAATCCCCCGAGATGGGAACTGTACGCATTCCTAATCCCTCGTTATAGGAATAGAAATGTAGAATCAATTTTTGTCGCACTGTTTCTGTAATAGGAACCTGGTACCTGTTTAATATCTTACAATTGTTAACATATGAAAAAAGTAACTCTGCGTAGTGGCAACGGTACCAACCAACAATGCTACGGGTGTGTCGGTTAATTCCATGGCCACTGTTACTTTTTCCGAGCCTATCGCACCCATTTCATTAACCCCGACGAATTTTACAATTGATGGCGTCAGCGATCTTGCCGGCAATGCGATGACCACTCTTTCGACAGACCGATAATTTTTAAGCAACACCTTGCTTATTACTTCAATTCGAAGTAATTTAATTAGGTGGATATCAAGACCAACATAACCAGAACACGCCTATTTGAAAAGCAGCTCGGAAAGCTGCCTGATCATTTACGGCAAAAGGTTATATTGTGGGTCTTCTTGGTTGAATCTCAAGGAATTTGGGAAGTCGCCAAGAACCCCGGTTTTAATGATGAACCGCTTAAGGGCGAACGCAAAGGCCAGCGCTCGGTTCGAATGAACAAAGCTTACAGACTTATTTATGTAGTTATTAAAGATCGAATTCACATTGAACTAATTGAGGTAAATAAACATGAATACTAAATCTTATTTCGAAAAACTTGAAAAACAATACGGCACTTTAACTTTTGGTTCTATGCTAAAGGCGCTGCGCTTATCCGATGAAATCAGCCAAACCGCATTTGCCAAGAAGCTCGGTTTGTCTGTACAGAATTTAAATGATCTTGAAAAAGGTCGAAGAGTTCCCACCGCCACCCGTGCAGCTAAGATCGCTAAAAAGCTTCACTTGCCTGAATTGGGCTTGATACAATTGGCGATAAGAGATTCTCTTAAAAAAGAAGGGTTTGAATATTCAGTTAGGCTGGAAGAGGCTGGGTAAACTTCGGGCTTGAAGATTCTCGAACTGGTTTTCGTGGATTCAGAATTCGGTGCTGAATTCTGAAGACTGTTAACTGCATTCGGCATTCTGCACTGCTTCTGCAATAGGAACCAGGTACCTGAAGAACTCCGCTAAAGTCAGCAGTGTTCGTAATCGGAGGTTTGATCACCGGTGTGAGTTCTTTCTTCTGCCGGTGATCGCCATTATGTTACCTTTTCTTGCAATTCTGTTTCTGGCTTATGCCGGTTACACAAAACTTTACGCCACTCACGATAATACCGAGACGATTGCGGTTGAAAAGTCCAACGCGCTTTCTGAAATGGCGGAAGACTGGATGGACTGGAAGTCGATTGTTAAAAAACCGAAAGTGTGGATTGTGGACGACGACGAAGATGTTGCCTTGCTGATGCAGGACGGACTGAAACGTTTCGGTATTGCCGCGAATATCATAACGGACACCCGCGATCTGCACCGAAAACTCAGCTTTGACCGTGCGGATTTTATTCTGCTCGACTGGATGCTGAGTGCCGATCTGACCGCGGACATGGTCATGAAGAAAGCGATTCGTCTGATTAACAGTTTTTCGAATCTGAAGGCCGAATTTAAGGACCGCCCACCGCAAGTTGTAACCTACTCGGTGCTGGAAAAAGACCAGATCCATGTCCCATCCAGTCAGTACTTCGACCATGTGGCCCATATCGAAAAATCAACACCACGCAAGGAGGTATTGCACAGATTTTCTGAAATGATCCAGAATTCAATGTTCGAAGCCGAGAAGGAGGTCGCATGAAAAATGTCAGCTTGCTCGCACAGATTCCTGAGGATGTTTTACCGCTCGTACCAGATTTTCTTGCCCGGCGCGAGACCGAAATCACAGAACTCAGCAGTCATTTACAGGATCGCGATTATGATTTTGTCCGGATGGTCGGACATCGGCTGAAAGGTTCGGGTGCAGGATACGGTCTGATGGAATTTACCGTCATAGGGCGCGCGCTCGAAGCTGCGGCCCTCGAGCAGAAGTACGATGCCATTACAACCCTTATCAAGGAGCTTGAAGATCATGTTTCCTTACTTAAAACCGAACTCGCTGCCGCCTAAAGAAAAATCCGAACTGCCTGAAAATTCAAATAATCACAACTTTATCCCGCTTCTGATCTACTCTCAGAATCCCAACTCACTGATATTCAGAAAAAATACGTCGAATCGTTTCAACGTGCGGGAAATCAGCTTTTAATGATGATTTCCGACGTTATTGATTACGCCAAGCTCGAATTGGGAAAACTGGTTTATGAAGAAGCTGAAATTGATACCGTTGAACATCGATAATAATCATGTCAACTTTTTCGTAACTGAGAAAATTTTTAACTGCCGCAATGTCAACACACTGAACCACCTCCTGGGCTTTCAGGGATTGTTTTACGAGTAAACCTATATCAAGGCTGTCGTCGAGTAAAAGCAGCTTTTTCCGTTGCAGATTCATCGTTCAATTTTAGCCAATTATTAACAAATTAGATATACCCTCAATCGTTGCACTCATATTGGAACAGCCCCGTTAAAAATCTTAACAACTTTTTCGAAGTTGCCGAAAATTGCAAAACTTCTAGACATCCCATTTTTGACATTTTAGGCGTGCATATCAAGTTCTATTTTAAATGCAAATTTTCAACGATCATTTTAACGAGTTCTTTAATCTCAATTGGTTTTGAAAGGTAAGCGGTATAGCCGGCAGCTAAACATTTTTGTTTAACTTCACTCATGGCATGAGCCGAAAGTGCGATGATCGGTTTTTTATATCCCGCCTCTCGCAGTTTAAAAGTTGCTGTGTAGCCATCCATTTCAGGCATTTGAATATCCATAAGAACAATATCATAGTTGCCGGCCAGGGCTTTTTGATAACCTACAGAGCCATTCTCGGCAGAGTCTACAATGGCGCCACGTTTGATCAGGTAATGTAAAATAAGAAATTGGTTGTCAGGAGAGTCATCAACTACGAGCACTCTTACTCTGGCCAGAACATTTTGGAGGTCGTTTTGTATGGTTAATTCTTTTTTCTCAGGCAGAGTCTCTGAATTGCGCCTTTCGGGCTGACTGGCGATCTGTAAAAGGAAAATGGATCCCTTTCCCAGAGTGGACCTCACTATTGAAACGTCTCCCCCAAGGGAGCATGCCAGTTTTCTTGAAAGCGCCAGCCCAAGGCCGGTCCCGCCGAAGCGTCGAGTTGTGGTTTCATCGGCCTGAGCAAACATCGCAAAAACGTTTTCTTTTTCCGCTTCCGAAATTCCGATTCCAGTATCGGTAATTTCAAAAAAAAGGCTATCGCTGCCCGTGTCATTTATTCGACCATAGCTTTTGATTTTTATAGAGCCGGTTTGAGTAAATTTGACTGCGTTCGCCACCAAATTGAGAAGCACCTGACGTACCCGGGTTGGATCTGTAACAACAGTTTCAGGTGTTGTCGCATCACTGCTGTACACCAGCGCCAGACCCTTCTTTTTTGCGGTCTCTGTAAGAAGGGTAATAACCTCAGTCGCTATTTTTTCGGGGCAGGTATCTGTGAATTCCAGAACAAGATGACCGGCTTCAACCTTAGACAGATCAAGAATATCATTGATAATAACCAAGAGATTTTCGCCGTTACGCAAAATTATTTCAATAAAATTATTTCGTTCAGCTAAAGGTAGGTTAACATTTCGTAAAAGGTCGGCAAAGCCCAACATTGCGCCAAGTGGCGTCCTGATTTCATGCGACATGTTGGCGAGGAATGCAGATTTAAAATTGTTGGCTTTTTCTGCTGTATCTTTAGCAAGCTCAAGTTCTCCCTGAGTCTTCTTAAGCTTTATTAATAGTTCTTCTTGTTCCTTCTTATGGCGGTAAAGTTCAATGAAAATGTTCACTTTACTTCTAACGGCATGCGTGTCGAGCGGCTTAAGCAGAAAATCCACAGCACCGCTTTCGTAACCATTAAACGCAAAACTCTGGTCTGTGGCAGTTGCCGTTACAAAGATAATAGGAATATTTCTTGTTCTATTTGTACCACGCATGAATTCAGCGAGTTCAAAGCCGCTCATTCCGGGCATTTTAACATCGATCAACGCCAACGCAAAATCATGAAGCACCATGAACTCCAGAGCTTCTGTTCCCGTCAGCGCTGTGAAAATTTTGACGTCGTCGCGCTTGAGCAACCCCTCTAAAGCCAGAAGATTATTTTTCAAATCATCCACGATCAAAATTTTAAAAAGATCTTTTTCTACCATCACGCGAGCCCGGTTTTAGGCATTATTACCCGAATCAGTGATAGCAGTTTATCAAGATCTACCGGTTTTGAGATATAGTCGTTGGCTCCGGCATCCAGGCATTTTGCCTGATCGTCTTTCATCGCCTTTGCCGTAACTGCAATAATCGGAAGCTTCGCATATTTCAATTGTTTTCTGATCCGGCGAGTCGCTTCAATGCCGTCCATTTCGGGCATCATAATATCCATCAACACCAGGTCAATTTCAGGATTACGCTCAAGTGCGTCAATGGCCTCGTAGCCATTTCTCCCAATCAGGATTTTCGCACCCTTCTGCTCAAGCGCAGAGGTCAGCGCAAAAATATTTCGAATGTCGTCATCGACCAGCAAAATTGTTTTCCCGCCAAAGTTATGTTCACGATTTCTGGCGACTTTATGCATTTGTTGACGTTCAGGCGACATCTCAGCTTCCGCCTGATGCAGAAAGAGCGAGACTTCATCAAGAAGTGCCTCAGGAGATTGCGCGGCCTTGATCGTAATCGTCTTTGAAATACCTAAGAGCTTGGCCTCGTCCTCATGAGAAAGCGGGCTACCTGAATAAACAATAACCGGCGGAAAAGAAAAAATGTTTTCACGCAACATTTGATTCAGAAGTTCATCGCCCGGCATATCCGGAAGTTGCAGATCCATAATCATGCAATCGAACACGTTATTTTTTAACTCATTCAGCGCGTCCTTAGCTGAGGCTACCTGACTTATATTAATACCGTCATCAGTCAGTAAATGGCAGATGCTTTTTCTTTTGGCAGCATCATCTTCTACAACCAAAACCCTATTAATTTTTTTAGAAAATTTAACTTCAAGTTTCTTGAAAGCCTCTTTAATTTCGTCACGCTTGATCGGCTTGAGCATGTAGCCAATCGCCCCCATACTGAGAGCCGCATTCTTATAATCATCCACGGAGATCACATGCACCGGTATATGGCGCGTTTTAGAATTTTCCTTGAGGCGATCAAGCACAACAAGTCCTAGATGATCCGGAAGTTTCATATCCAGTAAAATAGCGTCGGGCGCAAACTCCAGCGCCATCGCATAGCCTTCGTCGGCACACTGAGCAACAAGGCATTTAAATTTTAATTCATGGGCAAGGTCGAATAATATTTTTGAGAATTGAGCTTCATCTTCTATTACCAGAATTGTACGATCTTCCTTGTTTAAATTCGCGCGGTCATCTTCAAATGGCCGTTGTAAAGAATTCCCGGAGCTGCGCTGCTTTACGGTTTCTTTTTGAAAACTAACATGGGCTGAAGGTTCAGTTATGAAATTTTTAACTGGGGCCAGTTGCGGCGAGAGCTCAACAAAGTGTTCAGGTAAGATCAATATGAAGCGGCTTCCTTTGCCGGGGGCGCTGACAACCTCAATGCTTCCGCCCAAAAGCCGCGCAAGATCCCGGGAGATGGAAAGCCCCAGTCCGGTTCCGCCGAATTTTCGATTGGTCGTTCCATCGGCCTGCCGGAACGCTTCAAAGATAATTTCCTGCTGCTCTTTAGGAATTCCAATACCGGAATCGCTGACCTCAAAGCCAACTGTTACTTTGGAGTGGCGGAAGATCTTAATTTCTACCGCGCCATTTTTCGTGAACTTGAACGCGTTGGAGATAAGATTCTTTAAAATCTGATCCAGTCTTTGGCGATCTGTCAGAATTGATTGCGGCACGTCAGCGTCAGCTGCAACCACAAATTTGAGGTGTTTCTCCTGAGCAAGAGATTGAAAAGTCTGCTTGAGCCCGTCAATGACGTTAGGAATAAATACATTTTCAGCCCTGATATCAAGCTTTCCGGCTTCAACTTTAGATAAATCCAAGATGTCATTAATGAGATTCAACAGATCGTGGCCGGAAGAGTGGATCGAACCTGCAAATTGAATTTGCTCATCCGTAAGATTTCCTTTTCCATTATCCATAAGAAGTTTTGCTAAAATTAACGAACTGTTGAGCGGTGTTCTCAATTCGTGAGACATGTTCGCCAAGAACTCGGTTTTGTACTGACTGGCCCGCTGAACCTCGGTTGCTTTTTCCTCCAGCAAGACCGAAGCTTTGTTCAGAGCTTCATTCGCTGTCCGGAGTTCTTCCTGCTGAGTCTGCAGTTTCTCATTTAAGGTCTGCGACTGTTCAAGCAGTTCCTGAACTTTTTTTCGAACATCCGAAGTGTTAATTGCGATACCGATATTCTCAGAAACGTGACTTAAAAATACACGTTGATGTTCCGTAAACGGGTGCAACGAACCTAACTCGATCACTCCCGTAACTTCATTCTCATACAAAATCGGGCAGATTAAAAGCGATCTGGGAATCATTTCACCTAAGTCTGATTGTATTTTACTAAAATAAGACGGTGGTACATTTTCAATCAGAAGAGAGCGCTTTTCCAAGGCGACCTGACCAATCAAACCCTCGCCAAATTCAATGGTTTTAGCGGCAGGATCTGATTTGGAAAGTGCATAACCGCTGACGCGTTGAAGTTTTTTGTCATCTGATACCAGATAGAAAGCGCCGACCTGGGCATTCGTAAATGGCACTAAATGGGAGAGAATACTCTGTCCAAGGCGCGAAATCATCTGTTCGCCGCGCATGGTTTCTGAAAGTGCAATCTGGCCCTCACGCAGGTAATCCAGCTCGCGAAATTTTTCGCGAAGGGACGCTTCCGATTGCTTTCTTTCTGAAATATCCCGCTCGGTCGTGGCAATCCCCGTCAATTTTCCTTTATCATCAGTAAGTTTCGTGTTGGTCAGCCAAACGTCGACGATTTTGCCATCTTTAGTCTTACGTTTTGTTTCGAGCGTCGGTACGAGCTCACCCCGCTTAAGCGACGCCAGAAAACTCCGGGCCTCTTCCTGATACTCCTGCGGAACCGTATCGACGATGTTCATGTTGAGGGCTTCAGCCTGCGAGTAGCCATAAATAATTTCAGCGCCCCGGTTCCAGGCCAGAATATTACCTTCCAAATCCTGGAACGTGATCGCGTCGTTAGAATCCTGAATAACCGTCGCCATCCGGCGGAATTTTTCGAGAGTTCTGGTCTGCTCGGTGATATCCCGTTCGGTTGTCGCAATTCCGGATAATCTGCCTTTATCATCAGTAAGTTTCGTATTTGTAAGCCAGACGTCGACGATTTCGCCATCTTTGGTTTTACGTTTTGTTTCAAGCGTCGGCACCAACTCTCCGCGTTTTAGCGCTTTAATGAATTCAAGTGCCTCTTCCTGATATTCCTGCGGAACTGTATCGACGATATTTTTAGTAAGGGCTTCAATTTCAGAGTAGCCGTACATCTTTTCGGCACCCTGGTTCCAGGCCAAAATATTGCCATCGAGATCCTGAAAGGTAATCGCATCATTGGAATCCTGAATCACCGTCGCCATTCGGCGGAATTTTTCCAGGGTTTTAGTCTGTTCCGAGATATCCCGTTCTGTGGTGGCGATACCGGTTAACTTTCCTTTATCATCAGTAAGCTTTGTATTCGTCAACCAAACGTCGACAATACGGCCATCTTTGGTTTTCCGTTTTGTTTCAAGTGTCGGCACCAATTCACCGCTTTTAAGCGAGGCCAGAAAACCTCTTGCTTCTTCTTGATACTCTTGCGGAACGGTGTCGACAATGTTCATATTGAGCGCTTCAGCTTCCGAATACCCATAGATGATTTCGGCGCCGCGGTTCCAGGCCAGGATGTTGCCATCTAAATCCTGGAACGTAATCGCATCGTTAGAATCCTGAATAACCGTAGCCATCCGACGAAATTTCTCTAATGTTTTAGTTTGCTTTGAATTGGCTTTGGGCTGTTTTTTTAGTACTGATTTTTTTATTGTCATAAAAAATATGTGAGATTCGAGTTTTCGAATCTATCTCCTTCTGTTCAGGTGCTGGTTGCAATTTAGAAAACAATCTGTGCTGATTGACGAAAAAGCGGATGGATATCGGAAAATATCGCGGTCACGTATTCATCAGAGCTTCTGAATGAATCGCATTATCCGCGAAGATGATCAATGATTTGAAATCATTGCATGTTCGTAAACTCTGCGCTCCGGGAAGGCCACGGTCAACCACGAACATCGCAATATAAATCGCTGCGGCCGCAACTCGTATCGGACAGAATTTTATAGCGAGAGTCACCGCCACAGGTTTGAATGTGAATGCGGGCTCGAGGCACAACCAATCAACTTAGATTTAAAAAACAGAAAAAGATTTAAATTCACTTTGATAAAATGGCCTTCGAAGGAATCTCAACGAAAACACCAACGACCTCGATAGCCTGTCCATTGGGCCCCATTACCGTTGCGAGAATCTCATTTATCAAACCTCTGTTTTTTGATTAAGTAGTTCTGGCTCTTCACGGTTCATGGTGTCATCGCGATTACTGATGCAAATTCATTTTTAATATTGGTTTTTGGGTTTTTGTTTCAAATTACACGTTTAGGTTACGGATTAGAATATCGGGAATAAACGTCTTTGCCTCTTTGCTGCTAGCTTACTCAACTACCAATGACTCTTAATTGAGCTCTTGACATTTTGTGCCCTATAGGACACATTAAGCGAATGGACGCCAAGGTTCGCATCGTCGAATACTACACAACATCTGCAGGCAAACAACCCGTGCGTAGCTGGCTCTCAGGCATCAAAGACAGCTTAACTCAGCCAGGCAATTCTATATAGAGTTAGTTCGGTGATTTAAAGTCTAAATTTCATAGGTTTTCCACAACATTTTTCTATTTTACTGGCTATAATTTATTTTTCTGTGGATAAGTTCGTATATTTTATTTGATTTTCTCAAATCACTTTTCATTATGCTGG
>JANPPN010000041.1:0-3554 GCA_031428535.1 Bdellovibrio sp. | reverse complement strand
TGAAAGTCGACAATACAGGTGTTATAGTCGAAAACTTTAAATAAGGACGCGATAAAAATCGCGAATATCTTTTATTTTAAGCGGCCTAAAGTCCGCTAAGGGATTAGTACGTCTTCGTCACGAATCTACTTACTGAGCAATCCTGATGCCCGAGTATTCTTTGCAGCTTAAATAGGTCTCCACCATTCATCATCCAGTGGCTAGCAAATGTATGCCTCAGGTCATGAAAGCAAATATAATTCTTTCGCTTGTAAGCGGCTCTGTGCTCAAGCCAATAATCCGCAAGCATCCCAAGGGTGATGCTGTGGTTATCTTTCTTTAACAGACCTGCATTGATTTGCTGAACTTCAAAAATGCGCTTGCGCAGCTCTTCCTTTGCTAGTTTCCGAGTATCAAAGACTCGGCTGCAACGTTTACCGTTTTCGTCCATCCATCGAATTTGATACTTTCCATAGTGAAGTTCTGGTTCTGCCATATAAATTTGATAGACGTTTTTTAGAAATGCCCCGAGATCTGCCCCGAAGTCCTATTTTGAATTTTCGATTACTTGATTGCGATCTTGTAACTACTCAATTTACGAAGAGAAAAATTGGTCGGGGCGATAGGATTCGAACCTACGACCCTCTGGTCCCAAACCAGATGCGCTACCAGACTGCGCTACGCCCCGACGATATTCAAAGTGCATCGAATATAATTCGGCAACGAGCTTCCGGTCAAGCAGTATAGGTCTCATTCAGGAAATTATAGGGCCTTTTATTAATTTATTGCTAACAGATGAAGCATCGGACAACAGCGCAAATTAAGCGATTTTCTTAATTTTTTCCAATTTGTCTTTCATAACTTGATTTTCGCTTTTGAGGGTCTGTACCTCACGAGTCAGTAAAACAATTCGCTTTTGAATTTTATCAAATTCGGCGTTTAAACTACTCACGCTGGCATTAACTGCCGCTGGGGTAACCGGAAGGTCAAAACTCAATGTCGGCGTAGCGGAGGCGCTTGCAACGTTGCTGGTGCCGCCGGAATGCCGGTTCTGCTCGTTTTTACCAAGCATGAATTCAAAGTCGTCTGGAATAACCAAAGTTGGATCTATTTTGTCGGCCTTCAGTGATCCCTGAACGAACAGCAATCTGGTTTCGCCGATTACTTTCTGAACGCTGGCTGAAATTTCATTCGGGCTTGGCTGAGCCTCAATCAATGCAAGTTCAAATTTTTTACGATCTTGATTTGAAAGTTTTTGTAAAAATAACTCTAACTTTTCAGGGTCCAGACTTTTTAATGAGGCCGTAAACGACAACATATTCACGGACGCAATAATTTCTAAAATAGCTTCAGCTTTCCAACTTAAAATCTTTTCAAAGCCCAGGCATTTTTGATTGAGTGCTTCGGCCCATTCGGGATTCTCTTCCGAAATGATTTTCATAAATTGTTCACGCTTTTTCGCATTACAAGTCTCGATAACCTGTATCAACTGAATAAATCCGCCTGCTTTTTTGTATCTGTCTACCATTCCCATGAAATACCTATCGGCAGAAAAATGCCGAAAATAAATATAAAATTAATAATTTTTGGATTTTATGTTAAAAAATAAATCTTTATTTAAGATTGTGTTAAAAAAACAGTTTCATTCTAAAATTCTCATTTTGAAACACACAATTAAAGACAAAAAATTCTAGCTTCAGGACTTAAGTCGGACCGGTATAGCAGGTGTATTTAATAGAAACCGAAGTTCCCTCGGTACCTCTCGGGAAAACGATCTTATCCCCACTCCAGGTATGAGTAATATTCGCAGTCGAATTTCCAACAACGCTCACAGTTGGGGCCGCACTCGGTACGCATTTTATTGTGAACATTCTAGCTTCATCAGCGATCTGCGTCGACATCGCATTAAAATTATGAGCGTAGTCCGCCTGGCAGATATCCAAAATCTGCCCGCGAGGACGTGGGTTATTATCAATGTCACGAGCCGCTGAATTTGAAAGATTTGCGTACTCGATACCGATTCCACCAGCGATTGCCGGGCCGCTTTGATTCATAACCAATTGATTTACCGCGTTGTACAAAGACTGCGAGGTTTTGCAAGTGAGGTCCTTTACGATGATGGAGTTAAAATCCCAATACTTTGTCGGATACTGTTGCTGCATCATGCTTGTAAAAGCTGAAGCAGTATCCTTGGTTTCCATCGCATGCCCCTGTCGGACATTGTCGTTTGAAATCAGAATAACATTCAAATTGGCATCTGCTCTCATCAATGAGTCTGTATTTTCGGAAACAACTAGGTTCGCAGTATAAATACCCCTCGTGTCCGAAGATGGACACTTCAATGGATATTGAGCGGCGTAGTAAGGGTTAGAAATGTCAGATTGAAAATAAACTCCGTAAGTATTAAACATTGAAATGATAAAATTCTCGCAATCCAAAGTTTCGTTTCGAATAATCGCGTTGTTAAACAGTGTTACTCGATTGCTATCCGCCTGCGAGATATATTTCTGACTGTTACCGAACGTAACCAAACGTGTGACTGCTTGAGAAACGGTATTTAAATCAGTTGTCGTAATGGCAATTCTGTAATCAATACTTTTTGCATCCAAATTTTGAATAAAACCTGCAAATTTCGCGGCCATGTGAACTTGGTTTTTTGACATTGAAGCCGAATTGTCATTTACAAATAAAATATCGACTTTACCCGATCCAACTTTGTAAGCCTGGGTAATTTCAGTAGAGGAGGTGTGAACAACACAACTCGTAACTGAACTATCACAAAGAGCGGACGCTTGCTGAGTATTCTTCCCAAACTTAGTAGGCGAACAGGCGATGATCGATCCAATTACAATTCCCAATGAAAATTGTGCGAATACGAATTTAGAGAACATAGAACACCGCCTAAGCGATAAACTATCAATCCAAGTGCCATTTTAAATAGACTATATGAGTTTTAAACTATGAAAGTGTCTAATAATTAGACGCTGAGACAAAAAAAAACCCGGTTAGGAAAACCTAACCGGGTTAATATAATAAAAAGCTGGCACCGTGCTACTCTCTCACACAATTGCTTGTGCAATACCATCGCCGCAAGAGAGCTTAACTTCTGAGTTCGGAATGGGATCAGGTGTGACCTCTCTGCTATAAGCACCAGCAAAATTGTTTTAATTGATTTTTAGCGATTAATTAGAGACTGAAGAACTCTGTAAAACAGAAGATTCTTAAAAATTTTAAAAAAGCCTCACGACCTATTAGTACATATAAGCTGAATACATTACTGTATGAACACTTTATGCCTATCAACCTCGTAGTCTCCGAGGAGTCTTTAGGGGGCCGAAGCCCCTGAGAAATCTAATCTTGCAGTTGGCTTCCCGCTTAGATGCTTTCAGCGGTTATCCATTCCGAACATAGCTACCCTGCATTGCCGCTGGCGCGACAACAGGAACACCAGAGGTTCGTCCATCCCGGTCCTCTCGTACTAAGGACAGGTCTGCTCAAATTTCTTACGCCCACAGAAGATAAGGACCAAACTGTCTCACGACGTTCTGAACCCAGCTCGCGTACCACTTTAATTA